>JBKPLI010000021.1:0-15652 GCA_046731555.1 Actinomycetota bacterium | reverse complement strand
GGCGCCGGAACGTCGCTCGGGCCTGGAGCCTCGCGAGCCGCGGCTGCGCGCCAGAGCCGGTTCAGGTGCTCCTGCATGTACGGCAGCTCGAACGGCAGGAAGATCAGCGCGACGAGGTACAGGATGAAGCCGAGGCCGCGGCTCAGTTCGGCCGTGGAGCGGAACCGCTCCTCCGCCTCCCTGATGCGGCCGAGCGTGTTCCACGTCGACACGAACGGCGGGACGATGATGATCCAGCCGAGCGAGATCGCGAGCAGCGACGTGAGCGGGCTCGTGCCGATGCCGACGTCACGGAGCTCGCGGTTGGTCTTGTAGTACCAGACGAGGTAGTAGATCCCGAGCGTCACGAGCGCGAGGAAGAACACGCCCCACGGGCTCCGGATCTTCACATGCGCGCCGCCCGGGATCGTCAGCTGCTCGGCCATGTCACTCCCATTCGATCGTCGCGGGCGGCTTCGACGTGACGTCGAGCACCACGCGGTTGACAGCGGGGATCTCGTTGACGATGCGGTTCGAGATCGTCTCGATCAGGTCGTACGGCAGGCGCGCCCAGTCGGCCGTCATCGCGTCGTCCGATGTAACGGCGCGGATCGCGATCGGGTAGCCGTAGGTGCGCGAGTCGCCCTGCACGCCCACCGAGCGAATCGCGGGCAGCACGGCGAACGATTGCCACAGCTCGCGGTAGAGGCCTGCGCGGCGGATCTCCTCCTGCAGGATCGCGTCGGCCTCGCGCAGCGTCTCGAGCCGCTCGTGCGTGACGTCGCCGATGATCCTGATCGCGAGGCCTGGGCCCGGGAACGGCTGCCGCCACACCATGCGCTCCGGCATGCCGAGCTCCTCGCCGACGCGGCGCACCTCGTCCTTGAAGAGCAGCCGGAGCGGCTCGACGAGCTTCATCCGCATGTCCGCGGGCAGCCCGCCGACGTTGTGGTGCGACTTGATCGTCTCGGCGACGCCGTCGGTGCCGCCGGACTCGATCACGTCGGAGTAGAGCGTTCCCTGCACCAGCCACCGCACGTCGCCCAGGCGTCGCGCCTCGGCCTCGAAGACGCGGATGAACTCCTCGCCGATGATCTTCCGCTTCGTCTCCGGCTCCTCGACCCCCTCGAGCCGTGCGAGGAACCGGTTCTCGGCCGACACGTGCACGAGCGGCACGTGGAAGACGCCGTCGAATGTCTCGATCACCTGCTGGGCCTCGCCCTGGCGCAGCAGGCCATGGTCGACGAAGACGCACGTGAGCTGGTCGCCGACCGCCTTGTGCACGAGCAGCGCGGCGACGGCGGAGTCGACGCCGCCGGACAGCGCGCAGAGCACGCGCTCCGAACCGACCTGCGCGCGGATCCGCTCGACCTGCTCCTCGATGACGGCCGCGGGCGTCCACGTCGGCGCGGCGCCGGCGACGCCGTAGAGGAAGTTCTTCAGCACCTCCTGCCCATGCGGCGTGTGTACGACCTCGGGGTGGAACTGCACGCCGTAGAGCTTCCGCGCATCGTCCTCGAACGCGGCGACCGGCGTGTTGTCCGACGCAGCGACCACACGCGCGCCTGCGGGCGGCGCGACGACGGAGTCGCGGTGCGACATCCATGCCGTCTGCTCCTCCGGCAGGTCGTCGAAGAGCTCGCCGCCGTCCGCGCGCAGCGCGACCTTGCCGAACTCGCCGACGCCGGTGCGGTCGACGCGGCCGCCGAGCTCGAGCGCCATCAGCTGCGCGCCGTAGCAGATGCCGAGCAGCGGCACGTCGAGCTCGAAGATCGCCGGGTCCATCCGCGGCGCGCCGTCCTCGTACACCGACGCGGGCCCGCCCGACAGCACGATCGCCGCCGGGTTGCGACGCGCGACGTCGGCCGCGGTCGCGCGGTGCGACACGAGCTCGGAGTACACGCGCGCCTCGCGCACGCGGCGTGCGATCAGCTGTGCGTACTGGCCGCCGAAGTCGAGCACCAGCACCGGCCGCTCCTCCGGGAGCGGCTCGAGGCGCAGCGGGACGACGTCAGCCGCGGCGATAGTTCGGCGCGTCCTTCGTGATCGTGATGTCGTGCGGGTGCGACTCGCGCAGGCCCGCGCCGGTGATGCGCACGAAGCGCGCGTCCTGCAGTGCCTCGATCGTCGGCGCGCCGCAGTAGCCCATCGCCTGCCGCAGTCCGCCCACGAGCTGGTGCAGCACGCCCGCGAGCGGGCCCTTGTACGCGACGCGCCCCTCGATGCCCTCGGGGACGAGCTTCTCGACGTCCTCGACGTCGCCCTGGAAGTAGCGGTCCTTCGAGAAGCCGCGCGCCTTCATCGCGCCGAGCGATCCCATGCCCCGGTACTCCTTTACGCGCTCGCCGCCCTGGCCGAGCACGATCTCGCCGGGCGACTCGTCCGTCCCGGCGAGCAGCGAGCCGAGCATCACGGTGTCGGCGCCGGCGGCGATCGCCTTCGCCACGTCGCCGGACGAGGTCATGCCGCCGTCGGCGACGACCGGCACCCCGTGGCGCGACGCCGCCTCTGCGACGTCGTACACGGCCGTCACCTGCGGGACGCCGACGCCCGCGACGACGCGCGTCGTGCAGATCGAGCCGGGTCCCACGCCGACCTTCACCGCGTCCGCGCCCGCCTCGATCAGCGCCTCGGCAGCCTCGCCCGTTGCGACATTGCCGGCGACGACCTCGAAGTCGCCGCTCAGCCCCTTGATGCGCTCGACCATGTCGATCACGCCGCGCGAGTGGCCGTGCGCCGTGTCGACGACGAGCACGTCCGCGCCGGCGGCGACGAGCGCCTGCGCACGCTCGAGCGCGTCGGGCCCGACGCCCACGGCGGCACCGACGCGCAGCCGGCCCTGCGGGTCCTTCGTCGCCTGCGGGAACGCGATCCGCTTCTGGATGTCCTTCACGGTGATGAGGCCCTTGAGCCGCCCGTCCGCGTCGACGACCGGGAGCTTCTCGATCTTGTGGCGGTGCAGCAGGTCCTCGGCCTGCGCGAGCGTCGTGCCGACCGGCGCCGTGACGAGCCCGTCGGCCGTCATGAGCTCCGTGATCGGCCGCTTCACGTCCTTCTCGAAGCGCAGGTCGCGGTTCGTGAGGATGCCGACGAGGCGGTCGTCGTCGTCCGTGATCGGCACGCCCGAGACGTGGAAGCGCTCCATCAACGAGAGCGCGTCGGCGACGAGCGCGGTCGGCGGCAGCGTGACGGGCTCGACGATCATGCCCGCCTCGGAGCGCTTGACCTTGTCGACGTCCGCGGCCTGCGCGGCGATCGGGAGGTTGCGGTGGAGGATGCCGATGCCGCCCTCGCGCGCGAGCGCGATCGCCATCCGCGCTTCCGTGACGGTGTCCATCGCGGCCGAGACGATCGGCACCTCGAGGACGATCGTGCGCGTCAGCCGCGTCGCGGTGGAGACGTCGTTCGGCAGGACGGAGGACTCGGCCGGAACCAGCAGAACGTCGTCGAAGGTGAGCCCTTGCCGGGCGAACTTGGGCGGCGCCGCGAGCTCCGTCTCGGCCGGGGCGCCGAACTTCTCGACGTCCATCGGGGCAAGCTAGCAGGCATGCCCGACGGCGCTCCACTCCGAACGTCAGAGGTCGGCGTAGGGCGGCACCGAGCCGTACTTGAAGCCCGTGTCGACGGCGAGCGTAACGACGACCGCGTCCGGGCCGAGCCGTTCGGCGAGGCGCAGCGCGCCGACGACGTTCGCGCCCGTCGAGATGCCCGCGAAGATGCCCTCCTCCTGCGCGAGGCGGAGCGTCATCGCGATCGCCTCGTCGTCGCCGACCGTCTCGATCCCGTCGACGCGGTCGGGGTCCCAGTGCGGCGGCACGAGCCCGGTCCATCCCTGCATCGCGAACGCGCCCCGCTGGCCGCGCGTGATCGCAGCCGAGCTCCCAGGCTCGAGGCCTTGGATGTGCACGCCGCGCGGGCGCAGCGCGTCGGAGACGCCGACGAGCGAGCTGGCCGTGCCGATGCCGTGGCAGAACGCCGTCACGCGGCCCTCAGTCTGCTCCCAGATCTCGCGGCCGAGCGCGTCGCGGTGGCCGGGGATGACGTACGGGTTGTTGAACTGGTCGGTCGCGTAGTGGCCCGGTCGCCGGGCGAGCTCGGCCGCGTGGTCGACCATGTTCGTGATGTCCTGCGGCGTCACGCGCGGACGGCCCTCGACCGACGGGATCACGTCGAGCTCCGCGCCGAGCGCGCGCATGAGCCGGAAGCGCTCTTCGGTGAAGCAGTCCGCGATCACGATCAGGAGGCGGTAGCCCTTCGCGCGGCAGACGAGCGCGAGCGCCGGCCCGGTCGAGCCGCCGGTGTACTCGACGATCGTCGTGTCCGCGTCGATGAGCCCGTCGCGCTCGGCACCCTCGATCATCGAGAGCGCCATGCGGTCCTTCATCGACCCCGTCGGGTTCGTGTACTCGAGCTTGACCCACAGCTCGGCGCCGTTCGCGGGCACGCAGCACCGCAGGCGCACGAGCGGGGTGTTGCCGATCGCGTCGAGGATCGACGCCATCGACGCATCGTCTCAGACGCGCGTCAGTCGGCGAAGGCCGGCAGCAGCTCCGAGAGCTGCACGCCCGCCTGCAGGCGGCCCGCGTGGCGCGGGTCGAAGCGGCCCGCGCCGACCTCGAGCGTCGACGCGGCGCCGGCCGCGACGGCCGCGCGCAGCGACTCCTCGAGTGAGCGGCCCTGCGACCGCGCGGCGATGAACGCCGCGAGCAGGACGTCGCCCGCACCGATGTCCGACACGGCGTCGACGCGCGGCGCCACCGCGCGGAAGCGGAACGTCTCGCGGTCCTCGCGGAGCAGCGCGACGCAACCGCTCTCCGTCGTGATGATCACGTTGCGCGCGCCCATGTCGGCGATGCGGTCGAGTGCGAGCTGGAAGTCCTCGTCGTCGTGGAACTCCTGCCCCACGAGCCCCTCGGCCTCGCGCTGGTTCGGCGAGACGATGAACGGCTCGGCGTCGACGCCGCGGCGCAGCGCCTCGCCCTCCGAGTCGAGCGCGCACGGGATGTGGCGACGGTTCAGCTCGCGGATCGCCTCCGCGTAGAAGTCGTCGGCGACGTCGCGCGGCAGCGTGCCCGCGAACACGACGAGCTCGGCGCCCTGCGCGAGGTAGCGCAGCTTCTCGAGCAGCGTCGCGAGCTCCTCCTCGCGCACCGCGGGACCCCACTCGTTGATCTCCGTGTACGTGCCGCCCGTCGGGTCGACGACTGCGGTCGACGTGCGCGACTCGCCGTCGATGCGGACGAAGTCGTTCAGCACGGCCTCGGCGGTGAGCGCCTCGACGATGCGCGTGCCGGTCGCGCCGCCGACGAGCCCCGTCGCGACGACCGGGATGCCGAGCGTCTTCACTGCACGCGCGACGTTGATGCCCTTGCCGCCTGCGCTCGTGATGCCTGCACTCGCACGATGCCGCTGCCCGCGCTGGAAGTTCGGCACGGTCAACGTGCGATCCATTGCTGCATTGAGAGTGACGGTGACGATCACGTGAACATCCCCCAAAGGTTCCGTGCTGTCCGACCCGCGTACCAGCGTAGCCGCCCCGGCAGGCTCGGCCTGTTAACCGTTCGGGAAGCGACCAGGTCGCGGCGCGCCATCAAGCGCCGCCCCGACCAGACCTCGACGCGGCCGAGCACGTCGCCCTCGTGCACGGGCAGCTTCACGCCCTTCGCCGCGATCACCTTCTGCCGCAGCGGCTGCTCGACGCGCGCGACCGCCTGGAACGGACGGTCGGCGTGCAGAGCGAGCGTGCCCCTGCCGTACGGAAGCCGCGCGCGTGCGTATACGCGGTCGGTGCGGATCGGCGCGACGACGCGGTACTGCGCGACGCCCCACGCGAGCAGCTCCTTCAGGTCGCCGTTCCGGACGGAGCGCGACGGGCTGCCGAGCAGCGTCGCGTAGATCGTCACGCCGCGGCCGCGCACCGCGGCGACCTGCGACCAGCCCGCGGCGCTCGTGTGCCCCGTCTTCACGCCGATCACGTTCGGGAACGTGCCGAGCAGGTCGTTCCACGTGTGCAGCGTGCGGCCGCCCGAGATCGTGTCGGTCCGCTCGCGCACCGTCTCGCGCACGAAGCGGCTGCGCATCGCCGCGCGCGCGAGCGTCGTCACGTCGACCGCGCTCGAGACGTGTCCGGGCGCGTCGAGCCCGTCAGGCCGGACAAAGTGCGTCTTCGTCAGCCCGAGCTGCTTCGCCTTCGCGTTCATCAGCGTCGCGAACGACGGGAAGTCGGGCGAGACGGAGAGTGCGAGCGCGTCGGCCGCGTCGTTCGCCGACTGGATGAGCGCGCCCTTCACGAGATCGCGCACCGTCATGCGCTCGCCGCCACGCAGGCCGATCGACGACCCGCCTGCGGCGGCGCGGGGGTCGACGGTGACCGTGTCGGTCAGCTTGTGGTGCTCGAGCGCCACCATCACCGTCATCAGCTTCGTGATCGACGCGATCGGCACGGACGCACGCGCGTGCCGCGCCGCAAGGATCGCGCCGTTGCCGGCGTTCACGACCACGTAGGCGCGGCCCGTGACGGGCGGCGGCGGGATCGCCGACGCGGTCGCGGCGAAGCCGCAGAGCGCCACGAGCGCAGCGGTGCAGAGCAGGAGCCTCATCGCAGCCGGAGCCTCTGGCCGATGAAGAGCGCGTTCGAGTCCGCGTCGGGGTTGAGCTGCGCGATGCGCGCGACGGGGACGCCGGTCTTCGTCGAGATCACCTCGAACGTATCCCCTGCGACGACGACGTAGAAGCGCGGCGCGGCCGTGCGCCTCGTCGTCGTGGCGCGCCTCGTGGTCGTCACGGCGGAGCGTGTCGGGGTGGGCGGCAGCGTCGTCGCGCTCGTCGACGCCGGTCCAGTGTCGAGTGCCGACCGCACCGCGAGGACCGCGATCGTGACTGCGACCAGGAACGCCGCGGGTGCGGCGTAGTGCGACCACGTGCGCTTGCGCACCCCTACCAGCCGGAGACGGACCAGACCTCACGCTTCAGCCGCGCCGCCTCGGCGCCCGCGGCCGTGCGGAAGTCCACGCCGGACTCGCGCGAGGCGTAGATGACCGAACGGGAGGCCGCGACGAGCGCGCTCGCCGGGCCGCTCGTCCATGCCCGCTCGAGGTCGCGCGGCGACCCGCCCTGCGCACCCACGCCGGGCAGCAGGAGCACGGACTGCGGCATGAGCTTGCGCGCGTCGCCGACCGCGCGCGGGTGTGTCGCGCCGACGACGGCGCCGACCGACGAGAGGCCGTGCTCGCCGACGATGTCCTCGCCCCACTCCGCGACGAGCCGCGCGACGTGGTGCCACATCGGCCGGCCGTCGGAGAGCGTCATGTCCTGCACGTCGCCGCCGGCGTTCGACGTCTTGACGAGGCAGAAGATCCCGCAGCCGTGCCGCCGCGCCGCGGCGAGGTACGGCTCGACGGACTCGCGGCCGAGGTAGACGTTGACCGTGAGCGCGTCGGCGCGCGGGTCGCGCTCGTCGAGGTAGGCGTTCGCGTACGCGCGGGCGGTGGAGCCGATGTCACCGCGCTTGCCGTCTGCGATCACGAGCAGCCCGGCGCGGCGGGCGTACGCGCAGACCTTGTCGAAGGCGACCGCGCCCTCGACGCCGAGCGCCTCGAAGAAGGCGAGCTGCGGCTTGACCGCGACGGCATGCGGCGCGACCGCGTCGATGATGCCGCAGCAGAACCGTGCGACGTCGCCGCGCAGCTCGACGGGCATGAGGTCGCGCTGCGGGTCGAGGCCGACGACGATCTGGCTGCGCTTGCGCTCGACCTCGGCGGCGAGACGGTCCGCGAAGGTCTGCGTCGCAACGGCCATGCCGACGGCAGGTTACTCGCCGGGAACGACGACGGTTAAGGAACGAGGAGGGCCGCGTTGCCGCGGCCCCCGTCGAACCCCTCCGTCTGGAGGCTCAGCTCTTCAGCGCGGCCTTCAGCTGGCTGCCGGCCGTGAACTTCGGCACGGTCGTCGCCGCGATCTGAACGCGCTCGCCGGTGCGCGGGTTGACGCCCTGGCGGGCGGCACGCGCGGCCGGGGAGAACTTCCCGAAGCCCGTGAAGTTGACCGAGTCACCGGCCTTGAGCGTCTCGGTGATCGACTCCATGAAGGCGTCGACGGCCTTTCCAGCGTCGCGGCTCGAAAGACCGCTCTTCTGGGCGACCTTCGCAATGAAATCCTGCTTCGTCAAAGCCTTCTCCTTCTGGTTGGGGTTCCGTGGTCTAGACCTCGGGCCAAAAGGCTAACAACGTTGTCGGATACCGCTCAACCATGCGGTTTTGCGGCGGTTTTCGCGAGCTCGGACGCGCGGAGGAGCGGCCAGAGGCGCACGGCGTGGCGCGCGAGCTCGTCGACCCCACCCTCCTCGCGGTCGACCACGCAGACCGCGACGGAGACCCGCAGATCGGCCTGACGGAGCGCCTGAACGGCCGCCACGGCCGCTCCGCCGGAGGTCACGACGTCCTCCACGAGGCAGACGCACTCGCCCGGCTCGTACTCGCCCTCGATGCGGTTGGCCGTGCCGTAGTCCTTCGGCTCCTTGCGGACGATCACGAAGGGCACGCCGCTCGCGAGCGAGGCCGCCGCGGCGAGCGGCACGGCCCCGAGCTCGGGCGCGGCGATCCGCGTCGCCTCCGGCTCGTGCTCCGCGATCGCGCGGGCGAGCTCCTCGCCGAGCGGCCGCAGCAGCTCGGGCCGCGTGCCGAAGCGGTACTTGTCGAGGTACCAGCTCGAGCGCCGTCCCGAGCGGAGCACGAAGTCGCCCTCGAGGTACGCGGCGTCGCGGATCGCGGCGGCGAGCTCCATCAGGCCGCGAGGACGTCGCGTGCGAGGGGCAGGAGCCGGGTCGCCTCGGCGGTGGCGTCGTCGAGCGAGATCATCGAGCCGTCGTCCGCGTAGAGGTCGACGTGCTCGCGCCGCCGCGCGGCGCGCCGCCGGTACAGGACGGAGCCGGCGAGCGAGCCGGCCGCGAGCAGCACGCCGGTGAGCATCCTACGAGGTGGCATCCGGCTTCTTCTTCCTCGACCGCGCTTTCGGCGCGGGGGAACCTCCCGGTTCCCCCGGGACCCCCTCCACTGGTCCGCGTGCGGGGACAGGCGGCTTCGTCGCCGCCTCTTCGACGGAGCGGAGGCAGTGCTTCAGGTCGTAGAACACGAGCCCGACCGTCGGCTCGGGCTTCGTCGTCGCGGCGATCAGGCGGTCGCCGTCCCGGACGACGAAGACGCTGCCGTCGACGGTCGCCGCCTCGAGCTGCCCGAGCCCGGCCAACCCGCGTGCCTCGCGCACGGTCTCGGCCGCCTCGACGAGCCTCCGCGCGCCCTCGGCGAACCGCTTCGCGCGCTCCTCGTCCTCGAACGTCGAGCCCAGGATCGTCCCGTCGGCACCGACGATCGCGGCCCGCTCGACCTGCGACGAGATCTCGGTCAGATCGGCGAGCGCACCGGCCGCGTCCATGCGCCGGAGCATACTGCCGCCCAGTGCGCATAGTTCTCGTGAAGTTCTTCGCGGACCGGGGCACGCACCTTGCCGCGATGATCGCGTACTTCGCGCTGCTGTCGTTCGTCCCGCTGCTCTTCCTCGCGCTCGCGCTGCTCGGCCTCGCGCACCAGGCCGACCAGGGCTCGTTCTTCGTGACGGAGTTTGCGCGTGTCTTCCCGAAGACGTCCGCGGAGGAGATCCTGCGGCGCGTCCGGCAGATCCAGGAGAACTCGCGCACGCTCGGGCTCGTCGGCGCCGCGTTCCTGCTCTGGTCGTCGCTCTCGTTCTTCAGCGTGCTCGAGAGCGCGTTCAACATCGTCTACGGCCGCCCCAACCGCGGCTTCCTGCACGGCAAGCTGCTCGCGACGGTGATGATGGTCGGCTCGCTCGTCACGCTGTTCGCCTCGCTCGTGATCGGCTCCTTCGGCACCGGCGTCCTCAAGCGCCACGTGCCGGGATTCGAGGGCAACGAGACGGTGTCGTGGCTCGCGTCGACGGGCGTCTCGCTCGTCGGCGTGTTCCTCTTCCTCGCGAGCGCGTACTACGTGCTGACGAACGCCGACGTGACCTGGCGGGAGGTGCTCCCGGGCGCGGTCGTAGCGGCGATCCTGCTCGAGGTCACGTTCCAGGGCCAGCGCTACTTCATCCAGGTCACGAACGAGAACCCCGTGATCCAGACGCTCTCGGGCAGCGCCGTCCTGCTCGTCTGGCTCTACGTGATGGCGAACGTGATCGTGCTCGGCGCCGAGGTGAACTGGTGGCGGTCGGGGCGTGCGCGACCGAGGGATGCGAAGGTGGCCGCGGCGTGAGCGCGGCGCTGGTGACCGGTGCGAGCCGGCGCGTCGGCATCGCGGCCGCGGTCGCGCGCGCGCTCGCACGCGACGGGTGGGACGTCGCGACGACCTGCTGGCGGCCGTACGACGAGACCGAGCCGTGGGGGTCGGAACCGCGCGAGGCCGACGAGCTGGTGGACGAGCTGCGCGCGCTCGGCGTGCGCGCGGGGCTGCACGAGGACGACCTCTCGGACGTCGCCGCGCCTGCACGCGTGCTCGACGCGGCGGAGGGCTCGGTCGGCCCGCTAACGGCGCTCGTGAACGTCCACGCGCACTCCGAGCAGGGCGGCCTGCTCGACGCGACCGCGGAGCAGTTCGACCGCCACCTCGCGGTGAACGCACGCGCGACGCTGCTGCTCTGTGCGGAGTTCGCGCGCCACTTCCGCGGCGGGCACGGGAGCGGCCGGATCGTGAACTTCTCGAGCGGGCTGCCGCTCGCCGGCGAGATCGCCTACGCGGCGAGCAAGGGCGCCGTCGAGTGGCTGACGGTGTCGGCCGCCGTCGAGCTCGGCCCACGGGGCATCACCGCGAACGCGATCGACCCCGGACCGACCGACACCGGCTGGATACCGCCCGAGCTGAAGGCGGAAATCGAGGAGGCGACCCCGCTCGGCCGCGCCGGCCGCCCGGAGAACGCCGCCGAGCTCGTCGCGTTCCTGTGCTCGCCCGCCGGCGGCTGGATCACCGGTCAGGTGCTGCGCTCCGACGGCGGCTTCTCGCACGTCGGCGTCTCGCGCCGCGGCCGCGACCTCGCCTGACCTCAGCGGACGGCGTCTAGGAGCGCCCGGGCCGCCCGTGCGCGGTGGGAGTTCGCGCGCTTCCAGTCATCGCCGAGCTCGGCGACCGTCTGCTCAAACCCGCGCGGGAGGAAGACCGGGTCGTAGCCGAAGCCGCCGGCGCCGCGCTTCTCGTGGGCGATCTCGCCGTCGAGGACGCCGACCGCGGCGACCTCGTGGCCGTCGGGCGCGATCGCCACGATCGTGCAGACCATGCGTGCGCTGCGGTTCGTCTCCCCGCCGAGGCGCGCGAGCAGCGCCTCCGCCTGGGTGCCGGCCGGCGCCCAGCGCGCGGACTGCACGCCCGGGCCGCCCGCGAGCGCGTCGCACTCGATGCCCGAGTCCTCGCCGAGCACCCACTCGTCGTCCGCTGCCGCCTCGCGGCCCGCACGCGCCTTGAGCCGCGCATTGTCCTCGTACGTCGCGCCCGTCTCCTCCACGTCGAGCGGCAGCAGCTCGACCTGCCAGCCCGTGAGGGAGGCGCGCAGCTCGTCGAGCTTGTGCTCGTTGCCCGAGCAGAGCCGCGCCTTCACTTCTGCCAGCGCACCCCGACGACGTATGGCAGGTCGGTGAGCTTCGCGATCAGCGCGTCGTCGACCGACTCGAGCTCGAGCCGGACGATGCGGCGGTCGCGCTGGTCCTCGACCTCGAGCTGGCGGACCTCGGGCAGCATCGCGAGCAGCGGCTCGACGCCGTGGTCTTGCGCGAGCTCGACGACCACGCGGTTCTCCTCGGGACGCACGCGCTCGATCACGAAGTGGGCCAGGATGCGGAGCGGCCCGAGCGCGAACAGCGTCAGCACGGTCGTCGCGGCGCCGGCCCAGTAGAAGCCCGCGCCGATCGCCATCCCGATCGCCGCCACGACCCACAGCGAGCCGGCGGTCGTGAGGCCGCGCACCGACAGGCCCTCGCGGATGATCGCGCCCGCGCCGAGGAAGCCGATGCCCGTCACGATCTGCGCGGCGATCCGCGACGGGTCGGCGCGCACGACGGTGTCGCCGCTCGCGAGGAAGTCGTGGAACCCGTACGCCGAGATGAGCGTGAACAGGCACGAGCCGAGCGCGACGAGCAGGTGCGTGCGCATGCCCGCCTCGCGGTCGCGCAGCTCGCGCTCGAACCCGACCGCCGCGCCGAGCCCGGCGGCAACCGCGAGCCGCAGGACGACGTGGACCTCGTCGAGCGACGGGACCTCAGCCAGGAGCATCGATCGCCTCGCGCTGGTACGCGACGAGCTCGTCGATGCCGTCCGCGGCGAGGTCGAGGAGCTCGTCGAGGCGCTCGCGCTCGAACGGCACGCGCTCGGCGGTCGCCTGCACCTCGACGAGCCGTCCGTCGCCGCTCATGACGACGTTGAGGTCGACGTCCGCGTTCGAGTCCTCCGAGTAGTCGAGGTCGAGCAGCGACACGCCGTCGACGATGCCGACCGACACCGCCGCGATCGAGCCGGGCAGCGCCTTCGAGAGGCCGAAGCGGTCGAGGGCGCGGTGCGCGGCGACGTACGCACCGCAGATCGCGGCGCAGCGCGTGCCGCCGTCGGCCTGCAGCACGTCGCAGTCGAGCCACACGGTGCGCTCGCCGAGCGCCTCGAAGTCCACGACGCCGCGGAGCGCGCGCCCGATCAGCCGCTGGATCTCGACGGTGCGTCCGCCCTGCTTGCCCCTCGCCGCCTCGCGGTCCGTCCGGTCGCCGGTCGAGGCCGGGAGCAGCGAGTACTCGGCCGTCATCCACCCACGGCCCGAGCGGTAGAGCCAACGCGGCACGCCGTCGGACACGGTCGCGGTGCAGAGCACCTTCGTCTTGCCCTGCGACCACAGCACCGACCCGTGCGGCTGCTCGAGGAACGACGGGTCGCCCGCAACGGCACGGAGCTCGTTCGGCCGGCGGCCGTCATTGCGAGTCATGCCGCGGCGCGCTCGAGCTCGGCGACGGCCACGGGCGCGACGTCGGCGATCGGCAGCTGCAGGAAGCGCTCGCCCTGCGTGCGGAACGCGTCGGGGTCGCCCGTCGTGAGGAAGCGGTACGCGCCCTCGCCGCGCGCGGCGTCGTTCTCGATCCGCTTGCGCGCGAGCGTCTCGGCGACCTCGCGCGCGGTCTCGTCGGCCGAGAACACGAGCGTGACGTCGCGGCCGAACACGCGCTGGAACACCGGGCGGATGAGCGGGTAGTGCGTGCAGCCGAGGACGACCGTGTCGCAGCCGGCGCGCTTGATCGGCTCCGCGTACTCGCGCACCGCGTCGACGGTGTGCTCGCCTGCCTCGATGAGCGGCACGAGCTTCGGCGCCGGCACCGCCGTGAAGCGCACGCCCGCGTCGAGCGTGCGCACGAGCAGCTCGTAGCGCTTCGACGCGACGGTCGCCTGGGTCGCGAGCAGCCCGATGCGCCGGTTGCGCGTCGCCTGCACGGCCGCGTGCGCCTCGGGCGTGATCACGCCGATCACCGGGACGGACAGCGACTCCTGCAGCTCGGGCAGCGCGGCCGACGTCGCGCTGTTGCACGCGACGACGATCAGCTTCACACCGAGCGTCTCGAGGTACGCGCCGATCTCGTGCGCGAAGCGGCGCACCTCGGGTAGCGGCCGCGGCCCGTACGGCAGCCGCGCGTGGTCGCCGAGGTAGACGAAGTCCTCGTGCGGCATCGTCACGAGACACTCGTGGAGGACGGTCAAGCCGCCCACGCCGGAGTCGAAGACGCCGATCGGCCTCGCGTCCATGGCGCAAGTGTAGGGAGCGGGCGAGCTAGATTGTCCGGCTTGAAGCGGGTCGCCCTGATCGCGGCAGTCGCAGCGTCCGCGCTCGCCTTCGCGGAGCCGGGACTCGCGGCCTTCACGCCGAAGCTCACCGTCGAGCATGCGGGCGGCGGCGTGCGCGTCGACGCGCGGATCGCCGCGGCGGACGATCCCGCCGCGCAGGTGCGGGTCGTCGTGCCGGGCGGCTACGCGCTCGCGGCGCCTGCAGCAGGCACGGACATCGGCGACGCGAACGCGAGCGCGCAAGCGCCCGACGGCGCTGCTGCCTCGTTCACGGGCAACGTCCTCGCCGCCGCGCCTGCGCCGAGTGCGTGCACAGGAAGCACGCCCGTGCTCGCGACATGGCTCCTCCGCCTGACGGGAGCCGGGCAGACGATCGACGTCCCCGTCTTCGCCGTCGCGACCGCGGGCCCGGAGCAGGCGCTCGGGCCGGCGGCGCTCGTGGTCTGCCTGGCGCCGCCCGGGATCAAGTTCCTGTCGTTCATCTTCACCACGAGCGGGCTCACGCCGCCCACCGCCGCCGGCGAGTACCGCTGGCGCTCGACGTGGACCCCGTACGCGGCGGGCAGCGCGAACGCGGCCGGCGCGGTCGAGGTGCAGTCGGTCGTCCGCACACCGACGGCGCTGCGCCTGACCGTGAAGCGGACGAAGCTCGCGAAGACGGTGCGCACGAACGGGAAGCGCCTGCGGCAGGTGTGGACGCGCGCGACGGTCACCGGCACGGTGACGGAGAACGCGGCGGGCATCGCCGGCGCGAGCGTCACGCTCACCTCGAACGGGAGGCGCCTCGCCGTCGTCCGGGCGAACGCGCGCGGCGCCTTTGCCGTGACCGTGCTGTTCCGCAAGGGCACGCTGACGTTCGGTGCGTCGGCGACCGTGCCCGACCGCGACCTCGGCGGCGCAGCCTGCGTCAGGTCCGGCGCGGCGCCGTGCACCGGCGCGACCGTCGGCGGCACCGCGCTGGAGGCGACCGCCGTCAGGGCCGTCGCGTTCGCGAGGTAGTGGCGGCACCGATCCGCATCGGGACGTGCTCGTGGGCCGACGACGCGCTCTCCAAGCACTGGTACCCGAAGGGCGTCTCGCCGCGCGAGCGGCTGCCGTGGTACGCCGAGCACTTCTCGACCGTCGAGGTCGACTCGACCTACTACCGCATCCCCGACCGCTCGATGGTGCAGGGCTGGGCCGACCGCACGCCCGGCGACTTCGTCATGCACGTGAAGGCGTTCGGCCTGATGACAAGGCATCCCGTGAAGCTCGAGCAGCTGCCGGAGCACCTGCGCGAGGGCATGCCGGTCGACGGCCGCGGCCGCGTCGACCGCCCGCCGCGCGAGCTGCGCGCGAACGTGTTCCGCGAGTTCCTCGGCGCGCTCGAGCCGTTGCGCGAGACGGGCAAGCTCGGCGGCATCCTCTTCCAGCTCCCGCCGTACGTCGTCTGGAAGCCGTACTCGTTCGACTACCTCGCGTGGGCGCGCGAGCAGCTCGGCGACGACCGGATGCTCGTCGAGTTCCGGCACCGCTCGTGGTTCGAGGACGACGTGGTCGCCGACGTGCTCAAGTGGCTCGACGAGCGCGACATGGCGTACGTCGCGGTCGACGCGCCGAAGACGGACGCGAAGAACGTGCCGCAGACGGTCGTCGCGGCGACGGCGAACCTCGCGTACGTGCGCTTCCACGGCCGGAACGCGTCGACGTGGAACGCGCGCGGCGGCTCGGCGGCGGAGCGCTTCGACCACCTGTACACCGAGGAGGAGCTGAACGAGTGGGTCGAGCCGCTGCGCGAGCTCTCGGGTGCGGCCGAGGAGGCCTACGCGTTCTTCAACAACAACAACCAGACGAACGGCGTCGCGCAGGCGCCGGACGGCGCG
>JBKPLI010000020.1:0-20042 GCA_046731555.1 Actinomycetota bacterium | reverse complement strand
TCTCGTCGGCGTACGAGGACGAGGCGGCGGCGCTCGCGCGCGAGCGCGGCGTCGAGGAGCGCGTCGAGCGGCGGCTCGGGGACTTCGTCGCCGACGCGGCCGGGCTCCCGCAAGCGGACGTCGTCGTGCTGCACCGCGCCGTGTGCTGCTACCCCGACGGGCCCGCGTTCGTCGCCGCCGCGGCCGGGCGGACGACCCGTCTGCTCGCGCTGACCGTGCCGCGCGAGAACGCGGCGACGCGGCTCGGCGCGAGGGCCGTGAACCTCTTCCTGCGCCTGCGCGGCTGCGGGTTCCGCACGTTCGTCCACCGCATGCCGGACCTGCTCGCCGCCGCGCGGGAGCACGGGCTCGAGCCCGTCAGCGTCGAACCGGTGACGGTCCTGTGGCAGCTCGCCGTGCTGGAGCGGCCCGCCGCCTGACCCAGCGCTGCGGCAGCCCGGGGTCGGCGACGGCGTCTGGATGGAACAGGTGCGCGAGCTGCCGCGCCCCGAGCGCGAGCGCCGGCGCCGGCCGCGCGTAGAACGCGTTCGCGTCGACGGCCACGACTGCGGCGTCGAGCGGCGGCAGCGGTTCGCGCGCGGCGCGGTCGGCGTCGTACCCGCACGGCGCGAGCACGACGAGCTCCGGCTCGAGCGCGCGCACGTCGTCCCAGCTCGTGCGGAACGAGTGCTCGCCCGCCGTGCCGAGGACGCACTCGCCGCCCGCGAGCTCGACGAGCTCCGGCAGCCAGTGCCCGGGCGCGTACGGCGGGTCGACCCACTCCGCGACGAACACGCGCGGCCGCGGCCGGCCGGCGACGCGTTCGCGCACCTCCTCGAGCTCACCGCGCATCCGGTCGGCGAGCGCCTTGCCGCGCGACCGGACGCCGAGCGCGTCCGCGACCGTGACGCAGCTCTCGGCCACCTGGTCGAGCGTCCGCGGGTCGAGCGAGAGCGTGGGCACGCCGGTGTCGCAGAGCTCGCCGGACGAGACGGCGCACACGGCGCACAGGTCCTGCGTCAGCAGGAGGTCGGGCGCGAGCGACTCCAGCAGCTCCGCGTCGACGGCGTAGAGCGAGCGTCCGTCCGCGATCGCGGCCCGGACGGCGTCGTCGACCTGGTCGGACGGCAGCGTCGAGAGGTCGATCCGCGCGGCCGAGACGACGGGGAGCCCCGCCACGTCGGCCGGGCGATCGCATTCCTCCGAGCGGCCGACGAGCAGCCTCGCCAGGCCCAGATCGCCGACGATCTCGGTCGCGCTCGGCAGCAGCGAGACGACGCGCACCCCGCGAGGCTAGACGAGCCGGCGGCCGGTGGAAGCGCCCTCGGTACAGTAGTCCCATGGCCGTTCGGGCCCAGCAGAAGCTCGACGCGCACCGGCTGCGTGCCGACTTCCCGATCTTCGAGCAGACCTTCCACGGCCGCCCGCTCGCGTACCTCGACTCGGCCGCGAGCGCGCAGAAGCCGCGCCACGTGCTCGATGCGATGACGCAGTTCTACGAGACGTCGTACGCGAACGTGCACCGCGGCGTGTACGAGCTCGCGGAGCGCGCGACCGCCGCGCTCGAGGGCGCGCGCGAGACGACGTGCCGGTTCGTGAACGCCCCGTCCTCGCGCGAGATCGTCTTCCTGCGTAACGCGACGGAGGCGATCAACCTCGTTGCGTACTCGTGGGGCATGAACAACCTCGGCCCGGGCGACGTCGTGCTCGCGAGCGAGCTCGAGCACCACTCGAACTGGGTGCCGTGGCAGTACGTCGCGAAGCGCACGGGCGCCGAGTTCCGGATGATCCGGCTCGACGAGCAGGGCGAGCTGCGCCTCGACGAGCTCGACGAGTTCGAGAACGTGAAGCTCGTCGCGACCGGGCTCGTCTCCAACTCCCTCGGCACGGTCAACGACGTGACGCGGCTCGCCGCGTGGGCGCACGAGCGCGGTGCGATCGTCGTCTGCGACGCCGCGCAGGCGGCGCCGCACAAGCGGCTCGACGTGCAGACGCTCGGCGCCGACTTCGTGGCCGTCTCGGGCCACAAGATGCTAGGCCCGAGCGGTATCGGCTTCCTCTGGGGCCGCGCGGAGCTGCTGCAGGAGATGGAGCCGTTCCTGCTGGGCGGCCACATGATCCGCAAGGTGCGCGTCGAGGAGACGACGTGGGGCGAGCTGCCGCACAAGTTCGAGGCGGGCACCGCGCCGATGGCGGAGGCGGTCGGCCTCGCAGCCGCGATCGACTACCTCGACGAGGTCGGGCTCGACGCGATCTTCGCGCACGAGCAGGAGCTCGCCGCGTACGCGCTCGAAGGGCTCGGCGAGATCCCCGGCGTCACGCTCTACGGCCCGCCGCCCGACCGGCGCGCCGGCATCGTGAGCTTCAACCTCGAGGGCGTCCACCCGCACGACGTGGCGCAGGTGCTCGACATGGACGCGGTCGCGATCCGCGCCGGCCACCACTGCTGCCAGCCGTTGATGACGAAGCTCGGCGTCGCGGCCACGAACCGCGCGAGCTTCTACCTCTACACCGTGCCGGAGGAGATCGACCGCCTCGTCGCCGGCGTCGCGCGCGCCCGAGAGCTGTTCGCGTGACCGAGTTCGATCAGCTGTACCGCGAGGTCATCCTCGACCACTACAAGAACCCGCGCGGCCACGGATTGCTCGAGGACGCCGACGCGCAGGCCGAGGGTCTCAACCCGCTGTGCGGCGACGAGGTGACGGTGTCGCTGAAGTTCGCGGCCGACGGCGAGACGATCGAGGACGTCGGCTTCGAGGGTCGCGGCTGCGCGATCTCGCAGGCGGCGACGTCGATGCTGACGGAGCTCGTGCGCGGCCGGAAGGCGTCCGAGGTGGCCGAGCTGCCGAAAGAGGAGCTGCTCGAGGAGATCGGCATCCCGCTGACGCCGGTGCGGCTCAAGTGCGCGATCCTCGGCCTCGGCGTGCTGAAGGTCGCGCTCCACCGCGCAAAGGGGACGCCGCTTCCGGACGAGTGGCAGGGCCTCGACTTCGCGTAGTGGAGATCGACGTCGCGCCGCTCGACGAGTTCCCGCCGGGCTCGGTGAAGATCGTCGAGGCCGGGCCGGTCCCGGTCGGCGTCTACAACTGCGGCGGGCAGCTGTACGCGATCGAGGACCGCTGCTCGCACGACGACGGCCCGCTCTGCGAGGGCGACTGGGAGCCCGAGGACTGCCGCGTCGTCTGCCCGCGCCACGGCTCGGCGTTCGACCTCCGCGACGGCCGTCCGCTCTCGTTGCCCGCGTACGAGCCGGTCGCGACGTACCCGGTGCGCGTCGTCGACGGCATCGTGAAGGTCGACGTCGAGTGAAGCGCTGCTGGGACTCGAAGGATCCGCTCTACGAGAGCTACCACGACGACGAATGGGGCCGGCCGGTCGTCGACGAGCGCGGCCTCTACGAGCGGCTCTGCCTCGAGGGGTTCCAGTCGGGGCTCTCGTGGCTGACGATCCTCCGCAAGCGGGAGGGCTTCCGCGCCGCCTTCGCGGGTTTCGACCCCGAGCAGGTCGCCCGGTTCGGCGACCGCGACGTCGAGCGACTGCTCGGCGACGCCGGCATCGTCCGCCACCGCGGCAAGATCGAGGCGGCGATCGCGAACGCGCGCGGCGTCCTGACGCTGCGCGAGGAGGGCACGCCGCTCCAGGAGCTGCTCTGGTCGTACGCGGAGGACGACGCCCCGGTGCCGCACACGTGGGACAACTGGCACTCGACGACCCCGGCGTCGACCGAGCTCTCCAAGCGCTTGAAGCGCGCCGGCTTCCGGTTCGTCGGTCCGACGACGGTCTACTCGACGATGCAGGCGTGCGGGATCGTGAACGACCACCTCGCGGACTGTTGGGTCCGCGAGGCGGTCGAAGCCGAGCGGATCACTTACAGAAGCCGTTCGAGGGCGTGACGCCGTCCCAGGCGAAGCCTGAGGTCGTGACGCTCCGCAGGGCCGTCGTATAGCAGCCGCTCGGCGCCGTCGGCGTCGACACGGAGAAGGAGCCACCGCTTCCGGTCGTGCCGCTGCCGGAGACCCATGCATACGAGTTGCGCTTGATCGTGAACGAGACGGCGACACCCGGAACGGCAGCGCCGGTCGAGGCGTCGGTCGCGGTGAAGGTGACGACGAGCCGCCCGTTGCTCGTCGCATAGCGAATCGACGAGACACGAACCACGGGCGTCGTCACGGCTACGTTCGCGCTCGCCGAGACACCACCGATCGTGGCGGTCACCATCCCGCTTGCCGCGAAGGCCGGTGCCGTGAAGACGCCCGCGGGCGACACCGTCCCGAGCGAGGACGTCCAGACGGGCGTGGCGGCGACCTCGTTGCCGTATGCGTCGGCAGCGGACGCGGTGAACGCCTGCGTCGTTCCGCCGGCGACCGTGGCGAGGGGCGGCGACACCGTCACGGACGTGACCGGCCCGGCGACGACCGTCACCGCCTGAGCTGCGGGCGCACGGCCCGCGGACGTCGCAGAGATCGTGGCGGCGCCGGTGCGTGCGTCGCGGTAGTAGAAGCCCGCACCGCTCGCGCCCGCGGGCACGGTCACCGTGAGCGTGCTCGCCCACGGCCCGTCGGCGCCGGCCGAGAAGGTGCCGGTCGCGGAGCTCGACGTCAGCTGGACGTCGGTCGCCGACGTCGCGCTCTCCGTGACGCCTGCGTTCTGCAGCTCGATCGAGATCGGCCCCGTCGCAAGACCCGCGGTCGCGGTGACGGGCGCGGATGCGAACGTGAGCGCCGGCGTCGACCACGTGGCGAATGTCTTCCAGGTGTCGGTGAACGCCGCGCCCTCGACGGCGGCGGCGCACCAGACGTTCTCGCCCGCCGGCGCGCACGCAGCCTCGGGCGCGGCGCCGGAGTCGCGCACTGCTGCCGCGAGCCGATCGAGGATCGCCGCGGTCTGGGCGTTGTAGTCCGTTGTCGACAGCGCGGTCAGGTTCTTCGGCGCCCATGCGAAGCCGATGCGATCGACGGCCTGACCGGCGGATCGATGTGCATAGACCTGCGCCGACACGTAGTCCTGCATCTGCGCGAACGGGACCGCCGTCCAGCCGTACGCAGCGTCCCAGGCCCAGGCCCCGTTCGCGAGCGCTCCGTGGCGTGCCTCGAGGAAGGAACGCGCCGCGTCGATCTCCGCCGGTCCGGCCTTCGCGAGCGTGAGCTCGTGCTGGAGGTACTCCCCGACGTACGCGCCGCGCGTCGCCATCGACGCGTCCGCAACGCCGTACAACCGTGCGTCGCCGTACGTCTCCTGCGACCAGTCGGAGACGTAGGCCGCCATGTCGGTCCAGAACGGCGAGTCCTGGAGCCACCGCTGGAGGTTTGCCTTGTACGTCGACAGGTCGGCTGTGGACTGGCCCATGCCGCTGACGAAGACGACACCCTTCGACGGCGTGCCGTCCCCCTCGTAGAGGCCGCGGACGAACTCGCGCGCATTCGTTCGCGAGGAGCCGTCGCCGCGACGCACGGCGGATGACAGCTCGTTCAGGGCCCACGTGTCCCCGCCGGAGACGTCGTATCCCGCCGCGGCGGCGCGCCGTCTCGCTTCGACGCCGGCCGCGTACCACGACGCGGCGTTGGCCGTCACCCACGACGACCAGCCGTTCCAGCTGATCTCGGCAAGGGCGTGGAAGTTCGGACCGAGCCCGCGAATCCGCCAGGCCTGGTCGACCCGCGCCTGCGTCTTGTCGGCCGAGAGCGGCGGCACGGAGACGTAGTACTCGGCGCACGGCGAGGCGTTCGCGGCGAGCTTCGTCGCGAGCCTCATCCAGTCCGTCTGTGCGTAGAAGACGACGCGCGCCGGCCGACAGTCGGCGAGCGCGAACCGGCGCGGCCGCGGCTGCGCGACGAGCTGACGCCAGAGCTTCTCCGTCGCCGCCGGCTGAAGCGACGGCACAGGCCGCTTCGCAGACGTGTTCGCGACTGCAGGAGCAGCGCTCGCGAGAGCGACCGACACGAAGACGGCCGCGCCGGCGACCGCCCGTCCCCACATCCCTGCCACAGTGACCCCTCCCTCGACAGACCCCGAAATGCGCGCGGATGGTAGCCCGGTTCCGTGCGGCCCGCCAGGGGCGTCCACGTAAGCTGGATCGATGCTCGACGACCGCGTCCGCGCTGTGATGCGCGTCCTCGAGGAGGAGGACGCGGCGGAGCGGGCGGCCGGGCTGCCGTCCGAGGTGCGCTCGCGTGCGGTCGCGCCGACGACGGGCGCCTTCCTGTTCTCGATCTGCGCGCCGCAGGTCGACTGCGAGGTGCTCGAGATCGGCGGCTCGCGCGGCTACTCCACGCTCTGGCTCGCGGCGGCCGTGCGCAACCTCGGCGGACACGTGCTGTCGCTCGAGGTCGACCCCGAGCGCGCCGCGATCGCGACCGCGCACCTGGAGGAGGCCGGCGTCGGCGACGTCGTCGACCTCGTGGTCGGCGACGCGCACGAGACCCTGCCCGAGATCGAGGACGTCTTCGACGTCGTCTTCCTCGACGCCGAGAAGGACATCTACGAGTCGCTCTTCCAGCTTGCGCGCACGAAGCTCGAGCCGGGCGCGCTGGTGATCGCGGACAACGTCCTCTCGCACGTCGAGACCCTCGGCGCCTACTCCGCCGGCCGGCAGTCCGACCCGACCTGCGTCAGCGTCACCGTGCCGCTCGACCGCGGGCTCGAGCTGACGTCCGTCTTGACTGACTCGCTAAAGTAGGGCTACCGCGGAAAGGAGGTGGTCCGGTAGATGGAGATTTCCAGTACGGGCAGTGGAGGTACCAGCTCGTAGAGGCGTGTCCCCGGGACCTTGGACGGGGAATCGCCTAGCCAGCGTGGGGGACTCGCGTTACGCGCCGCCTGATCGGCCGGAAGCGCCTCTACGAAGACCCAGCTGGTAACCGGATCGAGGGCCGCCCTGGGCGGCCCTCTTTCTTTCCTGCTCAGCGCCCGACGCCGACCGGTTCGCTAGACGGCGCGCCGGAGCTGCTCGTCGAGCGGGACGAGCGGGAGGCGGAACGTCTCCACCGCGTCGTTCGACGAGACCACGTTGTCCTCGGCCTGCAGCATGGCGACCTGATCGACCGTGAGCGGCGCGCCCGGGAGCCTCTGCGTCAGCCGCGCGCCCGTCTTCGCAACCGACCACGGCACGTGCACGAGCTTGCGCCGCTTCCCGAGCGCTCGCGCGATCCGCCCGTAGAGCTCGTTCCACGTGACGAGGTCGGGGCCGCCGATCTCGAACGTGCGGTTCGCCGCCTGCGGCAGGTCGACGCCCTTCGCGAAGTACGCTGCGACGTCGTCGACCCAGATCGGCTGGGAGCGCTGCTCGCCGGGGCCGATGACGGTCACGACGGGCGAGAGCTTCACCTGCTTCACGAAGGTCGGAAGTGCGCCGCCGTCGCAGCCGAAGACGAAGCTCGGTCGGAAGATCACGTGCTCGAGGCCCGAGCTCTTCACGTCCTGCTCCATCGCCCACTTCGCCCCGAAGTACGGCACGACGTCCTTCGTCCGCTCCGAGGTGCCGAGCGCGCTCATGAGCACGACGCGCTCGACGCCCTCCTCGCGGGCGGCGGCGAGGAGGTTCCGGAAGCCCTCGGTCATGACGCGGTGGAAGTCCTCGGGCCGGCCCTTGAGGATCGCGACGAGATGCACGACGTGTGTACATCGCTGCATCCCGGCGCGGAGGCTCGCGGCGTCGGTGACGTCACCCTGCGCGAGCTCGGCGCCCCAGCTCGCCAGCTTCCCGCCGCGTGAGGGCGTGCGGACGAGCGCGCGCACGTCCCGGTCCTGCGCGCGGAGGGCGTGGACGATCTTCGCGCCGACGAACCCGGTCCCGCCGGTGACGAAGATCCTCATGCGTCGTCCGCCACGAAGTTCTGCCAGTAGCGGCTCGGCGTCGGGCCGCGCTGGCCCTGGTACTTCGAGCCGAGCGCGTTGGCGCCGTACGGCGTTAACGCAGGCTCCGACAGCTGCATGAACGAGAGCTGGCCGATCTTCATCGCGTGGTAGATCGTGATCGGCAGGTTCGCGACGTTCGAGAGCTCGAGCGTCACGTGGCCGTCGAAGCCGGGGTCGATGAAGCCGGCGGTCGAGTGGATGAGGAGCCCGAGGCGGCCGAGCGAGCTCTTGCCTTCGAGGCGCGCGACGAGGTCGTCCGGCAGGCGCACCCGCTCGAGCGTCGACCCCAGGACGAACTCGCCCGGGTGCAGGATGAACGGCTCGTCGTCGATCGCGACCTGCTCCGTCAAGTCTTCCTGTTCGCGCTTGACGTCGATGTGCGGGTAGCGGTTGTTGCGGAAGACGCGGAAGTAGCGGTCGACGCGCACGTCGAGGCTCGACGGCTGCAGGAGCGACGCGTCATACGGGTCGATCTCGATGCGGCCTTCGTCGATGAGGCGCCCGATGGTGCGGTCGGACAGAACCACGCCGTGATTCTGTCATCAGCTCGTCGGCGAGTGTCTCGAGGCCCTTGAGGAACGCGCCACGCTCCTCCGGCGTCAGTGCGGCGAGCGTCCGTCGCAGCGGCTCGTCGCGACGCTCGAGCCAGCCGCGCACCCGCGGCTCCGTGTCGGAGTGGAGGTCGACGACCGTGCGCCGCTTGTCCTCCGCCGCCTCCGAGCGCCGCACGAGCCCGTGCTGCTCGAGGTCGCGCGCGAGGGTGCTCGCCGCCGGGAGCGACAGCCCGAGCTCGTCCGCGAGCTGGCCGACCGTGCGTGCGCCCTCCGTGCCGACGTAGACGAGCAGCGCGACGTGCCGCGGCCCGATCGCCGGGCCATCGTCCTCGAGCAGCGCGACGAGCTCGGGCGGGCGCCGGCGCCGCCGCCACAGACCGCGCAGGACGCGGCGAAGCAGCCGGCGCAGCTCCTGGATCTCGGGCTCGGGCCGACGCGGCATTGGTTCAATAGTGTAAATAGTTCACTATCGATAACTATTCGCCCGGAGGAGGTGAATGACGTGTGTGGACACGGCCACCATCGTGAGCACGGCCGGCGCGGGTTCCGCGGCTTCGGACGGCGTGGCGGCTTCCCGAACCGCGAGGAGTGGCTCGAGCGGCTGCAGGCCTACCAGCAGCACCTCGAGGAGGAGCTCCGGAACGTGCAGGACGTGATCGAGCGCCTCGGGCCGACGGGCCCGCAGGAGACGGCGAACGTCTAGCCCTCATTGTCCTTTCGGGCCATGTCCGCACTCCGGAGTGAGGACATGGCCCTCCGGGACAGTTGCGGTGGCGCATAGGTACACCGGCGCACAGGCGCCTAGGCGCAGTCAGGCCGCGGTCGCGACGCGGTCGGCGCTCCGGCAGATCGCGCCGAGCTCGGGCCGCGCGGCGAGGAGCAGCATCGCGTGGCTCCACGCGAGCGGAAGCACCCAGCCGGGCGACCCGTCGAGGTTCACCTGCTCCGGGAGCAGGCCGAGCCTCGTCTGCCGTGCCTCCGTCCACTCGACCGCGCGGCGCCAGCCGTCCTCGTCGCCGACCTGGCGTTTCCAGAGGCCGAGCCAGAGTGTCGCGAGCACCCAGGCGTTGCCGCCCGCGTACGTGTCGCCCTCGTAGCGCAGGACGCCGCCGTCGGCGCGCACGAGCGCACGCTCGACCGCCTCCGCCGTCGCGCGCATCCGCTCGCCGGCCGGATCGACCGCGCCGAACGGCCACGCGAGGCCGAGCAGCGAGATGTCGATCGTCGCGTCCTCCGGCACGTCCTCGCGGAGGCGCCGGTTCGGGTACGGCAGCCGCGTGTCGACGAGCGAGACCGGCGTCGCGCGGGTGCGGAGGTAACGGTTGTGCTCCTCGCTCCACAGGTGCTCCTCGATTGCGTCGCGCACCGCCTGCGCGGCCTGCTCGTAGTGCCACGCCGTCGCCGGGTCGTGACGGCGCGCCATCTGCGCCGCCGCGGCGAGCCCGCCGGCGACCGCGGCGGCCGTGTACGAGTGCTGGCCCTTGCGCTGCTCCCACAGGTCGACGCTCGGCCGAGGCAGGTGCGTTGCCGGGTCGACGAATGAGCAGAGGAAGTCGGCCGCGGCGCGCGCCGAGCGCCACAGGTCGCGGTCCAGGCGGACGTCGCCCAGTGCCTCCCAGGCCGCCTCGTACGCGAACAGGATCGCCCCGGTCTCGTCGAGCTGGTGCAGGCACCACGATGGGCCGAGCTCGCCGGTCGTGAAGTGCCGCTGGAGCCACAGTCCTTCCGGCTCCTGATTGCGCGCGAGCCAGCGCAGCGCCGCAGCCGCGTCGTCGCCGCGCCCGGCCGTGAGCGACGCGAGCGCGCCGAACGCGAGGTCGCGTCCCCACACGAAGCCGTAGCCGCCCGAGTCGACGAAGCCGGGATCGAGCTCGGGCGCCGCGATCGACGCCCCGCTCGCGCGATCCGTCAGCGCGTCGAGCACGAGCAGCGAGCGGCGGTAGAGCGCCCTGCCCGCGACCGGCTCGGCCGCGCGTGCGACACGCGCGCGGTCGTGCGCGCGGCGCTCGTCGAGATGCTGCTCGAACGGGAGGCCGAGCACCGCGTCGACCTCGACGAGCGACCACTGCGGCGACTCGGCGAACCCGACGGCGAGCACGAGCTCGTCGACCGCGTCCGCGACGAGCGCGCCCTCGGTGCCGCGATGTGCGACGAGGTCCCCGTCGAGGTGGCCGTCGAGCGCGTCGTCGAGGGCGGAGTACTCCTCGCCGCGGCGCGAGCGCCCGCACGCCGCGTCCCCCGACCGCGACAGGCCGACCGCGAACGCGCGGTCGCGGCGGTAGCAGGCGAGCCGGCCGCGGTCGACGTACGCCGCGCTGCCGAAGCGCGACTCGTCGAGATCCGGCCGGCAGTACACGACGAGCCGGAAGTCGCCCTCGCACCGGATGCGGCGCAGGAACGCAGGCGCGACGGGGTGCACGAGGTCGACGATCTCGACCTCGCGGCCGTAGCCGCGCGCGACGGTCCGCAGCACCGACGCGTCGGGCTCCATCGACTGCTCGTGCTCCCACCCGTCGTCGTCGAGCCAGCGCGTGTGGCCGTCGACGACGATGCCGATGCGCAGCTCGCCGAGGTGCTGGCCGTGGTCGACGTGCGGCCAGAACATCCTCTCCAGCTCGCCGCGCGCGGACAGCGTCGCGAGCAGCGAGCCGTTGCCGAGCAGCGCCGCCGGCAGCTTGGCGATCCGGCGTCCCGTCGCATCGGGTGCGCCTGCAGGTGTCGTCCCCGGAGTCATGAAACCGCAGTGGTAGAGCGAAAACCTTCTTGAACCTACCGGCGGGGCACGAAGGCCGACATGTCCGAAAGTGCAGTCTTTCCGTCCAGGGTCCGCGCGACGGCCAGGACCTCGACACGTTTGCCACGTGGGAAACGGCGCGGATCCACGTACGCGCGGAACGGCGGCGCGTCGTCGACGGCGAGCCGCCTCCAATCGCCGCCGTCGCGGCGAACCGCGAACGCGACGGTCACCGGAGTCGCAGCCGACACACGCGCGCGCACGCGGGTGAGGTCCGTGAAGTCGTCCGGCCCGATCGCGAGCCTCGGCGTCGGCGCCTCGTCCGCCGTCGGCACGCGCTTCGCCGCCTGCAGGAGCACAGCGCCGAGCGCAGGAACCTCGACGCTCGTGCCACCGCGTCCGTCGGAGCGCGCGCCCGCGTCGCCGAGCAGCGCGCGCCACGACGACGACGGCGTCGCCGTGCGCACCGTCACGCGCGCCGGCGACGTGCCGTTGTTGAACGCGACGAGCACCTCGCGCCGCGTGCGCGCGTCGATGCGGCTCACGACGAGCACGCCGCCCTTCGCATGCCGCACCGTCGTCGAGCCGGTCGACAGCGCCGGCACGCGATCGCGCAGCGCGGCGAGCTCGCGCAGCTCGACCTCGAGCGGATGATCCTCGAGCGCGAGCCCCGAGCCGGTCCCGATCGGCGGCGCGCCGACGCGCGGCTCCGTGCGCCACTCGGCGACCTGCGTCGGGAACATGTCCTGCCGCGCCGCCTTGTCGCCGCCGAGTCCGGCCATCCCGATCTCGTCGCCGTAGTAGACGACCGGTGCGCCGCGCAGGAGGTAGAGCAAGGCATAGCCGAGCTCGAGGCGCCGCAGCAGCTCGTCGCCGCTCGCGCCGCCGTTCGCCGTGATCTGCTGGGCGGCGCGGCCCATGTCGTGGTTGCCGAGGAACGTCGGCGGCGTGACGGCGACGCCGGACGGGGTGCGGTAGTAGTCGTCGTCCTCGAAGCGCTGCTGCAGGCCGACCGCGCTCGAGCCGCCGCCCGCGTACGCGGCCGCGACCGCCTGGAACGGGAAGTCGAGCACGTTTGGCAGGCCACGCTCCGTGACGAACGGCGCGACGACCGTCGAGTCGTCGTCGAACACCTCGCCGAAGAGCTCGAAGTCCCGCACGCCCGCGGCGCGAGCGGCCGCACGCACCTGCGGCACCCAGCCGTGGAAGAACTCGCGGTCGACATGACGCGCCGTGTCGATGCGGAAGCCGTCGACCTTGTACTTGCGGATCCAGCCGGCGTACACGTCGGCGAGACCGTCGACGACGCGCGGCTGCTCCGTGAACAGGTCGTCGAGGCCGAAGAAGTCCCCCTGCTCGAAGCACTGCTCGCTGCACGAGGCGAAGTCGATGTCACCGCGGTTGTGGTACGCGGTCACGTCGTTCAGCCACTTCGGCTGCTTCAGGTGCGCGCCCTCGTCGACGAGCACGGGCGCGTTCGGCATCCCGGCCGCGTCGAGGCACGGGAAGGTCGAGCCGCCGGCGTAGCGCTCCGGGTCGAACGCGGTCTCGTCGCAGTTGCGGTACGGCGCGTCCGAGTACGAGCCGCCGACGAAGATCACGTCGGCCGTGTGGTTCACGACCACGTCCTGGATCACCTTCAGCCCGAGCCGGTGCGCACTCTCGACGAACGTCGCGAAGTCCGCCTCGGTGCCGAGGTGCGGGTCGACCGTCGTGAAGTCGAGGCCCCAGTAGCCGTGGTAGGCCGCGCTCGACCCCTGCACGGACTGCTGCTTCACGGGGGGCGTGATCCAGATCGCGGTGAAGCCGAGATCCTTGATGCGCTGCAGCCCGCGCGTCAGCCCTTTCAGGTCTCCGCCGTGGTAGTAGCCCGGATCGGCCGGGTCGAAGCCGGTGCGCTGGCGGTCTCCGGTCTGGCCGCCGCGGTCGTTCGCCGGATTCGCGTTGTCGTAGCGGTCCGTCAGGACGAAGTAGATGCGCTCCGACGCGAGCGGCGTCGGAACCGGTGGACGTGCGAGGCGCTCGAGCTCGTCGCCCGACGGCGCGCCGCCACCACCGCCGCAGCCGGCGGCGAGGACGAGCACCGCAGCGGCGAGGAGCCCGCTAACGCAGCGGCTCACCCGTCCCTTCGTCGAAGAAGTGCAGCTTCGACACGTCGACCGCGATCGGCACCTCGTCGGTCAGCCGGAGCTGGACGTGCGGCGGGAACTCCGCGACGAGGTTCGGGCGCGAGCCGATCACGCTCCCCTCGTTCGCGTCGGCGGCGGCGAGCGTCTCGTCGACGGTCACCGCCTCGCTGCGGATCGTGTAGTTGTCGACCTTGAAGTACGCCATCGACTCTGCGCCGAGCGCCTCGACGAGCTCGACGCGCGCGTTGAACGTCGGCAGGTCGCTGCGGTCGCCGGCGGGGTGCAGCGCCTGGCTGCGGATGCCGACGACAGCGGTCCGGCCCGCGTACTCGCGCAGCCGCGGGTAGGCGCGGAGCGTTTCGTCGGAGAGCTGGAGCGTCGTGCCGCCGAGGGTGATCCTCACGGCGCCGTTGTCGGAGGCGACGGGCACCTGCAGGAGGTTCATCGGCGGCGTGCCGATGAAGCCGGCGACGAAGAGGTTCTCGGGCGAGTCGTACAGCCGCTGCGGCGTGTCGACCTGCTGCAGCTCGCCGCGGCTCATCACCGCCACGCGGTCGCCCATCGTCATCGCCTCGACCTGGTCGTGCGTGACGTACACCGTCGTCGTCTCGAGCTCGTGCTGGAGCTTCGCGATGTCGGCGCGCATCTGCACACGCAGCTTCGCGTCGAGGTTCGAGAGCGGCTCGTCCATGAGGAACACCTGCGGCTGCCGCACGATCGCGCGGCCCATCGCGACGCGCTGGCGCTGGCCGCCCGAGAGCTGCTTCGGGCGCCGGTCGAGGTAGTCCGTCAGGTCGAGCATGCGGGCGGCCCACGCGACGCGCTCGTTGATCATGCTCTTCGGCGCCTTGCGCAGGCGCAGCCCGAACGCGATGTTCTCCGCGACCGAAAGGTGCGGGTACAGCGCGTAGTTCTGGAACACCATCGCGATGTCGCGCTCCTTCGGGTTCAGGTCGTTCACGACCCGGCCGCCGATCGAGAGCGTGCCGCCGGAGATCTCCTCGAGCCCGGCGACCATCCGCAGCGCGGTCGTCTTGCCGCAACCCGACGGGCCGACGAGGACGAGGAACTCGCCGTCGCGGATGTCGAGCGAGAGGTCCTTCACGGCGTGGAAGCCGTTCTCGTAGACCTTCTCGACGTTCTTGAACTGCACGTCAGCCATCGCGGAGCCTCCAGACGTGGAACGAGGGGCCGTCGGCGGGCAGCACGCCGTCACGGGCGTCCTCGCCGTAGAGCGTTTCGAGGCAGCGGAACGGGGTCGAGATCGGCGCGTGCGGCGCGCGGGCGGCCAGGCACAGGAGGCGCTCCGTGCGCGACTCGCGGAGGTACGCGATCGCATCCGGCGAGACGTGGACGTAGCGGATGCCGCCGCGCGCCAGCGCGTCGCTCGAGCGGCGCAGCGCCGCGAGGCGCCGCACCTCATCGAGGAACGCCGCGTCCCACGACGAGGCCGCATCCCACGGCATCGTCCGCCGGCCGTCCTCGCCCCACCGGCCCTCGAGGCCGAGCTCGTCGCCGGCGTAGAGCATCGGCACGCCCGGGCTCGTCATCTGCAGCCCGAGGCCGACGAGGTGGCGCTCGGTCGAGCCGGCGATCGTGCGGAAGCGCGGCGTGTCGTGGCTGTCGAGAAGCGTCCACGAGTGTGCGACCGTCTCCCAGGGGATCCCGGCGCGGAACCGGCGCATGACCGCGACCGCGTCGCCGCCCGAGTAGTGCGGTGCCGGCATGCTCGAGAAAACGTCCTCCTCGACGGCCGCGTCACGCAGCCACCACCACGTCGGCCGGAGGAAGCCCGCGTAGTTCATGACGCCGTGCCAGCCGTGCCCGTCGAGGTCCGGGCGGAAGTCGTGGCCGTGCTCGGCGACGAGCAGCGCGCCGGCCGCGGTCGCCCGCGCCCACCGCGCGACCTCCATCGTCAGGTCGACGTCGCGGAAGCGGCCGGTCATGTTCGCGACGTCGATGCGCCAGCCGTCGAGGTCGCCGTCGAGCCAGCGGCGCATCACCCGCGTCATGCGCTTACGCAGGGCCGGTGAGCGCCAGTCGAGCTTCGGCAGCGACGCCACGCCGAGCCACGACTCGTAGCCGTGCGGCAGCGCGTCGTCGAAGAGGTAGAAGGCGCGCTCGGGCGCGTCGCGGTCGGCGAGCGCCGCCGCGAACCAGTCGTGGTGCCGGCCCGTGTGGTTGAGCGTCAGGTCGCCGAGGATCCGCATGCCCCTCGCGTGTACGGCACGCGAGAGCGAGGCGAGCGCCTCGTCGCCGCCGAGCAGCTGGTCGACTTCGTCGAACGTCGTCGAGTCGTACCGGTGCGTCGAGTGCGCGGGGAAGAAGGGCGTGAGGTAGAGCGCGTTCGCGCCCACCCACTCGACGTGGTCGAGGTGCCGCTCGATGCCGCGCAGGTCGCCGCCGAACCACTCGCGCGGCGTCGCGGGGCCGCGGCCGGTCGGCAGCGCGTCCCACTCGCGGCGCATCGCCCACGACGGCGGCTCGACGTCGAGCCCGGACGACGCGAACCGGTCGGGGAAGATCTCGTAGACGACCGACGAGAGGTGCCAGGCGGGGCCGGGGTCGCCGAGCGCGAGCACGAAGTCGTCGGCGCTCGCGACCTCGTGCGACGCGAGGCCGACGCCGTTGAGCGTCGCGTAGCCGACCGCGCCGCCGGTGAGGAGCCAGCGGTAGCGGACGGTCGGGTTCCACACGGGCAGCGTCGCGCGCCACCAGGTCTCCGTCTCGGTCTCCTCGTCGAGGGTCGCGACTGCGCTGCGCGGCTCGCCGTCGCGCGTGTAGCGCAGGAAGACCTCGTCGGCCGTGCCGCGCGGCGTACGGATGCGGAGCACGGCGTCGCCGCCGAGCTCGTCCGGCCGCTCGAGCACGTGCAGGTCGGAGCCGTCGTGATGCGGTTCGGCCTGGAGCGTCGCCCCGGCCGCGTCGCGCGCCGCCGCGACGGTCATCCCTTGACGGCGCCCTGCGTGAGGCCGCTCACGATCCAGCGCTGCAGGAACATGAAGAGGACGGCGGCGGGGATCGCCGCGAGGAGCGCGCCGGCCGCGAACGGGCCCCAGCGCTGGCCGTACTGCTGGTCGATGAACCCGCGCATGCCGACCGGGAGCGTGAAGTGGTCCGAGGTCTGCAGCAGCGTCGACGCGATCACGAACTCGTTCAGCGTGAACACGAACGAGATCAGGCCGACGACGGCGAGCACGGGCGCCGCGAGCGGGAGCACCACGCCCCAGAAGATCTGCGACGGCGTCGCCCCGTCGACGCGCGCCGACTCGTCGAGCTCCGTCGGAATCGTGTCGAAGAAGCCCTTCATCAGCCAGGCGTTGATGCCGAGCGCGCCGCCGAGGTAGACGACGATCAGCCCGAACGTCGAGTTCAGCCCGAGCGCCGGGAAGATGTCGCCGACGTTGTGCACGATCAGGTAGATCGCGACGATCGCGAGGAACTGCGGGAACACCTGGATCAAAAGCAGCGTCATCATCCCGATGCGCCGGCCCTTGAACCGGAAGCGGCTGAACGCGTACGCGGCGAGCGCGCCGAGGATCACCGTGAACAACGCCGCCGCGGCGGCGACGATCATCGAGTTCGCGAACCAGCGCAGGAACTGCGAGTCGACGTTGCCCGACGCGCTCTGGTCCTGCACGGTGTTCGTGAGGATCTCCTTGAAGTTGTCGGTCGTGAAGTCGGTCGGCAGCACGGACGTGCCCGAGACCGAGTTGCTCGCGTCGAACGCGGCCGAGGTGACGAAGACGACCGGGAAGAGCGAGAAGCCGATCGCGAGCAGTGCCACGACGTGCCGCCACCACGTGTCCTTGAACTTCGGCTTGCTCGGCGCCGGCGTGTCGAGCTCGCGTGTCGGGACGAACGTCTTTGCAGTTGCCTCTGCGGTGCTCACTGCGCCATCCTCAAAGCGCCGGAGCGCCAGAAGCCCACGGCGGCGATCGTCGCGACGATGAAGAAGATGATCACCGACACGGCGCACGCGAGGCCGTAGTCGGAGCCCTTGCCGGTCGCGATCGCGAGCTTGTACGTGTAGCTGATCAGGATGTCCGTCGACCCGGCTATCGACGAGTTCTCCTGCGCCGGGCCGCCTCCCGTCAGCAGGTAGATGTTGTTGAAGTTGTTGAAGTTGAAGGCGAACGACGCGACGAGGAGCGGCGACACGGCGACGAGCAGCAGCGGCAGCGTCACGCGCCGGAACACCTGCCACGCGCCGCCGCCGTCGACGCGCGCTGCCTCGATCAGCTCGCCCGGGATCGACTGCAGCGCGCCGAGCGAGACGAGGAAGAAATACGGGAAGCCGAGCCAGAAGCTCACGAGGATGATCGAGACCTTCGCCCAGTTCGGGTCGAACAGCCACGGGATGCTCAGGTGGAAGACGCGGTTGACGACGCCGAACTCGTCGTTCAGGAGCCCCTGCCACGCGAGGATCGAGAGGAAGGCGGGGATCGCCCACGGGATGACGAGGACCGCGCGGTACGTGCGCTGGAAGCGCATGCCCTTCTTGTCGAGCGTGATCGCGAGCAGCAGGCCCATCGCGAATGTCGTCAACACGGTCAGCGTCGCGTACACGAACGTCCACACGAACACGCGCACGAACGGGTCGCGGATCGTCGGGTCGGTGAAGATCCGGTCGAAGTTCGCGAAGCCGACGCCGGTCTTCCAGCCGGGCTCGAGCTCGTCGCCCGCGGCGGACTCGAACGAGCCCGTGCCGTTGTCGGGGAACGCGGTGCCGTCCGAGATGCGCACGAACGCATCGCGACGCTGCACGTAGCGCAGCGTCGGTCGCAGCTCGACGGCGGTGTCGATCCCCTGCGGGCGGATCGCGCTGTCGCCGACCGTCGGGACGGTGTACTGGTTCAGCTGCGCGTCGAGCGCGAAGAGCTCGGAGCCCTGGACGAGCTCGTACCCCTTCGCGGCGGTGATCGGGCCGCCCGCCTCCGCGGTGACGTCGCCCGCGGGCAGCGGCTTCGCGCCCTCCTCCGTGCCGACGAAGTACCGGCCCGAGTCGTCGTCGCGCAGGATCAGGACGAGGTTGCCGCTCTCGTCGTGCGCGGGCGCCATCGTGTACTGGCGGCCGTTCGGCGGCGGCTCGAGCGAGTTGACCTTGATCGTGTCGATCGCGTCGGGCTTCGACAGGATGTGGCCGGTCGAGTAGTTCGTGAACGCGACGCTGATCGTGTAGACGATCGGCGTGACCTGGAACGCGAGCAGGAAGACCGTTCCCGGGATGAGGAACTTCGCCGGCAGCGTCCACGCGCGCGGCGCGAGGTAGAGGTAGAGGATGAGGAGCGTCGCGACGACGAGGACGGCGAACGCGATCCACTTGCCGTTGTCGGCGAGCACCCACGCCGCCCACGCCGCGAGGGCGGTCATGAGCGCGAGCAGCGAGATCTTGACGGCGAGCCCGGTCGTCCCGGAGAAGGCCGCGATCGCCCGGGAGACGCGCCCGGGCCGGAAGACCGGGTGGTCGACGGGCGGCGTCGGGGCGGTGGTGGTGCTCACTGCTCTCCTCGGTCGAAAGTCGGGCGGGCGCCCGTGGGCGCCCGCCCTGAGTCGTGCTAGCCGATCTTCGCGGCGATGTTGCGGGCCGCGACGCGGAAGGCGACGGCGGCCTTCGTGGCGCCGGCACCCTTCGTCGACTTGACCCACGCGCTGCCGAGGTCCTGCCAGACGCTGTTCATCTGGGGGATGTTCGGCATCGGCACGCCGCCCTTGGCGGCCTTGCCGAACTGCGCGAGGTACGGGTCGCTCACCTTGTTCCCGGCCTGGACGTTCGCCGGGTAGCGGTTGTTCGCAGCGGCGAGGATCTGCTGCGCCGCCGGGGTCATCATGTAGCTCGCGACGAGGTCCTTGGCGGCCGCGTCGTTGCCGTGCTCGGCCGCGTACTTCGTGACGAGGAAGCCCTGGACGCCGAGGAACGGCACCGAGGCCTGCTTCACGGCCGGAACCTGCACGATCTTGAACTTGATGCCCTGCTTCTTGATCGTGTCGATGTTCCACGGGCCGGTGATCCAGTAGGCGGCCTGGCCCTTGAGGAACGCGTTCTGCGCGGTGGTCGAGTCGACCTTCGCGTTGATCAGGCCCTCCTTGTTCCACTTGTCGATCAGCGACGCGTTCTTGAGGAACGCCTTGTTCGCGATGCCGATGTCGGAGGGATCGAGGTTCCCGGCGTTGTTCTTGCCGAAGATGTAGCCGCCGAGGCCCGAGAAGAACGGGTACATGTGGTATGCGTCGCCGTTCGCGCCCTGCTGGACCGCGATGGCGAGGTTGCCCTTCTTCTTCTTCTTGAACGCGAGCGCATCGCTCTCGAGCTGCGAGAAGGTCGTCGGGACCTTCGCCAGCTTCGTGTTCACGACGAGGCCGATGTTCTCGACGGCCACGGGCGCGCCGTAGAGCTTCTTGACCGCGGTGCCGTACGAGAAGGCGGCCAGCGTGTAGCTCGGGAACTGCGTGAGCGTGGCCTTCTTCGGGAACAACGGGACGACGAGGCCGTTCGCGGCCAGCTCGCCGGTCCAGTCGTGGGCGCCGACGATGACGTCGGGCGCGTCGGCCGCAGCGACCGTCTTCAGGTTGTCGCGGATGTCGCCGAATGCCTTCTCGACGACCTTGACCGTGACGCCGCGCGACGACGCCCAGTCGCCCGCGACCTTTGTGACGGCAGCGTTGCGGTCGTGATCCGTCCAGATCACGATCGTGGTGTTCGCGCTGCTCTTGGGCAGCGCAGGCGCGGCGACGACGAGCGCGCAGAGCGCGACGGCGAGCGTGGTCAGGACGGACCACAGCCGCTTGGTG
>JBKPLI010000019.1:0-11412 GCA_046731555.1 Actinomycetota bacterium | reverse complement strand
CGACGCCGTACCCGAACTGGAAGATGGGCGAGAAGCTCGTCGGCACGGCGCTGCACTACCGGCTGCACCGCGACCGCGCATACGTCGACGCGACGACGCGCGTGCTGCGCGGCTACGTGAACGCGCTGGGCCGGCAGATCGACCGCGACCCGCGCGGCCTGCTCGGGCGCGAGCGCTACTCGTCGGACATCCCGGACCAGGTGCTCGGCCTCCACTCGCAGGCGGTCGTCTGGCAGGGCCTCCGCGGGATGGCCGACGCGTGGCGCGAGACCGGGCAAGGCGGGCTCGCCGCGCGCTGCACGCGCCTGGCCGCGCGGCTCGAGCGCGGCCTGCGCCGCGCCGTCGCCGCGTCGCAGCGGCGCCTGCCCGACGGATCGCTCTTCCTCCCCGTGCGGCTGCTCGACGAGGAGCCCGCGTACGACCGGCTGACGGCGTCGCGTGACGGCAGCTACTGGAACCTGGTCGCGCCGTACGCGCTCGCGTCCGGGCTCTTCCGGCCGGGCGGCGCGCAGGCCGACGGCGCGCTGCGCTACATGCTCCGCCACGGGTCGCGCCTCCTCGGGATGGTGCGCGCCGGCGCGTTCGCGCTCTACGGGCCCGGGCGCTACCCCGCCGGTGGTGTCGACCAGGTGTACGGCCTGAACGCCGCACGCTTCCTCGCCGACGAGGACGAGGCCGACCAGCTCGTGCTCTCGCTGTACGGCAGCCTCGCCGCCGGGATGACGCGCAACACGTTCGTCACGGGCGAGGCCGCAACGGTGGCGCCACTCGACGGAGCGTATTACCGTGCGCAGTACCTGCCCCCCAACAGCGTGAACAACGCTGCGTTCCTCGAGACACTGCGGCTGACACTGATCCACGAGACCCGTGACCCCGGCGGCGACCCGCGCGGCCTCGAACTGGCCTACGCGACGCCGCGCGCCTGGCTCGCGCCCGGGAAGCGCATCACGGTGCGCGCGGCGCCGACGAGCTTCGGCCCGCTCACGTACACGCTGGAGGCGACCGCCGCGTCCGTCCGCGCGACGATCGAGGTCCCCGCGCGCGCACGCGCGCGCGAGCTGAAGCTGCGCCTACGCCTCCCGCCCGGCCGGCGCGTCGTGTCGGTGAGCACCGGCCGGCTCGACCGCGCGACGGGGACGATCGACCTGACGGGCCGAACCGGCACCGTCGAGCTGGAGGCGCGGCTTGCCCTTGGGTAGGGCGGCGGTCGCCGCCGCGGCCGCGCTCGCGCTCGTCCTCGCCGGTGCAGCCGGCGTCGACGGCGCGCCGAAGAGGAAGCAGCAGCACCACGCCGCGAAGAAGACCGTGCGCGTCGTGAAGCGCGGCCGGATCGCGCGCTGGACGATCCACTACCGCGCGCACAACGGCGTGCGGCGCGTGGCGTACGTCCTGCTGCCGTCGCAGTACGGCCCGCGCATGCCGGCGCGGCTGCCGCTCGTGATCTCGCCGCACGGCCGCGGGATCGGCGCGCGCGCGAACAGCGCCGTCTGGGGCCTGCTGCCGGCCGTCGGCGACTTCGCCGTCATCAGCCCCGAGGGCCAGGGCCGGAAGCTCGGCCGCTACTCGTGGGGCTCGCCCGGCCAGATCGAGGATCTCGCGCGGATGCCGTCGATCGTCCACGCGGCGCTCCCGTGGCTCCACGTGAACCGGCGGAAGATCTACGCGTTCGGCGGGAGCATGGGCGGCCAGGAGACGCTCCTCCTGCTCGCGCGCCACCCGAAGCTCTTGGCCGGCGCGGCCGCGTTCGACGCCGTCACCGACTTCGGCCTGCAGTACAAGCAGTTCCCGCAGCTCGGCTGCAACAAGGGCTGCCGCAGGCGCTGGGCCGGCCCGTTCGGCCGCAGCCTGCAGGCGCTCGCGCGCGAGGAGATCGGCGGCTCGCCCGGCCAGTACCCGGGACGCTTCGCGAAGCGCAGCCCGTGGACGTACCGCAAGCGCATCGCCGCCTCGTGCGTGCCGCTCCAGCTGTGGTGGAGCCCCGTCGACAAGGTCGTGATCGACCAGGGCCGCCAGTCGGGCCGCTTCTTCTGGCAGCTGCGGACGCTGAACCCGACCGCGCCGATCCAGGCGTTCGTCGGCTTCTGGATCCACTCGGCCGAGATGCGGGCGAAGTCGCGTCTGCCGCTGGCGCTCGCGAGGTTCGGCCTCATCAAGCCGACGGAGAAGACGCTCGCCACGCCGGGGCTGCACGTCGTCTCGCCGCCGACGGCCGAGTGCAACCCGTACGGCTGACGGCTACCCCGTTGCGGCCGGCACGACGCGCTGGGCCCGCTGGGCCGCGATGAACTCGCGGTACCAGTGGAAACTCTGCTTCGGGACGCGCTCGAGCGTCGGATAGTCGACGTACACGATCCCGAAGCGCTTCGAGTAGCCCTCCGCCCACTCGAAGTTGTCGAGGAGCGACCACACGAAGTAGCCCTTCATCGGCACGCCCTTCTCGATCGCGCGGCCGACGGCGTCGATGTGCGTCTCGAGGTACTCGCGGCGCTCCGGGTCGGAGACGCTGCCGTCGTGCACGCGCACGTCGGCGAACGCGGCGCCGTTCTCCGTGATGTACACGGCCGGCGGCTCGTAGTCGTCGCGCAGGCGCACGAGCAGGTCGTGGAGGCCTTCGGGGTAGATCTCCCAGCCCATGTCGCTGTGCGGTGCGTCGGTTTGGCGGACGTAAATCGGGCGGCCGCCCTCGGGGTTCGCACGAACGACCATGCGGCTGTACGTGTTCACGCCGAGGAAGTCGATCGGCGCGGACATCGTCTTCAGGTCGCCGTCGAGCGGCACGGGCGCGGTGTCACCCCACGCCTCGAGCAGGTCGGCCGGGTACGAGGCGCGGAAGATCGGGTCGAGGTACCAGCGGTTGTGGAACCCGTCGACGTACTGCCGCGCGGCCGCGTCGGCCGGGTCGTCGGAGGCGGGGTACACGCTGTGCAGGTCGAGCGTGATGCCGACCTGCGACTCCGGCGACTCGCGGCGCAGCACCTCGGTCGCCCAGCCGTGCGAGAGCAGGAGGTGGTGCGCGGCGGCGAGCGCGTCGCGCTCGGACGTGCGGCCCGGCGCGTGGATGCCCCAGCCGTAGCCGAGCCACGACACGACCCACGGCTCGTTGTGCGTGATCCAGCGCTCGACGCGGTCGCCGAGCCGGCGCGACACCGCCTCGACGTAGTCGACGAATGCCTCGGCCGTGGAGCGGGCCGTCCAGCCGCCTTCGTCCTCGAGCGCCTGCGGCAGGTCCCAGTGGTAGAGCGTCGCGTACGGCGTGATCCCGTTCGCGAGCAGCTCGTCGACGAGCCGGTCGTAGAAGTCGAGGCCGGCCTCGTTCACGCGGCCGCGGCCGTCGGGGAGCACGCGAGGCCACGCGACGGAGAAGCGGAACGCGTCGAGTCCGAGCTTGCGCATGAGCGCCACGTCGTCGCGGTAGCGGTGGTAGAAGTCGCACGCGATCGCCCCCGAGTCGCCGTTCCGCACCTTGCCCGGCGTCGCGCTGAAGCGGTCCCAGACGCTCTCGCCGCGGCCGTCCTCGTCGACGGCGCCCTCGATCTGGTACGACGCGGTCGCGGCGCCCCAGACGAAATCGGACGGGAAGGCGTTCCCGGACATGGTGTCTCCCTCTTCTCTCAGATGGTCGGTGCCGGTGCGTTGACGTGACAGCGCGCGCTCTGCGCGGGACGCGCCTCGACGAGCGCGGGGACGGCCGTGCGGCACACGTCGATCACGAGCGGGCAGCGGTCGACGAAGCGGCAGGCCTCGGGCGGGTCGACCGCCGCGGCCGCGCGGCCGCGGCGCACGGAGATCTCCTCCTTCTGCAGGCCCGTCGCGGGGTCGGGCACGGCCGAGACGAGCAGCTGCGTGTACGGATGCAGCGGCTCGTGGAGCACCTGGTCGGTCGGCCCGCGCTCCACGATCTGGCCGGCGTACATGACGAGCAGCTCGTCGGCGACGTAGCGCGCACTCGCGATGTCGTGCGTCACGTACAGGAACGCGAGGTTGCGCTCCTCCTTCAGCCGGAGCATCAGGTTGAGGATCCCCATGCGGATCGAGACGTCGAGCATCGAGATTGGCTCGTCCGCGAGCAGCACCGCCGGCTCGACCGCGAGCGCGCGCGCGATCGCGACGCGCTGGCGCTGGCCGCCGGACAGCTCGTGCGGGTACTTCGCCGCGACCTCCGCCGGCGGCACGAGGCCGACCGTCGCCAGCAGCTCGTGCACGCGGTCGTCGACCTCCCTGCGCGGCACGATCCGGTGGATCCGCAGCGGCCGCTCGATGTGGTGCCGCACCGTGCGCACCGGGTTCAGCGACCCGAACGGGTCCTGGAAGATCATCTGCACGCGCGACCGGTAGCGCAGGAGGTCCTGGCGGCCCGCGCGCGCCGTCGCGTCGACGCCGTCGAAGAGCACCGAGCCCGACGTCGGCTCGAAGAGGCGCGCGAGCACGCGCGCGACGGTGCTCTTGCCGCTGCCGCTCTCGCCGACGAGCGCCGTGATCGTGCCGGGGCGCAGCGTGAAGCTCACGTCGTCCACCGCGTGCACGCGGCTCTTGCCGGTGAAGAGGCGCGCTCCCGCGGCGGGGAAGTGCTTCGTCAGCCCCTGGACGTCCATCACGCCCTGCTCTGCCGTCGCGCTCATTCGGGCTCTCCGAACAGGTGGCACGCGACGTGGTGGCCTGGCGCGACCTGCCTCAGCACCGGCTTCTCCGTCGTCTGGCGCCGGTAGAGCTCCGGCTCGTCGGGGCGGCAGTGGATGCAGCGCGGATGGAAGCGGCATCCGGTCGGCGGCGCTGCCAGGTCGGGCGGCGAGCCGGGGATGCCGGTGAGCCGCTCCATCGGGCCGGTCAGCGGCGGGAACGACTTGATGAGGCCGTGTGTGTACGGGTGCCGGTGGCTCGCGAAGATCGACCCGGCGGGCGCCGACTCGACGATCTCGCCCGCGTACATGATCGCGACGCGGTCGGCGAACTCGAGCAGCAGCGAGAGGTCGTGCGTGATGAACAGCACCGCGAAGCCGAGGTCCTGCTTCAGCGCCTCGACCTGCTGCAGGATCTCGCGCTGCACGACGACGTCGAGCGCGGTCGTCGGCTCGTCCATGATCACGAGCTCCGGCCGCAGGGCGAGCGCCATCGCGATGATCACGCGCTGCCGCATGCCGCCCGAGAGCTCGTGCGGATACGCGCGCAGACGCCCCGCGTCGATGCCGACCATCTGCAGCAGCTCGCCGGCCTGCGCGAGGGCCTGCTTCTTGTCGATCCTCTCGTGCGCCTGCATCATGTCCGCGAACTGGTCGCCGACGCGCATGACGGGGTTGAGCGCGTTCATGGCGCTCTGGAAGACCATCGACACGTTGCGCCAGCGGAACTTGCGCAACTCGTCGCCGCGCAGCTTCGTCAGGTCCTCGCCGCGGAAGAGCACCCGGCCGCTCGTGACCTGCGCGGGCGGGCGCAGGATCTGGAGGATCGCGTTCGCGGTCGTGCTCTTGCCGCAGCCCGACTCGCCCGCCAGGCCGACGATCTCGCCCGTGTGGATCGTGAGGTTCACATGGTCGATCGCGCGCACGCGACGGTCCGTCATCACGTAGTCGACGACGAGGTCCTGCAGCTCGACGAGCGCGACGCCGCTGACGCGCGACCGCGACGTGGCGGCCGCGTCCTCGACGAGGCGGGTCATCTCGGATCCTCGGGGTCGGGCACCATCACGGAGCGCCCGCCGACGAACATCGAGCGCAGCCGCCGCCGACGCCCCGTGCTCCGCAGCCGCGGATTGCTGACCTCGTCGACGCCGGCGAGGATGAAGACGAGCGCGACGACCGTGAGCGCGAGCGCGAGGCCCGGGAAGAAGAACGGCCACCACTCGCCCTGCAGGAAGGTCGAGTTGACCTGCGCCCAGTACATCGTGACGCCCCAGCTCGTCGCGTCCATGTTCCCGAGCCCGAGGAACTCGAGCCCGGCCGCGGTGAGGATCGACACGTAGAAGACGAGCACGAACGCGGCCGCGATCCGGCTGATCATGTTCGGCACGAGCTCGCCGAACACGATTCTCCACGTTCCTTCGCCCGCGACCTTTGCGGCGAGCACGAAGTCGCGGTTCCGGAGCGTCAACGCCTGGCCGCGCAGGATGCGCGCCTCGAATGCCCAGAGCGTCAGGCCGAGGATCAGCACCATCGTGAACGTCCCGCGCGACTTGAGGTACGCGGAGAGCACGACGAGCAGCGGGATCGTCGGGATGACGAGGAACACGTTCGTCAGGAAGTTGATGCCTTCGTCGATGAGCCCGCCGGCGTAGGCGGCGAGCACGCCCAGCGTCGTCGCGAGCACCGTCGCGAGCAGCGCGGCTGCAGCGCCGAGGAAGAGCGACGTGCGGGCGCCGAAGACGACCTGCGCGAAGATGTCGTAGCCCTGGTCCGTCGTGCCGAACGGGTGGTCCCACGACGGCGCTTGGCGCGCGCCGAGCAACCCGAGCGACTCCTGCGGCTCGTACTTCGCGAGCAGCGGTGCGAAGATCGCCACCAGGATCATCCCCGCGAGGATCGTGATCCCGATGCGCGACTTCGGGTTCCCGAGCAGCAGCCGCAGCCACGTCGGGACGAACGTCCGCTTGCGGCGCGACGACGGGAGCGCGAGCGGGGCGGTCTCCAGCGCGGCGTCGGGCGACGTGGCCTCGATCTGCGGGACGGATGCCATCAGCTCGTGCGCACGCGCGGGTCGAGGATGAAGTTGAGGATGTCCATGACGAAGTTCGCGGCGATCACGGTGACCGCGAACACGAGCAGTAACGCCGACGTCAGCGCGTAGTCGTTCCCGAGCGCGGCCGCCTGCAAGGTGTAGCCGGCGCCGGGGTAGCTGAACACGAACTCGATGAAGATGACGCCGCCGACCGCGGTCGCGAACTGCGCGGCGAAGCCGTTCAGCGGCGGCAGGATCGCGTTGCGGCCCGCGTAGCGCGTCATCACGCGCTTGTCGCGGAGCCCCTTCGCCTTCGCCATCGCGACGTAGTCCTCCTCGATCGTGTTGATCATCACCGTGCGCATGTTCAGCACCCACCCGCCGGCGTACACGACGACGATGACGAGCGCCGGTAGCTGCGCGTGTCGGAAGGCGCTCGAGATGAACGGCCAGTTCATGCCCGGCGTCGCCTCCGTGTCGTAGGCGTGCTGGATCGGGAAGAGGTGCCACTTCGCGCCGAAGAAGTAGACGAGCACGAGCGCCGTGAAGAACGCGGGAAACGCGCCGAGCGACATCAGCATCGGCACGAAGAAGTTGTCGGTGACGCCGCCGCGCTTCCACGCGGCGAACATGCCGACCGTGATCCCGAGGACGAACGCGAACATGAACGCCACGCCCACGAGCACGATCGAGTAGGGCAGCGTGCGCCCGACCACCTCGGACACGCTCGACGGGTAGTTCGACGTCGACACGCCGAAGTCGAGCGTGAAGACCTGCTTCAGGTACTTCGGATACGCCTCGATCAGCGACTCGTCGCCGCCGCCGAGCATCTGCCGGTAGGTGTCGATGATGCCGGGGTTCGCCGCGATCTGGGCCGGCGACAGCCGGGCGAGCAGTCCGCCGACCGGCTCACCGGGCATCAGCCGCGGCAGCAGGAAGTTCAGCGTGACCGCGACCCAGATCGCGAAAACGTAGAACACGACTCGACGCAGAAGCCAACGCATGTCTAGCCCACCCCGAAGTATCCCCGGTGGGCGGGCTGGCCGCCCACCGGGAATCGTCGTCGTCGTTTCTCCTCTAGCTCAGCGGCCTAGCCCGCACCCGGGGCGATGGACGTGAACGAGAGGATGTTGTCGGGAGCCGTGGTGAAGATCGGGTCGCCGAGGTAGTTCGACGGCGACGCGAATCCGTGGAAGTACTTCGTGCTGTAGGTCGACCAGCGCGGGCCGAGGAACAGCGGGACCATCGGCAGCTCCTGCAGCCACAGCTTCTGGAGCTGCGTGGCGATCGCACGCTGCTTGGCCGGGACGAGCGTCGCCTTCCACTGGTTCAGAAGGGTCGTCGCCTGGCTGTTCTTGTAGTGGATCCAGTTGCCCGTGTTGGTTCCGTCCTGCCCGGACGCCACGTAGGCGTTCGCGTGCATGTTCGAGTAGAAGAACCCGTACGGCGAACCCTGCGACGCCGTCTGCCAGAGCAGCGTCGGCGTCTTCGTGCTGGCCGCGTTCGGGTACCACGAGTTCCAGTCCGGCTCGAGCTTGACGTTGGCGTCGATGCCGATCGCCTTCAGGTTCTTCGTGATGATCTGCAGCGACGCGACCCAGTCCGACCAGCCGGAGATGACGTGGATGTCGAAGCTCACGTCATTGCCCTTCGGGTCGACGAGCTTGTCGCCGTTGTACTTGAACCCGTTGTCGGTCAGCAGCTTCTTCGCCGCGGCCGGGTCGTACTTCGCCATCGCCTTCGCCTGCGACTTCACGGAGGCGTCGGTGACCCACTGCGGGAAGAGCCCGCTGAGGCCGATGGCGTCGGTGGGCGGCGCGTAGCCGTACTCACCGAGCTTCGACACGTCGCTCCGGTTGATCGCCAGGCTGAGCGCCTTCCGGAACTGGACGAGGCTGTACGGGTACTGCGTGGTGTCGAGCATGAGGCCGATCGGATACGCGGCCGTCGAGTAGAACGAGTGGTAGTGCTTCTTGTCCTTGGCGATGTACGCCTTCTCGACGTTCGGCACGAAGTTGTGCGTCCAGTCGACCTTCCCGCTCTGGATGAGCAGCAGCGCCGCGTCGTTCGACGTGGCCTGCACGTACTCGAGGCACGGCACCTTCGGCGAACCCGACTTCCAGTAGTTCGGGTTCTTGTCGAGCACGTAGTCCTGCGTCGTGAAGCGCGTGATCTTCGTGAACGGGCCCGAGCCAACCGGGTTCGGGTTCGTCCAGGTCGCGATCTTCTTCTGCTTCGAGAAGATGTGCTTCGGGACGACGAACTGCAGGTTCAGCTGCGACGCGATGAACTGCGAGTCGGGCTGCTTGAGGGTGATCACGACATTGGAGCCGTCCTGGCGGACGCCCGCGATGTTCGTGCCGGCGCGGTAGGCGCCGACCATGTCCATGGTCTTGTCCTGCTTGCCGGCCGTGAGGCTGTAGACGACGTCGGCCGCCGTCAGCGGCTTGCCGTCCGACCACTTCACGTTCTTCCGGATGGCCAGGTGGAGCTGGCGCCCGCCGTTCGTCCACTTGAAGCTCTGGGCGAGCCACGGGTACTGCGCCTTGCCGCCTGACGGGGTGATGATCAGCGGCTCGTAGAACGCGCCGCGCACGAACGAGCCGCTGGGGAGGCTCGTGGCCGTGTACGGGTTGAAGTTCCGGACGAAGGCGGGATCGCCCGAGCCGGTCATCGTCAGACACCTGTGGGCGGCGGAGCTCGCAGCCGCAGCGTTCGGCGCGGCGAGCGAGAGCGGCTTCGCCTGTGCCGTCGAGATCGCGACGACGAGCAGCAGAGCCAGCACGCCGAAGGCCCACAGTGCCGAGGAAACACGAACTCGATTCCTCATCTCACTTCCTTTCTCCCCCGACCATCCTCGACCGGAGGCGACCGTACGACGGGGCTTCCGCGCCCCAGATTTCCGGAAACGTTTACCACAGTGTTTCAGGCCGGTCAACGGTATAGAGCCGTAGTCACGCGGCACCCGCGTCAATGAAAAGCCGCAAAGAGCGGTAATTTGACCGGAAACGACGTGGCGTTAATCTCTGAAATGCCGTAAACGTTCCCGGGACATGTGCTTGAATGGCCAACGATGTCGGTGACAGGAAGACATCCGCACGCGCGAGCGACGATCCGCGACATCGCGGACCGGGCGGGAGTGTCGATCGCGACCGTCTCCCGCGTCCTCAACGGGCGCCCCGACGTGGCCGCCGAGACCCGCGAGGCCGTGCTCGAAGTGGCCCGCCAGCTGCGCTTCTCGACGAACCGCAGCGCCCGTAGCCTCTCGGGCGGTCGCACCGGTCTGATCGGCGTCACGATCCCCATCGTCCACGCCGCGTACTTCGCGTTCATCCTCTCGGGCGCCGCCGAGGCGCTCTACGAGGAGGACCTGCGCGCGGTGCTCTGCCCCACCCAGCACGAGCACGACCGCGAGGTCGACCTGCTCGGCCGGCTCATGCACGGCACGACCGACGGCGCGCTGCTCATGCTCCCGTCGGAGACGCCGGAGGAGCTCGATGCGCTGCGCGACTTCGGCTACCCGTTCGTCGTCGTCGACGCGCGCGCGCCGCTGCACGAGGGCATCCCGGCCGTCACGGCCGCGAACGCCTCGGGCGCGAAGCAGGCGATCGCCCACCTACTCGACCACGGTCATCGTCGCATCGGTGTCATCACCGGGCCGCGCAGCTGGAACGCGTCCAACGAGCGCCTCATCGGCTACCACGCCGCGCTCGCCGGCGGCGGGCTCGTCCCGGATCCGCGGCTCGAGGTCGAGGGTGACTTCGAGCACGAGACCGGGTTCTCGGGCGCGGTGAAGCTCCTGTCCCTGCCGGATCCGCCGACCGCGATCTTCGCGTTCAACGACGACATGGCCGTCGGCGCGCTGAACGCCGCGCTCCAGCGCGGGCTGCGCGTGCCGGACGACCTCTCGATCGTCGGGTTCGACGACTCGGTGCAGGCGCAGAACGTCTCGCCCGCGCTCACGACCGTCTACCAGCCGCTCGCCGAGATGGGCCGGATGGCGGTCAGCCTCCTGACGCGGATCCTCGAGGGTCAGCGCCTCGAGGCAGTACGCGTCGAGCTCGGCACGCGCCTGATCGTGCGCGGCACGACCGGCCCGGTCCCGACCCGCTAGCGGCCCGTCGTCGAGAAGTGCTGGTAGTCGGGCGTGCCCGACCAGCGGCCGCCCCACTTCCACCCGACGGCCGCGAACGCGCGCACGAGCACCCCGCCCTCGACGGCCATGCCCGGCCGCACATCGGCCCGGTCGAGGTAGCGCGCACCGGCCGGCGGCATCACGCGACCGCCCTGCACGTACGGGTTCTCGACGGTGTTGACGTCGATCGCCTCGCCGTGGGCGTGCATCGACCAGTGCTTCGGCCCGGACGCGACCGCGAAGCGGCAGTTGAACGCGGACGTGTTGTCGTCCGCGGTCGACGCGGAGTCGCTACCGCGGTAGGCGTCGATCACGCGCATCTTCCGGATCGGGAAGCGCGCGCGGTAGAGCCGGGTGAAAACGGTGCGCACCTCGTCCGCCACCCGGGCGTTGACGACGAGCGTGCCGATGCGGCGCTTGCCGTCAAAGCCCCAGTACGCGAGGTCGAGACGCCGCAGTTGCGCGGGCGGGACGGGGCAGCCGGCGCGGTAGGAGTACGGCAGGTCGCGGGCGGTCACGCGCGAGGCGTGCGCGACGAAAGGCGGCGTCGCGGCGGGAACCGCGACCGCGGCGACGGCGAGCGTGGCGACGTGCCGGCGCACGCCGGGCAGGCTACGCGGCGACGGGGC
>JBKPLI010000018.1:0-24629 GCA_046731555.1 Actinomycetota bacterium | reverse complement strand
CGACGACGTCCGCGGTCGGCTCCGCGCCGGTGAGGATCGAGATCTCCCCGAAGAAGTCGCCGCGCGTGAGCCGCGCGCGCTCCTCGCCGTCGATGACGACCTTCGCGTCGCCGTCCATGATCACGTAGAAGCCGGTGCCCGAGACGTCCTGACGGAGGACGCGCTGGCCCTCGGCGAACACCTCCTCGCTGAACATGTGGGCGAGCGCCTGGAGCTGCGGGTCGGTCAGGTCGGCGAAGAGGCTCAGCCGCGCGAGCTGGTCGACGAGGTTGTCGGTCGCCTCCACGCGCAGGAGCCTACCGGGGCGGCCGTCGGGCACACTTACAGCATGATCCCCGCGTTCCCGCACGTCGGCCGCGAGGACGTCCGGCGGAAGGTGGAGGCCGGCGACGTCGTCCTCGTCGACGCCCGCTCGCCGATGGCGTTCGCGCTCTCGCACCTGCCCGGCGCCGTGAACCTCACGAGCCGGTGGGTCGCCGAGCGCGCGTCGTGGTACATCCGCGACGTCGACACCGAGACGATCGTCTACTGCGGAGGCCTCGACTGCGACAACGCCTCGACGGTCGCCGCGAAGCTCGTCCAGCTCGGCTACCGGAACGTGCACCACTACGCCGAGGGGATCGAGGACTGGGCCGCGAGCGGGCTGCCGCTCGAGGGCCGCGGCGTCCGTACGTAGGGAGTTGCACGCCGCGGGCGCGTCGCGTATGGTCGCCCTCGCACCGAGCACGGAGCGCGAGTAGGTCGAAGTCGCACCCGGGAGCCGTACGTGGAAGGCCGCAAGGCCGAGGCGGAACGTTCGCGGGGGCGATGGACGAAAGCGCCACCGGCTCGGTGAACTCTTTCTACGTGCCCGTGAGGTCCCGTCGCCCGAAGGCCGACACGCCCGCTGCGGCTGCGGCGATCCCGAGCGCGAGCATCACGAGCGCCGAAACGGCGCCGAACGGCTCGGCCGGCACGAGGCCGACGTGGTGGAACGGCGACAGGCCGAGCAGCCAGTCGGGCGTGCCGATCAGCGCGCCGAACAGCTCCCACACGAACGCACCGGCGACGAGCGCGTACGCGACAGCGCCGCTCGCCCGCGGCGCGAGCCCGAACGCGAGCGCGCCGAGCCCGAGGAAGAGCAGCGCCGTCGGCAGGCAGTTGGCGCCCGCCTCGAGCATGCGGACGAACGGCACGCCGGCGTCCTGCGTCGCGGCGCCGATCCACGCGACGACCGCGGCTGTTAACGCGACGGCCGCCGCGCCCGCGGCCGCGAGCAGCAGCCGGCCGCCGAGCCAGCGCCGGCGGTCGACCGGCAGGGCGAAGAGCGTCTCGAGCTCGCCCTCTGCCTCCTCGCGCCGCATCGCCGCGATCTGCGCGCACGCGAACAGGCTGATCGCGAGCACGAAGAGCAGGAAGTAGAAGCCGAGGGCGCCCTCCGGCCTCGTGATGCTCGAGCCGCCGAGCTTCTCGACCTGCTCGCGCAGGCTCTCCGGGATGTTCTCGTCCGTGAAGCTCGTCGACAGGAGCCCGATCAGCAGCGCGAAGACGGCGGTGCCGCCGAGCCACGCGGCGAGCGTGCCGAGCTCGCTTCGCAGCGCGAACGCGGTCGGCGACGAGAGCAGGAACGTGCGCGGCTGCGCGCGGTCGCGGCCCTGGATCAGGCCGCTCCCGACGTCGCGCCGCCGCGCGATCAGCCCGGACGCGACGAGGAGGACACCCGACGCGACGGCCGGAAGCACGAGCACGCCCGGGCGCGGACCGGCGAACGGGCGCAGCTCCTCGCTCCAGCCGAGCGGCGTGAGCCACCGCACCCAGCCGAACGAGCCGGACGTGTCGGCGACGACGCGCAGCGCGTACGCGAGCGCGAGCACTGCCGCCGCGAGCTCCATTGCCACGCGCCTCGTGGCGGCGACCTGGCTCGCGAGCGCGCCGACGCCGGCGAACACCGCGACGTTCGAGACGACCGCGAGCGCGAGGTACGCGGAGCCGCCCGCCGCGAGCTTGCCTGCGACGAGCCCGACGAAGAGCGCGAGCCACAGCAGCACGGCGCCCGCGGCGACGGCTGCGAGCGCGGCGACGTACGCGGCGCGACGGCTCACGATCCCGGACAGCACCAGCTCCTGCCGGCCCGAATCCTCCTCCGCGCGCAGCGCGCGGATCGCGGCCAGCATGCCCCAGACGGCCGCGAGGATCGCGGCGCTGCCGCCGACGCGCCACGCCGTGTAGCCGCCGACCGAGAGCAGGTCGTGCGGCGCGCCGTAGAAGAGCTCGACTGCCTTGTTCGCGCCGAAGCTGCGCGCGAACGCCAGCCGGTCCTCCACCGTGGGGTAGCTCTTGCGGTAGCCGACCGGGTTCACGACGCCGACGAACAGGAAGAGCAGCGCGAACGACGTGTTGCGGACGCGCGAGTCGGCGAACGAGCGCCGTGCGAGCGCGCTAGCCGCCGTCACTGCCGTAGTGGTGCAGGAAGATCTCCTCGAGCGACGGCTCGCGGCTCGTCAGGCTCACGACGCGCTCGCGCGCGAGCGCCTCGAGCAGCGGCTGCACGCTGCCCGTTACCTCGAACCGCAGCGTGCCGTCGCCGGCGCGCTCGACCTCGACGCCCGGCAGCCCGTCGAGCGCGGGCGCGGCGCCGTCGAATGTCACCTCGACCGTCTGCGCCGACAGATGCCTCAGCTCGGGGAGCGTTCCCTCGTCGACGAGCCGGCCCGCGCGCAGGATCCCGACGCGGTCGCACAGCGCCTCGACCTCGCTGAGGATGTGGGACGAGAGGAACACGGTCTGCCCGCGCTCCTTCGCCTCGTTCACGGTGCGGCGGAACGCGACCTCCATGAGCGGGTCGAGCCCGCTCGTCGGCTCGTCCAGGATCAGGAGGTCGGCGCGCGCCGCGAAGGCCGCGACGAGCTGCACCTTCTGCCGGTTGCCCTTCGAGAGCGCGCGCACCTTCTTCGCCGTGTCGAGCTGGAACCGCTCGACGAGCGCGTCGCGATAGGCGGCGTCGGTCGAGCCGTGCAGCCGCTCGAGGAACAGGAGCGTTTCGCCGGCCGTCAGCGCCGGCCACAGGAACGGCTCGCCCGCGACGTACGCGACGCGCCGGTGCGCGGTGACGGCGTCGCGCCACGCGTCGATACCGAACAGCTCCGCCCGCCCGGCGCTCGGCCGGTGCAGGCCGAGCAGCATGCGGATCGTCGTCGTCTTCCCTGCGCCGTTCGGGCCGAGGTAGCCGTAGACTTCGCCCGCCTCGACGGCGAGGTCGAGAGCGTCGAGCGCGAGCGTGCTGCCGTATCGCTTCGTCAGACCCTCGGCGACGATCGCCTTCGCGGCCATGGGCTGACCGTAGCGAGAATGACGTGATGCACCTCGTCGCGTTCCTCGGCGTCGCGGTCGTGATCGTCGTCACGCCGGGCGTCGACATGGCGCTCGTGACGAAGAACGCGCTGCTCCACGGCCGGCGCGCCGCGCTCGCGACGGCGCTCGGCATCAACGCCGGCATCGGCGTCTGGACGGTCGCGGCGGCGCTCGGTCTCGCGGCGCTCGTGCACGCCTCCGCGACGGCGTTCGCGGTCGTGAAGCTCGCCGGCGCCGCGTACCTCGTCTACCTCGGCCTGCAGGCGCTGCGCGCGTCGCGGCGCCGCGACCACCACCTCGCGCCGGTGAGCGCACGCACGCTCGGATCCGGCCACGCGTTCCGCCAGGGCCTCGTCAGCAACCTGCTGAACCCGAAGATCGCCGTGCTGTTCTCGAGCCTGCTGCCGCAGTTCGTCGGCGACGCGTCGTCGCCGCTCGCGGCGCTGCTCGCGCTGGGCGGGCTGTTCAACGTGCTCGGGATCGTCTGGCTCACCTCGTACGCCCTCGCGGTCTCGCGCGGCCGTGCCGTTCTGCAGCGCCCGCGCGTCCGCGCGGCGCTCGATGCGGCGAGCGGCGTCGTGCTCGTCGCGCTCGGCGTGCGGCTCGCGTTCGAGCGCCGCACCTGAGCTCCGCGCAGCCCCGGCCCGTCTCGCTAGTGTCGCGCCGGTGACGGCCGAGACCCCCGCCGAGCACGTCAACCCCTGGCTCGTCCTCGTTCTCGTCTGCATGGCGCAGTTCATGGTCGTGCTCGACGCGACCGTGGTGAACGTCGCGCTGCCGTCGATCCAGACGGACCTCGAGATCTCGGACGCGGATCTGCAGTGGATCGTTAACGCGTACACGCTGACGTTCGGCGGGTTCCTGCTGCTCGGCGGTCGCGCGGGCGATCTGCTCGGGCGGAGGCGGATCTTCCTGATCGGCCTCGTCGTGTTCACCGTCGCGTCGCTGCTCAACGGGCTCGCGCCGACGTCCGAGTTCCTGATCATCTTCCGCGGCCTGCAGGGACTCGGGGCCGCGCTGATCTCGCCGGCGGCGCTCTCGATCATCACGACGACGTTCGAGGAAGGACCCGAGCGCGCGAAGGCGATGAGCGCGTGGGCGGCGATCGCGGTCGGCGGCGGCGCGGTCGGGCTGCTGCTCGGCGGCATCCTCACCGACCTGCTCTCGTGGCCGTGGATCTTCTTCGTGAACGTCCCGGTCGGCATCGCCGTCTTCATCGCGGCGCGGCGCGACGTCCCCGAGTCGAAGGACCCGCGCGCGCACAGGGCGTACGACCTCGGCGGCGCGATCACGGTCACTGCCGGCCTGCTGATCCTCGTCTACGCGATCGTGAAGGCGCAGGAGAAGGGCTGGGGCTCGCTGCACACGCTCGGCTTCGGCGGGCTCGCGGTCGCACTGCTCGTCGCGTTCGTCGTCATCGAGTCGCGCTCGAGCGAGCCGCTCGTGCCGCTCGGCGTGTTCCGCATCCCGACGATCCGCGCGGCGAACATCGCCATGTTCTTCGTCGCCGCGGGCCTCTTCGCGATGTTCTATTTCAACACGCTGTACATGCAGCGCGTGCTCGACTACACGCCGCTCGAGGCAGGGCTTGCGTCGCTGCCGTTCACGGCGGGAATCATGATCGGCGCGACGGCCGCGCAGCAGCTCGTGGGCAGGATCGGTGCGCGCGAGGTGTCGCTGCTCGGGATCGCGATCGGCACCGTCGGGCTCCTGCTCTTCCTGCGCATCGAGCCCGGCGGCACGTACGTGAGCGACCTGCTGCCCGCGATGGTCGTGGTCTCGGTCGGCATGGGCCTGACGTTCGTCCCCGTGACGCTGATCGCGACGAGCGGCATCGGCGCCGAGGAGGCCGGGCTCGCGTCGGGCATCTTCAACACGTCGCAGCAGGTCGGCGGTGCGCTCGGCCTCGCCGTGCTCGCGACCCTCGCGACGAGCCGGACGACCAACACCATCGAGGACCTCGGCCACCCGCCGAATGCGGCCGACCAGGCCCAGGCGCTCGTGAACGGCTTCCACGCCGCGTTCCTCGGCGGCGCGATCGTCGTCGGCGTCGCCGGGATCATGCTGCTCCTGCTGCTGCGACGGAAGGACGTCGAGGCGGTCGGCAGCGGCCAGCCGGCGCTCGCCGAGACCTAGCCCCGATCGAGCCAGTCGGCTTCGTCGGGCGCGAGCTCGACGTCGAGCGCGACGATGCTCTCGCCGATCTCGTCCGCGTCCGCGGGGCCGACGATCGCGTAGGTCGGGAACGGCTGGTGCGCGGTCCAGGCGAGCGCGAGCTGCGTCGGGCTGCAGCCCTTCCGCTCGGCGAGCTCGCGCGCACGGCGCAGGCGCTCCGCGTTCTCGGCCGTCCGGTAGACGCGCGTGAGGTCGCTGTCGACGCCGGCGAAGAAGCCGGCCGCCTGCGACGACCACGAGAAGACCGGCAGCTGCGTCCGCGCGTACCACGCGAGCGCGTCCGGCTCGTGGATGCTGATGCACCCGGGCCACGGCGGCTCGCTCGGCACGGCGAGGCTCAGCTGCGGGCTCGAGCACGCGAACGTCTCGAGGCCGTTCGCCTCGGCGTAGGCACGCGCCTCTTCGAGCCGCGCGTGCGTCCAGTTCGAGCCGCCGAACGCACGGATCTTCCCGGCGCGGCGGTGCTCGTTCAGCGTCTCGAGGATCGGGCCGACGGGCTGCGACGGGTCGTCGCGGTGCAGCAGGTAGAGGTCGATCGTGTCGACGCCGAGCTGCCGGAGGCTCTCCTCGAGGTCGGCCGTGATGTCTGCCGGCGTGATCCGCTGCCGGCCGGTGTCGAGGTCGTAGTGGCCGCCCTTCGTCAGCACGACGACGTCGTCGCGCCGGCCACGCCCGCGCAGCCAGCGGCCGACGATCGTCTCGGCGCTCCCGTACTGCCGCCCCGTGTCGATCACGTTCCCGCCCGCCTCGACCCACGCGTCGAACAGCGCCGTCGACGTGTCGAGCGGCGCCTTCGAGAAGCGCGCCGTGCCGAGCACGAGCCGCGAGAGATCCCTCCCGAGCGGGGCGAAGTGCGCGTACCTCATCGAGGAGAACCGTAGTGTGTGCGGCGTGCCGCCCGTCCCGGTTCCTGCCGAGCTCGTCGAGTTCCTCCGGCGCCCGCACCCCGCGGTGATCGCCACGCTCAAGCCCGACGGCGCGCCGCACACCGTGGCGACCTGGTACGACTGGGACGACGGCGAGGTGCTCGTGAACATGGACGCGAGCCGCGCGCGCCTCGGCTTCATGCGCCGCGACCCGCGCGTCGCGCTCACGGTGCTCGAGCACCGCGACTGGTACCGCCACGTCAGCCTCCTCGGCCGCGTCGCGCGCATCGAGCCCGACGAGGACCTCGCGGACATCGACCGCCTCGCGCGCCGCTACACCGGCAACCCGTTCCGCAACAGGAACGCGGAGCGCTACAGCGCCCGCATCGCGGTCGAGTCCTGGCACGCGTGGGCCGGCTCGGAACCCTGGCCGACAGCCTGATCGGGCGAAGCCTGCTACCGTGAGACGGCGCCGCAAGGCGCACGGCTGAGACGCAACGGGCTGCAGCGCTCGTGCTCCTACATCGTCCGCCTCGGCCGGGACAGCGGTTCAGCCGCGTTTGGGGGACGCCATGGAAGGTCCGGTGACAGCACTGGTTCCGCTGCTGGCGCGCGACCACGAGTGCGACCGCTGCGGCTACCAGATTGCGGTCGAGAAGCCGCCTCCGGTGTGTCCCATGTGTGGCAGAGACGTCTGGTCGCTCATCGCGAAGTCGAGGCAGTCGACGGGCAGCATGCGCCGCGCTAAGGCGTCTCGCTGACCAGTTCCGCGACGCCCCTCGCATCGATTCGTTGGCCCGCCGGCTACGGCTGGCCGAAGCTCGCGACGGGCACCGCCGCCTGCCTCCTGGGACTCGCGACCTGCGTGCTCCTCGCCCGCCGTCTCACCGACGCGTCGTGGCCGCTGCAGCACGCCGAGCTCACGTTCGTGCTCATGGGCGGCGCCGCCTACCTGGCGAGCTTCGGCTTCCGAGCGCTCGGCTGGCGCCGGGTGTTCCCGAGCCGTCAGCGGCCCGGCTACCCGCGCTGCCTCGCCGCGTGCGGCGCGGCCGCCGCGAGCGGGACGGTGCTGCCGTTCCGGCTCGACTACGTCGTCAAGGTCACGACGCTCCGCCGCCTGCGCGGCGTGCGGCTCGAGCTCGACACGATCGTCCTGTCGATCGTTACGCTCGGCATCGTCGACGCGGTCGTGATGCTGCCGCTCGCCGTCGCGGCGATCGCGCTGTCGCACGGGGTGTTCCTTGCGCCGCTCGCCGTCGTCATCGTCTTCTGCCTGTGCTGCCTCGGCGTCCTGGTGGCCGGGCCGCGCCTCGTGCGCCTGCCCTTCGTGAGCCGTTCGCGGCGTGCGACGACCGTCTGCGCGCGCGTCGCCGAGAGCTCGGCCGTCACGCGCTCGACGTTCCTCGCCGGCGCGTTCCTCTTCGGCTGCTGGACGTCGCGTGCGCTCGGCAGCGCGCTGCTGCTCGTCGCGCTCGGGACGCACTTCTCCCCGACGCTCGCGCTGGTCGTCCTCTGCATGGCGGGCGCGGCGTCGATCGTGCCGATCACGTCCGGCGGCGCGGTCGCCGGCATGGGCGCGACCGCGGGCGTGCTGTTCGCGCTCGGAGCATCCAAGGACGTCGCGATCAACTTCTCGATCGCATCTGCGCTGCTCCTCACGGTCGCCGCGCTCACGGCGGCGGTCGTGGGCCTTGGCGTGTCCGGCGCAGCAGCCGTTTCCGACCGACGACGACATGGCACGGGTCCGTTCCCGGGGCCAAGAGAGGAAGGTGAGGCGAGATGAAGCGATCCCCGCAGACCCAGGCCAAGCGTGCGCGCGAGCTCGCAGTGAAGGAGCGCCGCCAGCGGAAGCTCGAGAAGAAGCAGAACGCGGCAGCGGCCCGCGCCGTCCAGGCTCCGGCCGACGGCGGCGTTCCGTCCGAGGGATCGACGCCGTGGCCGGAGTGATCGTCTTCGCGATCGGCGCCGTCATCGCATTGTCGGCACTCGGCTACTGGATGAAGTTGCGGCACGGCCCGCGGGACGGGCGCCGGTACTAGTGCCGTCGCTCGGCCGGCTCGAGGAGCTGATCGAACGTCTGTCGGAGACCGGTCGCGGTGTGACCATCCGGCCGATCGAGCCGGGCGCGCACATGGGCGGCGCGGACGCGACGCTCCGGTACGCGTTCGAGGGGTGGGAGGTCGGCTGGATCACGGCCGTCGGAGGCGACGAGCTCGCCGTCGGCGACACGATCGAGTCCGCGGTGAACTCGGCGCTCGACGCCCTCGAGTAGGTCGGTCGGCGTGCGCTAGTCCGGCAGCGCGTAGTGCCGCTTCGGCTGCGGCAGCGACAGCGTGTACTGCTTGAACCCGCCGTACTCGAACTCGCAGTCGGGGAACAGCAGGCGATAGCGCCCCTCCATGACCGGGTCGGCCTTCGGCTGGACGACGCGGATCCGCGGCGGCGGCTGCTTCGCGCGCGCGTGGTACCCGCGGATGAGGATCGACCGGATCGCGATGTCCTCCGGCGGGAGCGAGTAGCCGGCGACGATCCAGTCGTCGGCCTTCCGCAGCGCCTCGAGCGCGCTCCGCCAGATCGTGAGCAGGTTCGGGTCGCGCACCGACCGCACCATCGACGGCGCGACGAGGATCGCCCGTACCGGCCCGTGCCCGCAGACGCACGTGTTGTTGTAGTCGATCTTGTCCTCGCGGAACGCCTGCTCGACGATGTTGCCGGTCGTGTTCACGTAGATGAACCCGCAGAGCGGGCACTTGAGCCAGCTCAGCGACCCGTGCAGCTTGAGCACCCGCACGCGCGGGGCGACCGGCGGGTGGTGGACCGTCTCGAGGTACTTGCCGGTCGCGTGCTCGCGCCAGCTCACGCCGAGGTCGACGACCTCGCCGAGCGGCGTGCCCTGCGCCTCCGGGACGAAGAGGAGCTTCTCGTACAGGACGGACTCGACGAGCGTGTCGTAGTTCGTCGAGACCACCGTCGCCGGCGGCCCGTCGTCGCCCGCGAAGCCGAGCAGCCAGTCGGTCAGCCGGTCGAGCGCGGGATCCGTGCGCGCCTCGTCGTGGCCGGCGTCGATGACCTGGATCACGGCCTCCTCGAGCAGCGTCCGCAGATCCTCGAGCTCGGCCGTCGACATCTTCGGCAGCGCGACCTCGCCCGTCTCGAGCAGGAGGTCGACGAGCGAGAGCACGTCCGTGATGAGCGGCAGCGTCACGTCCTCGTCGAAGACGGACGGCAGGAGGCGCGTGAGGTAGTCGGTGAGCCGCTTCGTCTTCGCGAGCTCCCGCTTCCGGTTCGACGCGAGCGGGAACAGCTCGTGCTTCGGGAGCTCGTCGCGGATCGTCGGGAAGATCTCGCTCGTGAGCGGGTAGCCGAAGTCCTTCGAGGCGCCTGCGCCGAGGAAGAGGACGACACGCTCGGCCGTCATCTGCGGCGGCCCTCCGGCCGGAGCAGGCGCCACAGGAGCGCGACCGCGAGGACGGCCGCGACCGCCGTCGCGGCGAGCCACACGACGAGCGCGATGTCGGCGACGTCCGTCCGGAACGTGCGGTCACCGGTCTGGATCCCGGCCGCCAGCGCCGACCCGACGAGCAGGCCGGCGAGCACGATCGCGACCGCCATCAGCCGCGGGATCGACTCGAGGCGGGGCGGCGGGCTCTCGAGCTCCGGGACGCGAACACGCACGGCGAGCTCGCCCTTTCGCACCTGCTCGAGCCACGCCTGGGCTGCCTCGTGCAGGGACGGCAGGTACTGGGCCACCTCTCCGGCGCCGAGCAGCGCCTGCCGGCGCGCCGCGTCGAGGACGACCGTCTTGTTCACGGCCTTGGGGACGAGCTCCTCGAGCGCGGCGCCACCGAGCTCGGCGAAGTCGGACGCCTCGGCCTCGGGCACGAGCGCCGTCGTGATCGCCTCAGCCTGCGCGACCGCCTTGACCGCGAGCGTGAGCTGCGAGTCGAGCCGGTAGCCCGAGCCGCGCAGCACGTCGAGCGCCTCCGAGACGAGCTTCTGCAGGGCAGCGGGGTGCCCGGGCGGCACGTGGATCAACGGCCCGATCCGCTGGTCGAACTGCCGGCGGTACTCACGCTCGTCCGTCTCGCGAAACGGCTTGCTGAGGGAGCGCAGCGTCGTGCCCAGCGCGGAGACGTCCTTGTCGCGGAACGCGAGCAGGAAGCTCGCGAGGCTGATGCGCTGACGCACGTCGAGCTCGCCCACCATGCCGGTGTCGAGGAACGTCAACCGGCCGCTCGCGAGGTCGACCACGATGTTGCCCGGATGCGGATCCGCGTGGAAGAAGCCGTCGATCATCACCATCTGCACGGCGCCGCGGACGAAGTTGCGCGCGAGCGCCTGCCGGTCGAGGCCGGCCGCGTCGATCGCTGCGGTGTCCGTCGACTTGACGCCCTCGACGAACTCGAGGGTCAGGACGCGGCCGGCGGAGAGGTCGATGTCGACGGTGGGCACGTGCACGCCCTCGATCGCCGCGAGCACGGTCTCGAGCCGCCGCGCGTTGTAGGCCTCGATCGAGTAGTCGAGCTCGCGGACGAGGGTCGCGCCGAACTCGCCGACGACGCCGGTCAGGTCCGCGTCGTGGGCCCAGTCGACGCGCCGCTCGAGCACCGTCGCGCCGCGCATGAGGATCCTGATGTCCGAGCGCAGCTGCTCGTGGATGTTCGGCCGCTGCACCTTGACCGCGACCCGGCGCCCGTCATGCGTCGTCGCCTCGTGCACCTGCGCGAGCGACGCCGCGGCGAGCGGTGTCGGGTTGAACGACTCGTAGCGCTCCTCGGGCGGGGCGCCGAGCGAGTCGGCGACGGTCCGCCGGATGTCGTCGTAGGCGACGGGTCTGACCTCGCTCTGGAGCTTCGAGAGCTCCTCCTCCCACGCGGGCGGCAGGGCGCGACCCTGGCTCGAGATGATCTGGCCGAGCTTCACGTACGTCGGCCCCAGGTCCTCGAGCAGCAGTCGCACCTTCACCTCGGGCGGAAGCGGCGCGATCGGCACGCGCGGCCGCCACAGCCACTCCTGCATGCGCCGGCGGAACGAGCGCAGCGGCCCCCAGTCGAAGCCGAGGTCGACCGTGTACTGCACGAGCAGCCCGTACAGCTGCATCAGCCGCAGCCGCTCCGAGACGCCGGCGATCCTCACGTCGCGCTCGGCGCGCGCCGAGCGCGCCGACGGGTCGTCCACGACCGGAGGCGTGAGCCCGAGCACGCTGTCGAGGACGAAGCCGATCACACCGGCGATCGCCGCTCCCGCGACGAGCGCGACGACGCCTCTGATCTCGAGCGTCCGCGTCAGCGCGAGCAGCGCGAGCAGCACGGCGTTCATCACGACCACGACGAGCCCGAGCGACTGCAGGACGTACGGCAGGAGAAGGAACTCGAGCGCCGGGCGCACCAGGGCGCTCAGGACGCCGAACACCGCCGCGAGCCCGAGCACGGCGACGAGCTCGCGCTCGGCGTGCAGCTCGAACCCGGGCAGCAGCAGGATCAGCAGGCCGATCACGACGGCGTTCGCGAGGAACTGCACGAGCGTCACCCGCCAGTTGAGCCGCGACACCGTCCCGTGGATGGGCAGGTGCGGCACGACGCGTCACGATCCCGCGGCCGCGGGCCGTCCAACATCATCCTCTGCGGGTGATTGCCCCTCGCCGACGCGGGGCGGAGGATGGCCCCGCAACCTCGGCCTGCAAGGAGGAATCTTGAGCACTACCGACATCGAACTCGGGCCCATCGACTACCTCGTCGTCGAGTGGTCCGCCGGCAACGAGCCGTCCGGCGAAGGCCTGCCGCTGCTCGTCGACCTCGTCGAGCGCGGGGTCATCCGCATCCTCGACCTCTCGTTCGTGCGCAAGGACGCGGACGGCTCGATCGTGAAGATGGAGCTGAGCGACTTCGACCTCGACGGCAACCCCGAGCTCTCCGTCTTCGAGGGCGCGGCGTCCGGGCTCCTCGGAGACGACGATCTCGACCAGGCCGCGGGCGTGATCGAGTCCGGGAGCTCGGCCGCGCTGCTCGTCTACGAGAACACGTGGGCGGCGCCGTTCGCGACCGCGCTCCGCCGCAGCGGCGCCGAGCTCGTTGCCGCCGGCCGCATCCCGATCAACGCCATCATCCAGGCCCTCGACGAGCTCGAAGCCGACGAGAGCTGACCTTCCGACGAGAGGAGCAGGACAACATGGGACTCATTGGTGGAATGGCGCGCACGGCGGTCGTCGCCGGGACCGCGACGGCGGTCTCGAACCGCGTGAGCCGTCGCCAGGCGAACCGCTGGGCGGCGCAAGAGGAGCCGCAGCCCGGCTACATGGCGCCCGTCCAGTCCGCACCGGCCCCGGCCGCGTCGAGCACCGACGACAAGCTCGCGCAGCTGAAGGAGCTCGGCGAGTTGAAGACGGCCGGCGTCCTCACCGACGCCGAGTTCGAGGTGCAGAAGGAGAAGATCCTGCAGTCGTAGCTACGCCCGCGCGACCTTGGCGGTCGAGCGGCGCACCACGAGCGTCGGCTTGAAGACGCGCACGCCCTTCGCCGTCCCCGCGGCGTTGCGGAACCGCTTGTCGACTGCCAGCGCCACGGCGGCCTGGATCATCTTCTCGACCGGCATCCGCACGGTCGTCAGCGCGGGGACGGTCATCGCGGCGTAGGGAATGTCGTCGAATCCGACCACGGAGAAGTCGTCCGGGATGGCCACTCCGTGGTCGGACGCGGCATGCAGCGCGCCGATGGCGAGCACATCCGTCGACGCCGCGACCGCGGTCGGCGGCTTCGCCAGCGCCATCAGCGCATCGAACGCCCCGACGCCGCCGGCGAACGTGTTGCGGACATGCTGGACGTAGCCGCGCGGCACCTTGACACCACGCGAGTCCAGGAACGCGCGGTACGCGTCCTCGCGCTCGCGGATGTCGCCGAGCACGGGGTCGCCGACGAACGCGATCCGCTCGTGACCCAGGCTCGCGAGGTGCCGCATCGCGGCCGTGATGCCGTGGCCGTTGTCGACGTTTACCGTCAGGAAGCCGTCGTGGTGCGCACCGTGCCACACGACGACCACCGGGACGTGCCCGTGCACGCTCTCGAGATCCGCCATCAGGCGCGGCTGCGTCCGCATGTCGCCGAGCACGACGATCGCGTCGCACTGCCGCGCCTCGAGGATCGCGGCGAGCGCCAGCGCCTCGTCCGCGCGCTCGCGAGCGTGGCCGAGCACGACGCTGTAGCCGTGATGGCGCGCCTCGTGTGAGAGCGCGTCGATCGCGCCGGCGAAGAACGGGTCGGTCGCGTCGCGGACGATCGCGCCGACGAGCATCGTCGGCGCGCCGCGCAACCCGCGCGCGTGCGGGTTCGGCCGGTACCGGAGCTCCTGGGCGGCGGCGAGCACGCGCTCGCGCGTGTCCTGCGAGATCGGAACGAGCAGCGGGGTGTCGTTGAGGATCCGCGAGACGGTGCTCTGCGCGACGCCGGCCTTCTGCGCGATGTCCTTCATCGTCGCCGGGCGACGCTCGGTCTCCTTCCGCTGCCGTGTCACGCCTTCACCCGTCCGGCGCTGCTCTCCACGGTCGGAGGTTTATACGAACGGGCACCGCCGGATGCTGGGGTCCGTTCGGGAGGCTGCATACGCTTGCACTGCGCATACGAATGTTGTATACGAAGGCGCGCGTTTCTCGAAAGCCCCTCCTCGCTGGGACGGAGCGGACTGACCCCCCACGTTCGGCGGGCCCAGCGCAACAGCAGGGGTGGTGCAGGCGACCAAAGGAGGTCGAGTTCGTGGACAGCGAGGATCAGGTCCTTTCTGAGGGATCTGCAGGCGTCGATCGCGCGGCCCTGTTGCGCCGGATTGCCCTCGGAGGCGCGGCGCTCTCGGTGCCGGCGCTCGCCGCCGCCCAGGAGGCGCTCGGTGCGTCGAGCGCGGGCGGCGGGGGCAACTACCCGAGCCACCCGAAGTGGAAGTTCGCGTTCATCAACCACGTGACGACGAACCCGTTCTTCGTCCCGACGCAGTACGGCGCCCAGGACGCCGCCGCGCTCGTGAACGTGTCGTACACGTGGAGCGGCTCGACGAAGGCGGACGTCGGCGAGATGATCAATGCCTTCAACGCAGCCGTCAGCGCCAAGGCAGCGGGCATCGCCGTCTGCGTCGTCGACAAAGGGGCCTTCGAAGCGCCGATCAAGCGTGCGCTGGCGAAGGGCATCCCGGTCCTGGCGTACAACGCCGACGGAGCACGCGGCGGCGCGAAGGCGCGGCTGGCGTACATCGGCCAGGCGCTCTACGAGTCCGGCTTCGCGATGGGCCAGCGGATCGCGACGCTCGTGCCAAAGGGCGACGTCGCGCTCTTCATCGCGACTCCGGGTGCGCTCAACATCCAGCCGCGTATCGACGGAGCGGTCGCGGCGATCAAGCAGTCCGGCAAGCCGATCAACCCGAAGATCGTCGCCACCGACGCCGACCTGAGCAAGGAGCTCACGATCATCGATTCGTACTACCTCGGCCACAAGAACCTGGCCGGGATGTTCGCGGTCGACGCCGGCGACACGCAGGGCGTGGGCCAGATCATCCAGAAGCACAGCCTGCGTGGGAAGGTGATCGGCGGCGGGTACGACCTGCTGCCCGGGACGCTCCAGCTCATCAACCGGGGCTTCCTGAACTTCACGATCGATCAGCAGCCGTACCTGCAGGGCTTCTACCCGGTGCTACAGCTGTTCCTGTACCGGCTGTCGTCCGGCCTCGTGGCCCCGTCGGACACGAACACCGGCCTGCTCTTCGTCACGAGGGACAACGTCAAGCCGTACCTGACGACGAAGACGCGGTACGAGGGGTCCTCGAAAGCTCAGAAGTACCCCGTCTCGTAGGAAGCGATGACCGTAGCGGAAGCTACGACGTCCGAGCGACGCGCCGGCCTCGGCTGGCGCGTCGCAGGGGCGTTCCTCCGCCGCCGTGAGGCGAGCATCCTCGTCGTCGCCCTCGCGCTGACGCTGTTCTTCTACGCGAAGAACCCCGTCTTCCTCGAGAGCGACAACATCAAGAACATCACGGAGTCGATGGCGCCGATCGCGCTCGTCGCCGCCGGCGAGGTGATGCTGCTCATCTGCGGCGAGATCGACCTCGCGGTCGGGCGCGTGTTCGCCCTCGCGCCGGCGATCGTGTGGCTTCTCTGCGACCCCGACCAGCACAACTTGCCGCTCTGGATCGGCATCGTCGCCGCGCTCGGCGTGTCGTGCGCCGTCGGCCTCACGAGCGGCGTGATCACGACGTACCTCCGCGTGCCGTCGTTCATCACGACGCTCGGGATGCTGTTCTTCCTGAACGGCGTGACGCTGCACATCCTCGCAGGGTCGCAGCAGTTCATGCCGGGCGGCGCGACGTTCAAGAACATCTTCGGCTCGCAGCCCGAGAGCTACAAGCTCTTCCTCAACTCGGAGTTCTTCTGGGTCCTCGGGCTCGTCCTCCTCGTACAGGCGATCCTGACGTGGTCGCGCTGGGGTCTGTGGACGATCGCCACCGGCGGCAACCCGATCGGCGCGGCCGAGAGCGGCGTGAACGTGCGCTGGATCAAGATCGGGAACTTCGTGCTCGCGAACTTCCTCGCGGGCTTCGCAGGGATCCTCGACTCGACGCGCATCACGACGATCGTCCCGCTGCAGGGCGGCCCCGACCTGATGTTCCTCGCCGTCGCGGGCGCCGTGATCGGCGGCACGTCGCTGTTCGGCGGCGTCGGCACCGTGATCGGCAGCTTCATCGGCGTCGGCGTGCTGATCATCCTGCGCACCGGCCTGAACATCATCGGCGTCAGCGCGTTCACGTTCGACCTGATCATCGGCATCGCGATCCTCGTCTCGATGATCGCCAACGTGCAGGTCGCGCGCCTCCGCAACCTCGGGAAGCTGCAGTGAGCGAGAACGGCAAGCAACCGGATGCGATCCGCGTCGAGAACGTGTCGAAGAGCTTCGGCGCGGTGACGGCGCTCATCGACGTCTCGATGCACCTCGCGCAGGGCGAGGTCCTCGGCCTCGTCGGCGACAACGGGGCCGGCAAGTCGACGCTTGTCAAGATCCTGACCGGTTTCCAGCGGCCGGACGGCGGGCGCGTCTTCGTGAACGGGGAGGAGGTTTCGATCCGCTCGGTCGACCACGCGCGGTCGCTCGGGATCGAGACGGTCTACCAGGACCTCGCGCTCGTCCCGACGCTGTCGGTGGCGCACAACATGTTCCTGAAGCGCGAGATCACGGCCGGCGTCGGGCCGATCCGCTGGCTGAACAACCGTGAGATGCGCAAGCGCTCGCGCCGGTACATCGAGGACATCGGCATCGGCACACTCAGGTCGGTCAACGCCGAGGTCGCGATGCTCTCCGGCGGGCAGCGCCAGGCGATCGCGATCGCGCGCGCGGTGCACTCGGGCGCGACGATCCTCCTCCTCGACGAGCCGCTCGCCGCGATGGGCGCGCGGGAGGGGAAGCTGATCCTCGACCTGATCCGCGAGCTGAAGGAGCGCGGAGACGTCTCGATGATCCTGATCGCGCACAACTACATCCAGGTCTTCGAGGTCGCGGACCGCGTCAACCTGCTCCGCAACGGCGCGATCGCGTTCGACCGCCGCACGTCCGAGACGTCCGTCGACGAGCTGACGGAGATCGTCGCGGCCGAGTACCGCACCGGCGGCACGTGATGAAGGCGCTCGGGCACCTCGAGGTCTGGCTCGCGGCCGGGAGCCAGGATCTCTACGGCGAGGAAGTGCTCACGCAGGTCGACGAGCACGCGCAACGCCTCGCGGAGGCGCTCGACGCCGAGGATCGGATCCCGGTCCGCGTCGTCGCGAAGCCGGTGCTGCGGAACGCGGAGTCGATCCGTGCGCTCTGCCTCGCGGCGAACGCCGACCCGGCGTGCATCGGACTCGCCGCGTGGATGCACACGTTCTCGCCGGCGCAGATGTGGATCGCCGGGCTCGCAGCGCTGCAGAAGCCGCTCCTGCACCTGCACACCCAGTTCGACCGCGACCTGCCGTGGGCGCGGATCGACATGGACTTCATGAACCTGCACCAGTCGGCGCACGGCGACCGCGAGTTCGGCTTCCTCGAGACGCGCATGCGGCGCGCCCGGAAGACCGTCGTCGGCCACTGGCAGGACCCGGAGGTCGTCCGCCGCATCGCGGCGTGGACGCGCGCCGCCGCCGGGTGGAGCGAGGCGCAGTCGTTGACGGTCCTGCGCTTCGGCGACAACATGCGGCGCGTCGCGGTGACGGAGGGCGACAAGGTCGAGGCGCAGATCCGGCTCGGCGTGGCGGTCGACGGCTACGGCGTCGGCGAGCTGGTCGCGGCGACGCGCGAGGTGGACGACGCCGCCGTCGACCGGCTCGTGACGGAGTACGAGGACGCGTACGAGCTCGCCCCGGCGCTCGCACGCGACGGGGAGCGGCGCGAGTCGCTCCGCGAGGCGGCGCGCATCGAGGCCGGCCTGCGCTCGTTCCTCGAGGCGCACTCGGCGCGCGCGTTCACCGACACGTTCGAGGACCTCGACGGCCTCAAGCAGCTCCCGGGGCTCGCCGTGCAGCGGCTGATGGCCGACGGCTACGGCTTCGCCGCCGAGGGCGACTGGAAGACCGCCGCGCTCGTCCGGATCGCGAAGGTCATGAGCGCCGGGCTCGAGGGCGGCACGTCGTTCATGGAGGACTACACGTACGACCTCGCGCCCGGCGACCCGCGTGTGCTGGGGGCGCACATGCTGGAGGTCTGCCCGTCGATCGGCAACGGGCGACCGCGCTGCGAGATCCACCCGCTGTCGATCGGCGGGCGCGACGACCCGGTGCGGCTCGTCTTCACGGCGGCGGCGGGGCCGGCGGTCGTCGTCGGCCTCCTCGACCTCGGCACGCGCTTCCGGCTCGTGGCGAACGAGGTCGAGATCGTGCCGCCGGAGGAGGAGCCGGCACTGCTGCCGGTCGCACGTGCCGTATGGCGGCCGAAGCCGAGTCTCGCCGTGGCCGCGGAGGCATGGCTCGAGGCCGGCGGCCCGCACCACACCACGCTGAGCCGCGCCCTGACGACGGAGGTGTTCGCCGACTTCGCCGAGATCGCCGGCATCGAGCTGGTCGCGATAGACGAGGGCACGACCGTCCGCGACCTCAAGAAGGAGCTGCGCTGGAACTCGGTCTACTACCACCTCGCGCAGGGGCTGTGACGGTGGACGGGCACCGCGAGCTACGTGAGCGCGTGTGCGAGGCGAACCACGCACTGGTCCGCGCCGGCCTCGTAGTCCTCACGTTCGGCAACGTGAGCGCCGTCGACCGCGACGCGGGCGTGCTCGCGATCAAGCCCAGCGGCGTCGCCTATGACGAGCTCCGCCCGGAGACCGTCGTCGTCGTCGACCTCGAGAGCGGCGAGTGCGTCGCGGGGGAGGGGCGGCCGTCGTCCGACACGCCGACGCACCTCGTGCTGTATCGGCGCTTCGGCGACGTCGGTGGCATCGTCCACACCCACTCGGTCGCGGCTACCGTATGGGCGCAGGCGTGCCGCGAGCTGCCGTGCCTCGGCACGACGCACGCCGACCACTTCCGCGGCGCCGTGCCCGTCACGCGCGCTCTGAGGGCTGACGAGATCCACGGCGACTACGAGGAGCGGACCGGCGACGCGATCGTCGAGTCGTTCGAGGAGCGCGGGCTCGACCCGCTCGAGACGCCGGCCGTGCTCGTCGCCTCCCACGGGCCGTTCGCGTGGGGCGCCGACGTCGCGGCCGCGCTCGAGAACGCGATCGCGCTCGAGACCGTCGCGGCGATGGCGCTCGACACGCTCGCGCTGCGGCCGGACCTCGCGGCGCTCGACGGCGACCTGCACCAGCGCCACTTCACGCGCAAGCACGGCCCGGGCGCCTACTACGGGCAGCCGCGATGATCGCGCTTCGTCTCCACGACAAGGGCGACCTGCGCCTGCACGACGAGGCGGCGCCCGAGCCCGCGGCGGGCGAGCTGCTCCTGCGCGTGACCGCTGTCGGCCTCTGCGGCTCCGACCTGCACTGGTTCGCGGAGGGCCGCATCGGAGACGCGGTGCTCGATCACCCGCTCGTGCTCGGGCACGAGTTCGTCGGCACGGTGGCGGACGGGCCGCGTGCGGGTGAACGAGTCGCGCTCGATCCCGCGAACGCGTGCGGCAGGTGCGCGCCGTGCACGGCCGGCGAGGAGCACCTCTGCGTCGCGTGCCGGTTTGCCGGCAACGGGCCGACCGACGGCGCCCTGCGCACGCTCATGGCGTGGCCCGAGCGGCTGGCGTACCCGCTGCCGGACGCCGTGACGGACGTCGAGGCGGCGCTCCTCGAGCCGCTCGGAGTCGCGCTCCACGCGCTCGACCTCGGACGCGCGGGCCCGGGGATGACCGCGGGCGTGTTCGGGTGCGGCCCGCTCGGGCTGCTGCTCGTCCAGCTGCTGCGGCTCGTCGGTGCGGGCGTCGTCGTCGCCACCGATCCGCTGCGCCACCGCGTCTCGGCCGCGGAGGCGATGGGCGCGACGCACGCGTACGCCGACAGGCGTGTCGGCGAGGACGACGTGCCGGGTGCCCTCGACGTCGCTTTCGAGGCGGCCGGCGACGACGAGGCGGTCGCCGGTGCCGTCGACACCCTCCGGCCGGGCGGCCGCCTCGTCCTCGTCGGCATCCCTTCGGACGACCGCACGTCGTTCACCGCCTCGACGGCTCGGCGCAAGGGCCTGACCCTGTCGCTCTGCCGGCGCATGAAGCCGACAGACCTGCCGCGCGCGATCCGTCTGGCCGAGAGCGGCCGCGTCGAGCTGGCGCCCTTCGTCACGGAGCGCTATCCACTGTCGCGCGGCCGCGAGGCGTTCGACGCGCTGCGCTCGCGCCGCGGTCTCAAGGTCGTCGTGGAGCCGCAGGCCGCATGAGCAGGTACGCGGTCGGCGTCGACTTCGGCACCGAGTCGGGTCGGGCCGTGCTCGTCGACGTCGACGACGGCCGCGAGGTTGCGACCGCTGTGTACCCGTACGCGAACGGCGTCCTCGACGAGCGGCTCCCCGAGCCCTACGAGCACGTCGCGCTCGAGCCCGACTGGGCGCTGCAGGACCCCGAGGACTACCTGCGCACGCTCGGGCACACGGTGCCGGCGGTGCTCGCGGACGCGCGCATCGACCCCGGCGACGTGATCGGCATCGGCATCGATTTCACGAGCTGCACGATGCTGCCGACGACCGCCGACGGCACGCCGCTGTGCATGGTCGAAAGTCTCCGGGGCGAGCCGCACGCCTGGGTCAAGCTGTGGAAGCACCACGCCGCGCAGCCCGAGGCGGACCGCATCAACGCCGTCGCGGCCGAGCGCGGGGAGCCGTGGCTCCAGCGCTACGGCGGGAAGATCTCATCGGAGTGGTTCTTCGCGAAGACGCTCCAGATCCTCGACGAGGCGCCGGAGGTCTACGACCGGGCGGAGCGGCTGATCGAGGCGGCCGACTGGGTCGTCTGGCAGCTGACGGGCGTCGAGACGCGCAACAACTGCACCGCCGGCTACAAGGCGATGTGGTCGAAGCGCGACGGGTTTCCGTCGCGGCACTTCTTCGCCGCACTCGACCCGCGCCTCGAGAACGTCGTCGACGAGAAGCTCGCGCGCTCGATCTCTCCGATCGGGTCCCGCGCGGGGGTCCTCACCGAGCGTGCCGCGGCGCTGACAGGCTTGCGCCGCGGCACGCCGGTGGCGGTCGCGAACGTCGACGCGCACGTGTCGGCGCCGGCGGCGGCCGTGACCGAGCCCGGGACGCTCGTCGTGATCATGGGGACGAGCAACTGCCACATCCTGCTCGGCGACGAGCTCGCGTCCGTCGAAGGGATGTGCGGCGTCGTCGAGGACGGCGTCGTGCCCGGTCTCTTCGGCTACGAGGCCGGCCAGTCGGGCGTGGGCGACGTCTTCGCGTGGTTCGTGGAGCGCGCGGTGCCGCCCGAGTACCACGAAGCGGCGCGGCGGCGCGGGGTGGACGTGCATGTCGTGCTCGAGGAGGAGGCGTCGAAGCTGCGTCCCGGCGAGAGCGGCTTGCTCGCGCTCGACTGGTGGAACGGCAACCGCTCCGTCCTCGTCGACGCCGATCTCAGCGGCCTCGTCGTCGGCATGACGCTCGCGACGCGGGCGCCGGAGGTCTACCGGGCGCTCCTCGAGGCGACCGCGTTCGGGACGCGCGTGATCGTCGACGCGTTCGAGTCGGCGGGCGTGCCGGTGACGAGCATCGTCGCGTGTGGTGGACTCCCGCAGCGGAACGAGCTCCTGATGCAGATCTACGCCGACGTCACGGGCCGCGAGTTCGCGGTCGCCGCGTCGGAGCAGACGCCCGCGCTCGGCGCAGCGCTGTTCGCCGCGGTCGCGGCCGGCCCGGAGCTCGGCGGCTACGCGTCGGTCGCCGAGGCGTCGCGGCGCATGGCGCGCCTGAGCCCGCGCGTGTTCGAGCCGGTGGACGAGCACCACGCCGTGTACTCGGAGCTGTACCGCGAGTACGTGCGGCTCCACGACCTCCTCGGCCGCGATCCCGACAGCGTGATGAAGCGGCTGCGCGCGATCAGGCAGCGCTCACGAGAGGAGGTGGGAATCGCGTAGACGCAATCGCCCGACTGCAAGCAACCCTGCGGCAGAGCCAATTCAACAGGAGGAGCTCATGCCTCAACCGCTCGGCAGGACCCTCGTCGCCGGAATCGTGGTGCTCGCCGCCGCGATCGTCGGGCTTTCGAGCGCGTTCGCGACGACCGGTCACCACTCGTCGCCGACGATCACGAAGGAGCCGTTCGGGTCGACCAGCGAAGGACCGGTCGACCTCTACACGCTCTCGAACGGTCGCGGCATGGAAGTCAAGATCATGACGTACGGCGGCATCATCCAGTCGGTCAAGGTCCCGGACCGCAGGGGCCGCACGGCCAACGTCACGCTCGGCTTCAACAACCTCGCCGACTACGTCGCGAAGAGCCCGTACTTCGGGTGCATCACCGGGCGCTACGCGAACCGGATCGCGCTCGGCCGGTTCACGCTCGACGGGGTCACCTACCAGCTGCCGATCAACAACCCTCCGAACTCGCTGCACGGGGGCACGGTCGGCTTCGACAAGCACATCTGGGCGACGACGCCGTTCAAGAACGGCGACGACGTCGGGCTGAAGATGACGTTCACGAGCCCCGACGGCGACCAGGGCTACCCCGGGACGCTCGTCAGCCAGGTCGTGTACACGATCACGAAGCGCAACGAGATCCGCATGGACTACAGCGCGCACGTCCTCGGCAAGGCCACCGTCATCAACCTCACGAACCACGCCTACTGGAACCTCCAGGGCGAGGGGACGGGCTCGATCGAGGACCACGAGTTGTTCCTCAACGCACCGCGCTACACGCCGGTCGACCCGACCCTGATCCCGACGGGCGCGATCGACTCGGTGTCGGGCACACCCATGGACTTCAGGAGGCCGACGCCGATCGGCGATCGCATCCGCGACGGGTTCCCGCAGCTCGTGATCGGGCGCGGCTACGACCACAACTGGGTCCTCAACCGGCGGAGCTTCAGCGACACCTCGATGCTCCTCGCCGCGCGTGTGACGGAGCCTGACAGTGGTCGTGTCCTCTCGATCTTCACGACCGAGCCCGGGATCCAGTTCTACTCGGGGAACTTCCTCGACGGGACGCTCGTCGGCACGAGCGGGCGCATGTACCGCCAGGGCGACGGCTTCGCGCTCGAGACGCAGCACTTCCCCGACTCCCCCAACAAGCCGAACTTCCCCTCGACCGTGCTGCGGCCGGGCCAGGAGTACAAGACCACGACCATCTACCAGTTCTCGACCACCCACCACGACCACGACTGAGTCCGCGCCGGCCGCCCGCTCCGCTTGCGCGGCGGGGCGGGCGGCCCGCGGAGCAGAGGTGCACATGACCACGGAGGACACGGCGAGCAGGCGCTCGCGCATCGTCTTCGGAACGTTCGCCCTGCCCGACGGCTCGGCCGCGGCGGGACTGCTCGACCGCTTCTACGACGCCGGCGGACGGGCGATCGACCTCGCCAACGTCTACCTCGACGGCGAGGCGCAGAAGAGCGTCGGGCGCTGGCTCCAGGCGCGCGGCTTCCCGGACGGCATCGTGCTCTATGCGAAGGGGTGCCATCCGCCCGTGTGCTCGCCGGCGGACGTGCCGGGCGAGATCGAGCGCATCAGGCGCGATGTCGGGGTCGACCGGCTCGACGTGTTCCTGCTGCACCGCGACGACACGGCGCTGCCGGCCGCGGCGTTCGCCGACGCGCTGCTCGCGGAGGTCGCCGCCGGCCGCATCGGCGCCTTCGGCGTGTCCAACTGGACGCTCGCGCGCACGCGCGAGCTGAAGGCGTACGTCGACCGGACGCATCCGGACGCGCTCGTGGCGTTCAGCAACCACTTCTCGCTCGCAGAGATGGTCGCCGCGCCGTGGCCGGGCTGCCTCGCCGTCACGCGCGAGGAGCTGGGCGAGCTCGCGGCGCTCGGGTTGCGGATGCTCGCGTGGTCGAGCCTTGCCACGGGCTACTTCGCCGGCAAGGCCCCGCCGAGTTGGTCGAGCGAGGAGAACGAGGCGAGGCGCGAGCGGGCGAACGAGCTTGCGGCTCGGCGCGGCACGTCGCCTACGGCGATCGCGCTCGCGTACGTGCTCGCGCAGCCGGATCACGTGCTGCCTGTCGTCGGAACCGGGACGACCGACCACCTCGACGAAGCACTCGCCGCCGCTGCGCTCGAGCTGACGGACGACGAGGTCGAGTGGCTGGGGCGCTGAGAAAGCCGCCCCAGCCGGCTCGCGTCAGTCGGTTCCCCACGGGTTGTCGATCACGAAGCGCCACGTGCCGTCGGTCTGACGGCGCAGGACGTCGGCGTTCTTCGCCTCCAGCCGCACGGGCTCGCCGTCCGGCCCGGTGCCGTCGAACGACCAGACGCCGACGACGAGCGCGAGGTCGTCGACCTCGAGGACACGTGTCACCTCGAGGTCGAGCGTGCCGTTCATCGAGACGAAGCCGGTGAGCGCGTCGCTGATGCCGGGTGCGCCGTAAGCGAGGCTCCCGGGCTGTGTGGCGAAGGCGGCGCCGTGCTCGAGCCACTACTTCACCGCGAACGCGTGGCCCGAGCTCGACGACTGGCGCGCGATCGACCACCCGCAGCAGCGGCTCGAGCGGGCGCTTCCTGCGCGACGCCGAGCTCGTCGACCTGGCCCGCGACGCCGTCGCCCCCTGCACGCGTACCTCGAAGAAGCCGTCGACGTCCTCGCGGTCGGTCGTCAGGCGCGCGGCAAGAGGCGAGAGCTCCTGCGCGGGGCGTTG
>JBKPLI010000017.1:0-27468 GCA_046731555.1 Actinomycetota bacterium | reverse complement strand
ATCGGCAACTCCGACCAGCTGCACCGGTCGATCTTCCAGCCGGGCGACACGCTCGCGAGCCGGCTCGCAAACCAGTACCAGGGCGCGGTCACCGACCTGCAGATCTCGGCCCTGATCTACCTCGCGCTGATCCTGCTCGGGATCACGTTCGTGACGAACGTCTGCGCGCAGCTGATCGTGCGGCGCTTCGACCTCCGGCGCGCGGAAGGTGCCTAGATGGCCGACGCCGGCGGGCTCTCGCTGAAGGCGACGGGCCGGGCGCGCAAGCGCCTGATCGTGAACAAGCTCGCGGAGGGCGTGGCGCTCGTCGCGGCCGGCCTCGCGATCGCTGTGCTCGTGATCCTCGTCTGGTCGGTCCTCTCGCGCGGCATCGGGGCGCTCAACCTCGACTTCTTCACGAAGGGGCCGGTGCTCTTCGGCGAGGGCGGAGGCATCGCGCCGGCACTCGTGGGCACGCTGATCCTCGTCGCGATCGCGACGGCCATCGCGCTCCCGTTCGGCGTCCTGACCGCGATCTACGTCAGCGAGTTCGCCTCGGGGCGGTTCGCCGGCCAGGTGCGGCTCTGGCTCGACATCCTGAACGGGTTCCCCTCGATCGTGATCGGCGTCTTCGTCTTCACGCTGATCGTCAAGTCGGGGCTGCCGATCACCGGCTGGGGCCACCAGCAGAGCGCCTACGCCGGCGGGTTCGCGCTGTCGATCATCATGCTGCCGCTCGTCGCGCGCGCCACGATGGAGGTGCTCGCGCTCGTCCCGAACCACCTGCGCGAGGCGAGCTACGCGCTGGGCACCTCGAAGTGGCGGACGATCGTCAGCGTCGTGATCCCGAGCGCGCTCGGCGGGATCGTCACCGGCACGACGCTCGCGATCGCGCGCGCGGCCGGCGAGACCGCGCCGCTCCTCTTCACGTGCGCGATCGCGGCAGGCACGACCGTGAACTGGGACCCGGGCAAGACCGTGAACTCGATCCCGCTGACGATCTTCATCTACTCCGAGCAAGCGGACCCGAAGCTCCACGAGCAGGCGTGGGCGGCGGCGTTCGTGCTGATCGCGTTCGTGCTCGTCACGAGCCTCACGGCGCGCGTCCTGCTCGATCGTTCGCGGCGCAAGCTGGGCCAGGTCAGGTAGGCCCGGCGGCACTCGCGCCGGCGTTCACCAGATCGACACCGGTCCGCAACGTCCGGTCAGCCCACGCTCGAGAGCAGCCACGCGAACCTAGCGCCGTGACCCGACCCCTCAGGGACAAGGAGAGAACGTCAATGAAGAGAGGGCTCGCCCTCGTCGTCGCTGTTTCCATCGTTGCGCTCGCTGCGGTCGCCGGTGCGGGTGCGAAGAGCAACGACACGACCATCACGGGCGCCGGCAGCTCGTTCGTCGCACCGCTCGTCGCGAAGTGGACGCCCGCCCTCGGCGGTGCGTTCGGCATCAACCTGAACTACAGCGCGGTCGGCTCGGGTGCCGGCATCGCCGCCGTCACGAACCGCACGGTCGACTTCGGCGCCTCCGACGCCCCGCTCACGCCCGACCAGACGACGGCGTGCAAGGGCTGCGTCCAGATCCCGTGGGCGCTCTCCGCCACCTCGATCGCCTACAACGTCCCCGGCGCCTCCGCCCGTCTCAAGCTGAACGGCAAGGTGCTCGCGGACATCTTCCTCGGCAAGATCACGAACTGGAACGACGCGGCGATCCAGAGCGTCAACAAGGGGACGACGCTGCCGAGCCTGAAGATCACGCCGGTCTTCCGCTCGGACGCGTCCGGCACCACGTTCAACTTCACCGACTACCTCACGCACGTCAGCCCCGAATGGAAGTCGAAGGTCGGCAACTCGACGCAGGTCAGCTTCCCGACCGGCGTCGGCGCACGCGGCTCCTCGGGCGTCGCGGGCGTCGTCTCGCGCACCGACGGCGCTCTGACCTACGTCGACGTCGCGTACTCGCTGGCGAACCACCTCAAGTTCGCCTACGTCCAGAACGCGGCCGGCAGGTTCACGCTGCCGGGCCTCCGCGCCATCACCGAGGCGGCCAAGGGCATCACGCTCAAGTCGCTCGGCCCGGACAACGCGGGCTCGATCGTCAACCCGTCGAAGGCCTACGCGAAGGCGTACCCGATCTGCACGTTCACCTACGTGATCGTCCCGACGTCGTCGGCGAAGGCCACCGAGCTGCGGAAGATGATCAACTGGGCCGTCACCCTCGGCCAGAAGCAGGAGTACACGGCGAAGCTGCTGTTCGTCCCGCTGCCCAAGCCGGCGCTCGTCGCGGCGCAGAAGACGATCAAGAAGATCCAGAGCGCGGGCTAGCCCCCACGAACGATCCCGCCTGACGAAGGGCGCCTCCGGGCGTCCTTCGTGCGTCAGGAGACGGGGAAGACGCAGCGGATCGTGAGGCCGCTGCCGCGGGCGCTCGAGGCGTCGACGCTGCCGCCCGCCGCGGTGACGACGTGCTTCACGATCGCGAGCCCGAGCCCGGTTCCGCGCGAGGCGCGGGCGCGGTCGGCGCGGAAGAACCGCTCGAAGAGGCGGGGGAGGTCCGCGTCGGCGACGCCGATCCCGTCGTCGGCACCGGCGAGGACGACGGTGTCGCCTTCGCGGTGGGCCGAGAGCGTGAACGTCGCGCCGTGGCCCGCGTAGCGGATCGCATTCTCCGTCAGGTTCTCGGCCACCATCCGGAGCATCCGCGGCCGGAGCGGGAGGTCGACGTCCGGGTCGCCGTCGGCGCGCAGCTCGACGCCCGCGCGCGCGGCCGTGTCGTCGAGCGTGCGCACGACGTCCTCGACCACCGGCAGGGCGTTCGTGCGACCGAGCGCCACGACCTCCTTGCCGCTCTCGAGCTCGGAGAGGAACAGGATCTCGTCGATGAGCGCGCCCGCGTGCTCGACCTCGGCACGCGCGTGTTCGATCAGCCGGTGGACGTCCGCGCCCGGCAGGTCCGCGGAGTCGAGCAAGACGAGGATGCGCGCGAGCGGCGTTCGCAGCTCGTGTGAGACGGCGGCCGTGAACCCCGTCCGGAGCTCGTGGAAGCTCTGGTCCGTCTCCTCGACGGGCGGGGCCGCGGGCGGTGCGACGGGCTCCGGGGCCATGTCGTCGGATTCCACGTCGGGATCGTCGACCTTGCGTCCGAACAGACGCTTCACCAGATCGTCACCAGTCTGAAACCCGAGGAGAACCGCACCCGGATCTATGGTACGAGCGTGGCAAAGGTCCTGATCGTCGAGGACGACAACGTCATCGCAGACGGGATGGCGCGGCACCTCGCGCAGGCCGGGTTCGACCCGGTGGTCGTTGGCCGCGGCGAGCTGGGCCTTGCGCGCCTCCGCTTCGAGAACCCCGACGTGTGTGTCCTCGACCTGATGCTGCCCGAGCTCGACGGCTGGAAGCTGATCGAGACGGCGCGCTCGGAGGGAATCGGGACGCCGATCGTCGTCGTCTCGGCGCGCGGCACGGAGCACGACCGGGTGCACGCGCTCGAGATCGGCGCCGACGACTACCTCGTGAAGCCGTTCTCGATGCGCGAGCTCGTCGCCCGCGTCGGTGCGGCGGCCCGCCGCGGCGTGCGGCCGGCCGAGGGCAGGCGCGGCGACCCGGTCGAGATCGAGGAGCTGCGCATCGACCCACGCGAGGTGCAGGCCTACGTCGACGGCCACAACGCGGGCCTGACTCCGACGGAGTTCAAGCTGCTCTACACACTCGCGCTCGACCGCGGCCGCGTCGTGACGCGCGACGAGCTGCTGCAGAAGGTCTGGGGCCGGCGCGAGACGCACCGCGACCGTACCGTCGACGTCTTCGTCCGCCGCCTGCGGCAGAAGATCGACCGCGTCGCACCGCACCACAGCTTCATCCAGACGCGCTTCGGCGTCGGCTACAAGCTCGAGGCCGAGCCCAAGTAAACCAAGCATCTAGAGTCTGTCCGGGTGGATTTCGGGCTCACGGCCGACCAGCGGGAGATCCAGGCGCTCGCGCGCGACTTCGCGCAGGCCGAGATCGAGCCGCACGCATCCGAGTGGGACCGCGAGCACCGCTTCCCGCGCGAGGTGTTCGCACGCCTCGCAGAGCTCGGGCTGATGGGCGCGTGCGTGCCCGAGGAGTACGGCGGCGCCGGTACGGACTTCGTCTCATACGTGCTCGCGCTCGAGGAGCTCTCGCGCGCGGACGCGGGCGTCGGCGTGACCGTCGCGGTGCACACCTCGGCGGTGACGCTGCCGATCCTCGCGTTCGGAACCGACGAGCAGCGGTCGCGTTTCGTCCCGCCGCTCGCCCGCGGCGAGTACCTCGGCGCGTTCGCCCTCACCGAGTCCGGTGCGGGCTCCGACGCCGGGTCGATCGTCTCGCGCGCCGAGCCGGCCGACGGCGGCTGGCACATCACCGGCTCGAAGCAGTGGATCACGAACGGACGCCACGCCGGCACGTTCCTCCTCTTCGCGCGCACCGACCCCGACGTGGCCGGCGCGCGCGGCGTCTCGGCGTTCATCCTCGACGCCGACCACGTCACGATCACGCGCGACGAGGAGAAGCTCGGACTCAACTCGTCGGTCACGAACGACCTCACCGTCGACGCGACCGTCGACGGAGACCGGCTGATCGGCGACGAGAACCACGGCTTCCGCATCGCGATGTCGACGCTCGACGGCGGCCGCATCGGCATCGCGGCGCAGGCGGTCGGCATCGCGCAGGCCGGCTACGACGTCGCGCTCGCGTACGCGAAGGAGCGCCGTGCGTTCGGGACGCGCATCGCGAACTTCCAGGCGATCCAGCACAAGCTCGCGAACATGGCGATGGAGATCGACGCTGCGCGCCTGCTCGTCCTGCGCGCCGCGTGGCTGAAGGACGTGGGCAAGCCGCACACGTCCGAGGGCGCGAAGGCGAAGCTGTTCGCATCGGAGATGGCGCGCCGGCAGACCGCCGAGGCGATCCAGATCCTCGGCGGCTACGGCTACACGAAGGAGTTCCCGGTCGAGCGCTACTACCGCGACGCGAAGATCACGGAGATCTACGAGGGCACGAGCGAGATCCAGCGCCTCGTGATCGCGCGGTCGATCCTCGGTGGGAGCGCAGCTCCTGTCCGCGCAGCGGACCAGTGGAGGGGGTCTCGGGGGAACCGGGAGGTTCCCCCGGTGCCCGGCGAGGCACAAGCCCAGTGACCAGGCGCGCTCCGGACGAGCCCGTCCGGCTCACGAAGATCTACACGCGCGGCGGCGACCGCGGCGAGACGTCGCTCGGCGACGGGAAGCGCGTCTCGAAGCTCGACCCGCTGCTGCGCGCGTACGGCGCGGTCGACGAGCTCAACTCGGTCGTCGGCTGGGCGCAGGTCGCGGCCGGGGACGCGCGGCTCGCACGGATCCAGAACGAGCTCTTCGACCTAGGCGCCGACCTGGCCGTGCCGTTCGCCGAGGACGACGGGAAGCTGCGCGTCACCCAGGCTCAGATCGACGCGCTCGAGCACGACTGCGACGAGGTGAACGCGGAGCTCGAGCCGCTCAAGAGCTTCGTGCTGCCGGGCGGGACGGAGGCGGCGGCGCGGCTGCACGTCGCGCGCGCGACCTGCCGCAGCGTCGAGCGCGAGGTGCTGGCGGCCGGGCAGGAGCGGGAGCTCAACCCGCTCGCGCTCGTCTACCTCAACCGGCTGAGCGACCTGCTCTTCATCCTCGCGCGCGCGGCGAACGCGGGCGACGAGCCGCTCTGGAAGCCGGGCGCGTCGCGCTAGTTCGTCGGCGCCGGCTCCCGCGCCGGCAGCGTCGCGAGCAGCGACGGCAGGAGCGGCAGCGACGAGAGCACGCGCGGCGGCACGAGCGACGGCGTCTGGGGCTCCTCGGGCTCGCCCTCGCGCGACGGGACGACGAACGGGCGGCTGAAGCGCGCGACCGCCGTGCCCGGACGTCCTGCCGCGACCGCGCGGAACGCGTACTGGTACGTGCCCGGGTCGAGGCCCGCCGCGGGCAGCGTCGCCGTCTGCCTGCCCGACGACGTCGTTCCGGAGGCCGAGAGCGCGAGCGTGCCGTGCGTCGAGCTCACGATCCGGGCCTCGTAGCGGCACACCGACGAGCAGCGGAAGTCGATGTCGAGCGACGGCTTCTCGCTCGCGGAGAGGTCGTGGAAGGCGACGTTCTCGATGCCGCCGCGCAGCTTCTGGCGCGCGCACTTCACGAGCGTGCCGCGCTGCGCCCGCAGCGCCGCCGAACGCACGGCGCCGAAGCTCGACTTGCGGCTGTTGTCGGTGTAATAGACGCCCGACTGCCAGGCGCGTGCGTCTCGCTCGTCGGCGACGTGGAAGATCAGGAGGCCGACGACGGTCGGCTGGCACTGCGCGATCGCGAACGCGCGCGAGTACGACGCGGCCTGGCGCGCCTCCGACACCGCGTCGCGCGCGGCGACCGAGCCGAGGTGGCGGTAGAAGCGCTTCTTCCGCGCCGGGATCTTCGACTGGTAGCCGAACTCGTCGTAGAGGATCGGCAGTCCGAAGCCCGGCTGCGGCGTCCCCTGGAAGGCGCGTGTCAGCAGGCGGCGCAGCTTGTCGTAGTCGGAGATGCCGAGCGACGTGTTCTTCGGGTTCGCGAACGTCGGCGCGAGCTTCGACGAGACCGCGTACGGGTGCAGCGCGAGCATGTCCATGATCCGCTTGCGGCGGTGCGTCTTCCGGTACGCCTTGCCGAGGTCGACGATGAACGTCGACGGCGAGTGCGTCTGCCGGCGCGCGTCCGGCTTGTCCTGGCCGCGCGGCGCGAGCGCGCCGCCGATCACGTTCACGTCGGACGAGACGCGCTTCAGCGCGTCGTAGGTCTGTGCGAGCAGCCGCTCGTACGCGACCGCCGCGGCGTTCCCGCCGGTCTTCGTGAACTGCGGCATCCAGAAGAGGTTCAGGTTCGGCTCGTTGCCGATCACGAAGTCGTCGATCGCGGGCACCTTGCGCGCGATCGAGGCGGTGAACGATGCGTAGTCCGCGCGCTGCCGCGCCGTGACCGGGGTCGACCGCCCGTCGCGGTTGTAGACCGACAGGATCAGGCGGATGCCGTCGAGCTGCGCCGCGGCGGCCGCGTTCGTGAGCGCGCGCAGCTCGTCGCCGCCCACCTCGCGCTGCCCGGGCGACCACAGCGTCGTCATCCGCACCGCGTCGAAGCCGGCGAGCGCGGCGAGGTCCATCCGCGACTTCGCGACGACCGGGTCGAGGCTCCGGGCCTGGTCCTCGGCTGCGCCGACGAACATCGTCCCCGCGGCGGCCCCGGACGGTACGGCCAGGGCGACGAGACAGACGAGCAACAAGCGCCGCACGGCGGAGCAAGATAGCGCGGCTAGCGGCGGGCGAGGCGGTCGACGAGCGCGACGAGCTTCGCCCGGGCGGTTGTGCGAGGCACGGAGACGGTCGCGCCGGCCCGCTTCGCCTGGCTCTGCTGGGCGGCGCTCGAGGAGCTTGCGACGATCCGCACGTTGTGGAAGACGGCATGGAGCGTCCGGACGGCACCGACGCCGTAGGTGTCGATGTCGATCGCGACCGCGCGGACGTTGCGCGACCGGCTGCCGGCGAGCGCGAACACGCGATCGAGGTCTGCCGCGGCGAGGTAGCGGATCCCGGCCGGCGTGCGCGGCTTCGTCGCCGGCGCGAGCGCCAGCACGACGTCGACGTGCTTCTCGACGGGGCGGCGGCCGCCGACCTGCACGCGGAGCTTCCGGACGACGCGGTCGGCCGCGGCGCCGGGCACCGCCTTGAACTGCAGCGTGTACATGCCCGTCCGCGGCCGCATGTCGCGCAGGCGGAGGCGCACGATCGAGGCGCCGGTCTTCGCGCGCAGGCGCCACGACGCGACCGGGCGGCCCCACGGGTTGATGAGCGCCGCGTCTACGCGCGCCGGCTTCGAGACCTTCACGCGCGCGGCGATCGTCGCCCACCGCGCGGGCACGCGCTTCGTCGCGACGACGCCGAACGTGAACGGACCCGCCGCGGCGACGCCGTGGGCGACCTGCACGTCGATCGCGCTGCCCTTCATGCGGACGAGCACCTCCGCCGAGCCGACGACGGTGCCTGCCGGCGCCGACGAGGCGACCTCGGTGACGGTGCCGAGCGTGAAGCCGCGCGCGGCGAGGGCCGCCCTCGCCTCGTCGAGCGTGAGGCCGACGAGGTGCGGGACGGCTCGGAGCGGGCCGGCGAGTGCGCTCGGGTTGCCGGCGAGGTCGTACTCGCGGATGGTGAACTCGCGCATGTCGTCGGCCGTGAAGGCGCCCATCTTCGTCTCGAGCTGGTCGATGCCGTAGTCGGCGTACGCCTCGCCGTCGACGAACAGCGTGTAGTGCGAGAGCGCGCCGGTGTTGTCGCGGCCCGGCAGCCAGCGGAGCGTGAGGCCGTCGCCGGCGACGACGCCGCCGAAGTGGATCGGCGCGGGCGGCGCCTGCACGTCGCGCAGCAGCGTGAACAGCGTCAGGTGGCGCGTGAGGACGTGGACGCCCGACCCGTCGCGGTAGAAGCCGTCCGGCCAGGTCGCCGGGAGCGTCGTGCCGTCGAGGCGCGGGATCGTGCGCCAGCGGCCGTCCTCGAGCGTCGCGGGGACGCCCGAGCCGCCGGTCTGGTCGGTGAGCGCGATCTGGATCGGCGCGTCGAACGAGTGCTGCTCCACGCCGGTCGAATGCCACGTCGCCGTGACGTCGACGATGTTCGAGGCCGGCGCGACGCCGGTGCCAACGCTCGCCGCGTCACTTGCGGCCGGCTTCACGTGCAGCACGAGGAAGTCCATCGAGGCCGGGCGGCCGTACGAGGCGGGCGGCACCGAGACGGTCGCCGACGAGTCGAGCGCCGTCAGCGTCGTCCACGCGGTCGTGGAGACGTTCTTCGCGATCTCGAGCACGGCGCCGTTCGCGGCCGCCGTGCCGACGGTGACGTTGATGCGGAAGGGCGCGCGGTGTCCGCCGTCGTCGACGAGCGTGCCGGCGACCACGTGGGCGCCGGTGCCGAGCGGGCCGGTCGTGAGCGAGACGTCGCGGCCGCTGACGGTCGGGGTCGCGAGCACGGGGTGCCCGTCGAGCTCGAGGTCGTCGACGGCCGAAAGGTCCTCGCTCGTCGTGAAGTCGAAGCCGTCGGCCGAGTCGACGCGCGAGCCGTCGTTCGAGGTCACGACGAACGGCATCGTGTTGTCGACGACGACGGAGGCGACGTCGGTCGAGGCGTTGCCGAACTCGTCGCCGAAGGTCGCGCGCAGGTCGTAGGGGCCGTCGGCGAGCAGCGAGGTGTCGATGGCGACCGAGAACGGCGCGCTCGTCGAGGTCGCGACCGGGCACCACACGCCGTCTGTGCCGCGCACCTCGTAGGCGACCCGGGTCGGGCCGCCGGCCGTCGTGACGTGCAGCGTCGCAGTGCCGGAGAGCGTCGAGCCGAGGCCGGCGAACGCGCCCGTCGGGGCGGTGGAGTCGACGGTGAGGACGCGCACCGCGGACGGCGCCGAGTTGCCGGCCGCGTCGGCCGCCAGCACGCGCAGCTCGTAGTCGCCGGACGCGAGGCCGGTCGTGTCCCAGGTCGCGCCGTATGGGGCCGTCGCGTCCGCTGCGATGTCCGTCCACGGGTCGCTCGAGCCGGCCGCGCGGTAGCCGAACGTCACGCCGGCGACGCCCACCCCCGCGTCGGATGCGGTCGTTGCGACGGCGACGGACGGCCCGCCGACGACGGCGCCGGCAGCCGGCGCGGTGAGCGCGCTCGTCGGTGCGGCGTTGTCGACCCGCATGGTCTTCAGGTCGCTGCCCGTGTTGCCGCCGACGTCCGTCGCGGTCGCGCGCACGTCGTAGACGCCGTCGGCGACCGCGCCGGTCGACCACGTGACGCCGAACGGCGACACGTTCGCGGTGCCGATCGTCGTCCACGTGTCTGCGCCGTGCGGGCTGCGCTCGTAGCGGACGCCGGTCACGTCGCCCGGCACGGTCGCGCCGAGCGAGACGTCGCCGGCGGCGGTGGCCGGGGCGGAAAGGCCGACCGTCGGCGCGTCGTTGTCGATCGTGATCGTGCGCAGGGCCGACACGAGGGGTGTGTTGCCTGCGACGTCGGTGACGACGACGCGCAGCTCGGCCGGGCCGTCGGCCAGGGTCCGCGAGTTCCAGACCGCCGACCACGGGGCCGAGGTGTCGGTGTCGACCGTCGTGAAGCCGGCCGCGCCCGCGGCCTTGACCTCGAAGCGCACGGTCGCGACGCCCGAGCCCGCATCCGTCGCGGTCGCGGTGATCATCACGTCGCCGCTCCGGACCGCGCCGGCGGCGGGCGAGGTGACGTTCGCCGAGTCGGGCGACGTGTTGTCGACGCGCTTGACCGTCAGCGGCGTCACGGTCGAGTTGCCCGCGCGGTCGACGACGATCATGTTCAGGTCGTAGAGCCCGTCCGGCACCGAGGTCGTGTCCCACGTGACGTCGTACGGTGCGCTCAGGTCGGTCCCGATCGAGGTGTAGGAGCCGGTCGAGCCGTCCGGCCGGTACGCGAACTCGACCGAGGCGACGTCGCCGTCGGACGGGGAGGCGGTCAGGTGCGCGTCGCCGCGGAGCACCGAGCCCGGGTCGTTCGCGCCGCCGCCGTTGGGGGCGGTCGTGTCGATGACGACCGAGGTCGTGCGGACGGCCTCGTCGTTGCCCGCCAGGTCGGTCGAGCGGTACTCGATCGTGTTCTCGCCCTCGTGGCCGGCCGCGACGACCGTGACGGTCGTGCCGGTCTGCCAGGCGCCGCCGTTCAGGCGATACGAGGTCGAGGCGACGCCCGAGCCGGCGTCGGTCGGGACGAGGTGGACGACGACGTCGTGGTTCTGTTCGCCCGCGGGCGCGTCGTCGACCGTGTCCGGCGCCGTGTTGTCGACGCGCACGTTCTGTACGAAGGCCGAGCAGCGGCCGTTCCCGGCGTTGTCGACCGCGACCACGCGCACGTCGTAGAGGCCGTCGGCGAGCGTCGTCGTGTCGAGGTGCGCCGGGACCTGCGTGCCCCAGGTGTTGCACGGGGTCGCCTCCGACGTGCCGGCCGGCGCGACGCGGTACGCGATCGTGCCGACGCCCGAGGTCGCGTCGCTGACGGTCGACTGGAGGTCGGTCGCGCCGCGGAGGACGGTGCCGGCGCCCGGCGCGTCGACCGAGGCGGTGGGCGCGGTCGCGTCGATCTTCACCGTCGCGGTCCGGCTCGCCTCAACGACGCCCGCGCGGTTCGTCGAGCGGTAGGTGATCGTGTGGACGCCGTCGTTCGAGCCGTCGCCCGGCGCGGGGACCGTGACCGAGGTGCCCGTCTGCCAGCCGGAGCCCGTGTCGTACTCCGTGCTCGCGACGCCCGACTCGGCGTCGGCAGGGGAGAGGTGCACGGTGACGTCGGTGCGGTGCCAGGCACCGTCCGCGTCGTCCGTCGTCGTCGCCGGCGTGTTGTCGACGAGGATCGTGCGCGTCGCGCTCGTCGTGCCGTTCCCGGCGCGGTCCTCGACGCGGACGCGCAGGTCGTACGCGCCGTCGGCGGGCGTCCAGCTCGCCGGCGCCGCGCTCGGCGTCCAGGCGTTCGCACCCGCCGCCGACTGCTCGAAGGCGGTCTTCGTCGCGTCGATGCCCGAGCCGCCGTCGCTCGCCGTCGCCGTCAGCGCGATCGTGCCGTGGCCGAACGCGCCCGGGTCGTCGACGGCCGCGGCGGGCGCCGTGTTGTCGACGAGAACGGTGCGCGGGACGGCCGGCGTGAACGTGTTGGTCGCGCGGTCGGTGACGAACACGTTGAGGTCGTAGCTGCCGTCCGGCAGGCCGGCCGTGTGCCACGTGCCGTCGTAGGTCGTGCCGACGGCGCTTGCGAACGCGCCGCTCGCCGGGCCGCTGTAGTTGAAGTCGACCGAGTTCACGCCGCTCGTCGCGTCCGACGCGGTCGCGTGGAGCGCCACGTCGCCCCGGACGTACGCGCCCGGGTCGGAGAGCGAGCCGGTCGGCGCGGTCTGGTCGAGCGTGACCTCGATCGTCTCGGAGGTCGAGTGGCCGACGCCGTCGGTCGCGACGGCGCGCAGTGCGCGGACGCCGTCGCCCGGCAGCGTCCACGAGACGCTGTACGGGGCCGACGTGCGGATGCCGATCGACGTCCACGTGTCGCCCGGGCAGCCTGCGCCCGTCGCGGTGCACTCGAAGAGCTCGACGCTCGCGACGCCCGAGCCCGCGTCGCTCGCCGCCGCTGCGACCGTGGCCGTCGCGGCCTTGAGGTACGCGCCGTCGCTCGGGCTCGCGAACGAGACCGTCGGGTCGGCGGTGTCGATCGTCCACGTCTCCGAGTCCGTCGAGGCGTTGCCGACCGCGTCGGACGCGCGCACGACGAACGTGTGCGGGCCGTCGGCGAGTGCGCTGTAGCCCTCCGGCGAGCTGCACGACACGAACGCGCCGCCGTCGAGCCTGCACTCGAAGCTTGCGCCGCCGTCGGGGCTCGAGAAGCCAAAGGACGCCGAGGACGAGGCCGTCTGCGGCGCCGGGCGGGAGTCGACGGTCACCGACGGTGCGACGGTGTCGACCGCCCAGCCGCGCGTGCGCGTCGTCGTGTTCCCGGCGGCGTCGGTCGCGACGAGCTCGAGCGTGTGCGCGCCCTGCGCGAGGCCCGTGAGCGAGACCGGGGAGGTGCACGGCGCCGCCGGGCCGCCGTCGAGCGAGCACGTGACGGTCGCGGCGGCCTCGGCGGTGAAGTCGACCGTCGCGCTCGTGGAGGCGACGGTGCCGCTCGGGCCGTTGTCGATCGTCAGGGTCGGCGGGAGCGTGTCGACCGTCCACGCGAAGCTTGCGGGAGTCGCGTCCGTGTTGCCGGCGGGGTCGGTCGCCCGCACCTCGAAGGTGTGGGAGCCCTCGGCGAGACCGGCGTACGAGGCCGGGCAGAGGCCCCAGGCGCCGCCGTCGAGGCGGCACTCGAAGGTCGAGCCGGATTCCGTGCTCGTGAAGGTGAACGAGGCGGTCGCGGTCGTCGCGAGGAGCGCGGGGCTGCCCGTGATCGAGGTGCCGGGCGCGGTCGTGTCGATCGTCCAGCCGTAGGTGTCGGCGCCGCCGATGTTGCCGGCCGCGTCGATTGCGCGCACCTCGAAGGTGTGCGCGCCGTCGCCGAGCGCGAACGCCGTGGCCGGACTCGTGCAGGCGGCGAAGCCGGCGCCGTCGACGTTGCACTCGAACGTCGTGCCGCTCTCGTCGGCCGTGAAGGTGAAGGACGCGCCGGTGTCGTTCGTCGGGTCGGCCGGGCGCGAGCCGATCGTCGCGTTCGGGGCGGTCGTGTCGACCGTCCAGCTCGCGCCGACGGGCGCGCCGGTGTTGCCCGCGTCGTCGACCGAGCGGACGGAGAAGGTGTGCGGGCCGTCGGCGAGCGCCGAGACCGCGACCGGCGAGGTGCAGGGCGCCCACGCGCCGCCGTCGAGCTTGCACTCGAAGCTCGTCCCGCCGTCGGGCGACGAGAAGCTCAGCGTCGCGTCGTCGGCCTGCGTCGAGGCCGTCGGGGCGCCGCCGAGGCTCGCCGTCGGCGCGACGGTGTCGACCGTCCACCCGCGCGTGTCGGTCGAGCTCGTGCCGGCCGTGTTCGTCGCGCGCACCGTGACCGTGCGCGGGCCGTCGGCGAGGCCGCTGAAGGTGACCGGGGAGGAGCAGGGCGTGAACGCGGCGCCGTCGAGGCTGCAGCGCACGGTCGTGCCCGCGTCGGCTGTGAACGTGAAGGACGCGCCGGTCGCGTTCGTCAAGCCGTTCGGGCCGGAGGTGATCGCAATCGACGGGACCGAGAGGTCGATCGTCCAGGTCGCAGTGTCGGCTGCGCCCGTGTTGCCGGCGTCGTCGATCGCGCGCACGCGGAACGTGTGCGGGCCGGCGGCGAGGCCGCTGTAGCTCGTCGGCGACGAGCAGGAGGCGAACGCGCCGCCGTCGACCCCGCACTCGAAGCTCGTGCCGCCGTCGGCCGAGGAGAACGTGAACGTCGCGCCCGTCTGGTTCGTCGGGTCGGCCGGGCCGTCGGCGATCGTCACCGCCGGCGCCGACGTGTCGCGCGTCCACGAGAACGTCTCGGCGGCGCCGACGTTGCCGGCGGCGTCGATCGGGCGCACCTCGAAGCCGTGCGGGCCGTCGCCGAGGCCGGTCAGCGTGAGCGGGGAGGTGCAGGTCGCCCAGGCGCCGCCGTCGACGCGGCAGTCGAACGACGTCGCTCCGTCGGACGACGAGAACGCGAAGTCCGGCGAGGCCTCGTTCGAGAGCGCCGACGGCGCCGAGTCGATCGACACGGTCGGCGACTGCGTGTCGACCGTCCACGCGTAGGTGCGCGAGCCGGTGTTGCCGGCCGGGTCCGTCGCCTCGACGCGGAAGGTGTGCCCGCCCTCGCCGAGGCCGGTGACCGGGAACGGCGAGGCGCACGGCACCGTCGAGCCGGAGTCGGGGCGGCACGTGTAGGTTGCGCCCTCGGAGGCCGAGAAGGCGAAGCTCGCGCTCGTCGAGTTGCTGTCGGCCGGCGGCGTCGACGAGAAGCCGACGGTGGGCGCGGTCGTGTCCACGACCCACGTCTTCGTCGTGGGGACGCCGCCGTTGCCCGCGCCGTCCGCCGCCTTCACCGACAGGGTGTGCGAGCCGTCGCCGAGGCTCGTCATCAGGAGCGGCGATGCGCACGGCGCGTAGGAGCCGCCGTCGAGCTTGCACTGGAAGGTCGTGCCGCCGTCGTTCGAGGTGAACTCGAAGTCGGCCGACGTCGAGCTCGTCGGCGTGGCCGGCGAGGAGGTGATGACGACCGTCGGGCCGATCGTGTCGATGTGCACGGTCGCGGTGCGGTCGGCCTCGACGTTCCCGGCCGCGTCGGTCGAGCGGTAGGTGATCGTGTGGTCGCCGTCGTCTGAGTGGTCGGCGGGGGCCGCGACCGTGACGGCAGTGCCGGTCTGCGTCGTGCCGCCGTCGACCTCGTACGTCGTGGTGGCGATCCCGGACGCTGCGTCGCTCGGGGCGAGCGTGACGAGGACGTCGTCGCTCGAGGCCCCGGCCGGGGCGTCGTCGGTCGTCACGGGCTTCGTCGTGTCGATGCGGACGATCGCCGTGCGGCCGGCCTCGACGTTGCCGGCGTGGTCGCTCGAGCGGTACGTGATCGTGTGGACGCCGTCGTTCGAGTGGTCGGCCGGCGCGGCGACGGTGACCGAGGTGCCGGTCTGCGCCGCGCCGCCGTCGAGTTCGTACGTCGTGGTCGCGACGCCCGAGCCTGCGCCGTCGCCGCTCGAGAGCGACACGCTCACGGCCGTCTTCGACCAGCCTGCGGGCGCGTCGTCGCTCGAGCTCGGCTTCGTGGTGTCGATCTGGACCGTCGCGGTGCGGTCGGCCTCGACGTTGCCGGCCGTGTCGGTCGAGCGGTAGGTGATCGTGTGGACGCCGTCGTTCGCGTGGCTCGCGGGCGCGGCGACGGTGACGGAGGTGCCGGTCTGCGTCGCGCCGCCGTCGACCTCGTAGGTCGTCGTCGCGACGCCCGAGCCCGCCGGGTCGGACGGCGTCAGCGTGACCGTCACGGGCGTCTTCGACCAACCGCCCGGGGCGTCGTCGCTCGTGGTCGGCTTCGTGGTGTCGATGCGGACCGTCGCCGTGCGGTCGCTCTCGACGTTGCCCGCGTTGTCGGTCGAGCGGTAGACGATCGTGTGCACGCCGTCGTTCGCGTGGCTCGCCGGCGCGGCGACGACCACGACGGTGCCGCTCTGGAACGCGCCGCCGTCGACGGAGTACTCCGTGTCGGCGAGGCCGGACGCGCCGTCGGTGCCCGTGAGGTTCACGACCACGGGCGTGCGCGACCAGCCGGCCGGCGCATCGTCGCTCGTGCTCGGCTTCGTGGTGTCGATGTGCACGGTCGCGGTGCGGTCGTCCTCGACGTTGGCGGCCTCGTCCACCGAGTGGTAGGCGATCGTGTGCACGCCGTCGTTCGCGTGGTTCGCGGGCGCGGGGATCGCGACCGACGTGCCCGGCGCCAACGCGCCGCCGTCGACCGCATAGAAGGTCTGCGCGACGCCCGAGCCGCCCAGGTCGGCAGGCGTGAGCGTGACCGTGACCGGCGTGCGCGACCACCCGGCCGGCGCGTCGTCGCCCGTCATCGGCTTCGTCGTGTCGATGCGCACCGTCGCCGTCCGGTCGGCCTCGACGTTGCCCGCGTCGTCGCTCGAGCGGTACGCGATCGTGTGCAGGCCGTCGTTCGAGTGGTCGGCCGGCGCCGCCACGAGCACGGACGTGCCGGTCTGCCATGCGCCGCCGTCGACCTTGGACTGCGTCTGCGCGAGGCCCGAGCCACCCGTGTCGGCCGGCGACAGCGTCACGGTGACGGCCGTACGGCTCGGGGCCGCAGGCGCGTCGTCGGTCGTCGTCGGCTTCGTCGCGTCGATGCGGACGGTCGTGGTGCGGTCGGCCTCGGCGTTGCCGGCGGCGTCGGTCGAGCGGTACGCGATCGTGTGGAAGCCGTCGTTCGAGCCGTCGGCGGGCGCGGGGACGACCACCGTCGTGCCGGTCTGGAACGGGCCGCCGTCGACCGAGTAGTCGGTCTGCGCGACGCCGCTGCCGCCGTCGGCCGGCGCAAGGTGCACGGACACGGCCGCGTTCGACCAGCCGGCCGGCGCGTCGTCGGTCGTCGCGGGCTTCGTCGTGTCGATGCGGACGGTCGCCGTGCGATCGCTCTCGGCGTTGCCCGCCGCGTCGACCGAGTGGTACGTGATCGTGTGGACGCCGTCGTCTGAGTGGTCGGCCGGCGCCGGGATCGCGACGGTCGTGCCGCCGACGGGCATGCCGCCGTCGACCGAGTAGACGGTCGAGGTGACGGGCGAAGTCGCGTCGGCCGGGGTCAGCGTGAGGGTGACCGGCGTCTTCGACCAGCCGGCCGGCGCGTCGTCGGACGTGGTCGGCGCGGTCGTGTCGAACGCGAACGAGAAGGCCGACGAGCTCTCGACGTTGCCGGCGAGGTCCGTCGCGACGACACGCACGGAGTAGGTGACGCCGTCCTCGAGCGCGGGGAGCGGAAGCGCGTAGCCCCAGCTCGACGTGCCCGTCGCGAGGCGGAGGCTCTCCACGGCGCCCGAGAACGCGAGGCCGTTCCAGTACGTGTTGTCGGACGAGCGCTGGATCGACGCCTCGATCTGCTGCAGCCCCGCGCCGGTGTCGGATGCGGTGCCGCAGAGGCCGCCCGAGCCGGCGCAGCCCGCGCTCCAGCCGGCGGCCGTGTAGCTCGCGCCGGCGGCCGGGAAGCTCGCGCTCGAGGCCGGCGTGCGCGTGTCGATGCGCGCGGTCGCGGTGCGGTCGGCCTCGACGTTGCCCGCTGCGTCGGTCGAGCGGTAGGTGATCGTGTGCGTCCCGTCGTTCGAGTGGTCGGCCGGGGCGCCGATCGAGACGCTCGTGCCCGACTGCCACGAGCCGCCGTCGACGCGGTAGGTCGTGCCGGCGAGGCCGGAGCCGCCCGCGTCGGCCGGGGCGAGGGTGACGGTGACGGGCGTGCGCTGCCAGCCGCCAGGCGCGTCGTCCGTCGTGCTCGGGCTCGTCGTGTCGATGCGGACGGTCGCCGTGCGGTGCGCCTCGACGTTCCCGGCCGCGTCGGTCGAGCGGTACGTGACCGTGTGCACGCCCGCGGTCGAGACGCTGACGCTCGAGCCCGTCGCGAACGAGCCGCCGTCGACCTCGTACTCGGTCTGCGCGACGCCGCTCGTGCCGGCGCCGTCGTCGGCGGTGAACGTGACGAGCACCGGCCCGTTGCTCCAGCCGGCGGGCGCGTCGTCGATCGTCGTCGGCGCGGTCGTGTCGACGCGCACGGTCGCCGTGCGGTCGGCCTCCGCGTTGCCGACGGCGTCGGTCGAGCGGTAGGTGATCGTGTGGACGCCGTCGTTCGAGTGGTCGGCGGGCGCCGGGATCGAGACGCTCGTGCCGGTCGTGAACGAGCCGCCGTCGACCTTGTACTCCGTCAGCGCGACGCCGCTGCCCGCGCCGTCGCCCGTCGACAGCGTCACCGTCACGGCGGTGCTCTGCCAGTCCGCCGGCGCGTCGTCGGTCGTCGCGGGCGCCGTGGTGTCGATGCGGACGAGCGCGGTGCGGTCGCTCTCGACGTTGCCTGCGTTGTCCGTCGCGCGGTAGGTGATCGTGTGGACGCCGTCGCTCGAGTGGTCGGCGGGCGCCGGGACCGCGACGCTCGTGCCCGTCTGCCACGAGCCGCCGTCGACCTTGTAGTGCGTCTGCGCGACGCCGCTCGTACCGCTGGCGTCGGTCGGTGAGAGCGTCACCGTGACCGGCGAGGCGGTCCAGCCGGCGGGCGCGTCGTCCGTCGTTGCCGGCTTCGTCGTGTCGATGCGAACGGTCGCGGTGCGGTCGCCCTCGACGTTCCCGGCCGCGTCGGTCGAGCGGTAGGTGATCGTGTGGACGCCGTCGTTCGAGTGGTCCGCCGGCGCCGGGACCGAGATGCTCGTGCCGGTCTGGAACGAGCCGGTGTCGATGCGGTACACGGTCTGGGCGACGCCCGTGCCCGAACCGTCGCCGGCGCCCAACGTGACGGTGACGGCGGTCGACCGCCACCCGGCCGGCGCGTCGTCGGTCGTGGCCGGCGCGGCCGTGTCGACGACGAGCGAGCGGGCGGCCGACCAGGCCGAGCTCGCGCCGCCGTTGTCGGTGCTGCGCGCCTGCCAGTAGTAGGTGCCGTCGGCGGCGATGCGGCCGGCCGGGACGGTCGCGCTGCCGTCGGCGCCGTTCGCGAGGCCGGACGGCGACGAGAACGCCGCGCCGAGCGGGAGGGTGCACGCGGCGTCGGAGCAGACGCGGAAGTCGACGGTGCCCGTGTTGTTCGTGTCGTCGTCCGAGAACGTCGCGCGGAGCGTCGGCGTCGCGGTTCCGAGGTTCGCGCCGTTCGCAGGGCTGACCGGCGCGGCGACGTTCGGCGCCACGTTCGCGGTGCCGTTCGTCACGGCCGTCGGGCCGAACGACGCGACCTCGTTGCCGCTCGGATCGCGCAGCGTGTCGCCCGAACCCGGCTTCGTGTAGGTGGCGTCGACGTCGTCGCCGTTCCGGACGGCGGCAGAGAGCGTGAGGGTGACGACGCCGCCGCCGATCGAGACGTTGGTGACGGTGAGCGTCGAGCCGTTGCGCGTGACTGCGAACGCGCTGGCGTCCGGCACCTTGCCCTCGTCGAGCGCCTCGTCGAACGTGAGCGTCAGCGTCGTGCCGGTCGCGGAGGCGGACTGCAGCGACGGCGCGCCGGTGTCGACCGAGAACGAGCGGATCGCCGACCACGGCGAGGCCTGGTTGACGTCGTCCTTCGCCTGCGCCTGCCAGTAGTAGGTGCCGTCGGCCGTGATGCGGCCGGCGGGCACTGCGGCGGAGCCGTTCGTGCCGTTCGCGACGCCGGAGACCGACGAGAACGTGGCGCCGAGCGGGCTGCCGCAGGCCGCGTCGGCGCACACGCGGAAAACGAGCGTGCCGGTGTCGTTCGTGTCGGGGTCGTCGAAGCGGGCGCTCAGCGTGGGCGTCGCGGTGTTGAGCTTTGCCGCGTCGGCGGGCGAGGCGAGCGCCGGAGCCGCCGGCGGCTGGCCGAACGTGTTGTTGGTGACCGGGCGCGCCGCGAACGTTGCGACCTCGTTGCCGGCCGCGTCGCGGAGCGTCGCGCCGGAGCCGGGCTTGGTGTACGCCACGGTGACGACGTCGCCGTGGTTCAGCGCCGACGGCAGCGTCAGTGTGACGTTCGCACCCGACACCGCCACCGTCGGGTCGCCCAGCGGCGAGCCGTTGCGCGTGACGGTGAAGGCGCTCCCGGCCGGCACCTGGCCCGCGTCGAGCGTCTCGTCGAGGGTCACGGTCAGCGTGTCGTCCGCGGCCGTCGCGCTCGCGAACGACGGCGCGGTCGTGTCGATCGTCCACGTGTGCTGCGCGGCGGCGCCTGCGTTGCCGGCGAGGTCGGCCGTCGCCTTCACGCGGAAGGTGTGGCTCCCCTCGGCGAGGCCGCTGTAGCTCTCCGGGCTCGCGCAGGCGGAGAACGCGCCGCCGTCGATCGAGCACTGGAAGCCGCTGACCGCTTCGTCGGCGGTGAACGAGAAGCTCGCCGCCGTGGAGCTCGTCGGGCTCGAAGGTGTGCTCGTGATCGAGGCGACCGGCGCCGTCGTGTCGATCGTCACCGACGCGGTGCGGTCGTTCTCGACGTTGCCCGCGACGTCGGTCGAGCGGTAGGTGATGGTGTGGACGCCGTCGTTCGAGTGGTCGGCGGGCGCCGGGACCGAGACGCTCGTGCCGGTCGTGAACGAGCCGCCGTCGACCTTGTACTGCGTCTGCGCGACGCCGCCGCCTGCGCCGTCGGCCGGCGTGAGCGTGACGGTGACAGCCGCGTTCTGCGGCGCCGGCGGCGCGTTGTCGGTCGTGACCGGCGGCGTTGTGTCGTAGAGGAACGCGAACGTCGAGGAGGTCTGCGTGTTGCCGGCGACGTCCGTCGCGACGACGTGCACGGTGTAGCTCGCGCCGTCGGTCAGCGCCGCGGCGGCGAGTCCGTGGCTCCAAGCCCCCGCCGCGTAGGTCGTCGCGAGCAGGTTCTCGCTCGTCCCGGAGAACGCGCCGCCGTTCCAGTAGGTGTTGTCCGTCGACCGCTTGACCGAGACCTTGACGTTCGCGACGCCCGAGCCGGACGTATCGGCCGCCCAGCCGCAGAGGCCCGCGCCCGCGCAGCCCGCAGCCCAGCCGAGCGCGTTGTACGCCCCGCCGGCGGCGGGGAACGTTGCGCCCGAGGTCGGCGCGGTCGAGTCGAAGCGGAAGGCCGACGTGGAAGACGTCTCGACGTTGCCGGCGGTGTCGGTCGCGACGACGTGCACGGTGTACATGCCGTCCGCCAGGTTCGAGGCGGCGACGCCGTACGACCAGCTCGTCGTGCCGGTCGCGCCGCGCAGGTTCTCGCTCGCGCCCGAGAACGCCGTGCCGTTCCAGTACGTGTTGTCCGAGTTGCGCTTGACGGAGACCTGCACGTTCGCGACGCCGCCCGTGGCGTCGGAGGCGCTGCCGCACAGGCCGGCCGTCGCGCAGCCCGCCGCCCAGCCTGCCGCGTCGTAGTTGCCGGCGGCCGCCGGGAACGTGAGCGTAGACGCGGGCGCGGTCGTGTCGTACTTGAACGTCCAGATCGATGATGTCTCGACGTTGCCCGCGTTGTCCGTCGCCACGACGTGCACCGTGTAGGTGACGCCGTCGGAGAGGTTCGAGGCGGGGAGGCCGTACGACCAGCTCGACGTGCCGGTCGCCGTGCGCAGGTTCTCGCTCGCGCCCGACCAGGCCGAGCCGTTCCAGTAGGTGTTGTCGGAGCCGCGCTTGACGGAGATCTTCACGTTCGCGAGGCCCGCGACCGCGCCGGACGCCGTGCCGCAGAAGCCCGGCGTCGCGCAGCCTGCGGCCCAGCCGGCTGCGTTGTAGCCCGCGCCGCCTGCAGGGAAGGTCGCCGACGACGAGGGCGCCGTCGTGTCGTAGGTGAACGTGAAGGTCGAGGAGGTCTGCGTGTTGCCGGCGTTGTCGGCGGCCACCACGTGCACGGTGTAGGTCAGGCCGTCCGCCAGGTTCGAGCCAGCAAGGCCGTACGACCACGACGATGCGCCGGTCGCGGTGCGCAGGTTCTCGCCCGTGCCCGACCAGGCCGAGCCGTTCCAGTAGGTGTCGTCGCTCGACCGCTTGATCGATACCTTCACGTTGGCGAGACCGGCGGTCGCGTCCGAGGCGGTGCCGCAGAGCCCGGGCGTCGCACAGCCCGCGGCCCAACCCGCTGCGTTGTAGCTCGCGCCCGCCGCCGGGAAGGACGCGGACGACGAAGGCGCGGTCGTGTCGTAGGTGAACGTGTAGGACGACGAGCTCTGCGTGTTGCCGGCGACGTCCCTCGCGACGACGTGCACGGTGTAGGTGAGGCCGTCGGTGAGGCTCGTCGCGGCGAGCGCGTACGTCCAGCTCGTGGTGCCGGTCGCCGTCTGCAGGTTCTCGGCCGTGCCCGACCACGCGGCCCCGTTCCAGTACGTGTTGTCGGAGGAGCGCTTGATCGACACCTGCACCTGCTGCACGCCAGCGGTGCCGTCCGACGCCGTGCCGCACAGGCCGGCGGAGCCGCAGCCCGCGTTCCAGCCCGCGGCGTTGTAGCTCGCGCCCGCGGCGGGGAACGTCGCCGACGAGGTCGGCGCGGTCGCGTCGTAGGTGTACGCGAAGGTCGAGGAGGTCTGCGTGTTGCCCGCGTTGTCGGTCGCCACGACGTGCACGGTGTAGGTCAGCCCGTCGGCGAGGTTCGCAGCGGCGAGCGCGTACGACCACGTCGTCGTGCCCGTCGCGGTGAGCAGGTTCTCGGAGGCGCCCGACCACGCGCTGCCGTTCCAGTAGGTGTTGTCGCTCGACCGCTTGATCGAGACCTTGACGTTCGCGACGCCGGACGTCCCGTCGGCCGCGGTGCCGCAGAGCCCCGCACCCGCGCAGCCGGCCGCCCAGCCGAGGACGTTGTAGCTCCCGCCCGCCGTCGGGAACGTCGTCGTCGACGACGGCGCGGTCGTGTCGTACTTGAAGGTGAACGTGGAGGAGGTCTGTGTGTTGCCCGCGTTGTCGGTCGCGACCGCGTGCACGGTGTACGTCAGCCCGTCGGCGAGATTCGCGGCGCCGAGCCCGTACGACCACGTCGTCGTGCCGCTCGCGGTGAGGAGGTTCTCGGAAGTCCCCGACCAGGCGGAGCCGTTCCAGTAGGTGTTGTCGGACGAGCGTTTGATCGAGACCTTCACGTTGGCGAGGCTCGAGGTCGCGTCGGACGCGGTACCGCACAGCCCGGCGGTCGCGCAGCCCGCGGCCCAGCCGGCGGCGTTGTAGCTGCCGTTCGAGGCGGGGAACGTGGTCGCGGACGTCGGCGCGGTCGTGTCGTACTTGAACGTGGAGGTCGAGGAGGTCTCGACGTTGCCCGCGCTGTCGGTCGCGACGGTGTGCACCGTGTACGTGAGCCCGTCGGTGAGGTTCGTCGCGGCGAGCGCGTACGTCCAGCTCGTGGTGCCGGTCGCCGTCTGCAGGTTCTCGGCCGTGCCCGACCATGCCGCGCCGTTCCAGTACGTGTTGTCGCTCGAGCGCTTGATCGAGACCTTCACGTTCGCGACGGCCGTCTCGGCGTCGATCGCGGTGCCGCAGAACCCGGCGGTCGCGCAGCCCGCGGCCCAGCCGGCCGCGTTGTAGTTGCCGCCTGCGGCGGGGAACGTCGCCGTCGAGCTCGGCGCGGCGCGGTCAACCTTGACCGTCGTCGTGAGCGTCGCGACGTTGCCGACGTTGTCCGTGCCCGTGAGGGTGTAGCGGTAGCAGCCGGTCGCGAAGGGGCCGGCCGCGTCGTTGCCGCCCGTGATCGTCACCGTCGTCGGCGCGCCGTAGCTCGAGCAGTTGTTGCCCGCGAGCGTCCCGTTCTCGCGCGTGAGGAGCGAGAAGGCGAGGCCGGACGCCGTCCCGCTCTGCGCCTCCGTGTAGTCCGTCTTCGAGACGCTGATCGTGCCGGTGGCGTTGATGCTCGACGTGCCGCCGGCCGAGGCAGCCGTGCCGTTCGCGTTCATCGCAGGGCTGCCGCCCGGGGCCGTCACGTCGCGCACGAGCGTGAACGTCGTGTTCGATGTCATCGTCTGCCGGTTCGTCGCGGTGACCGTCTGTGCGCCGGTCGCCGTCGTCGACGGCGTCCAGTCGTAGTTCATCGTGTACGGGCTCCCGGTGTCCGTGCCGCCGCCCGTCAGGCCGGTGATCGTCGGGTAGATGACGTTTGCGATGCCCGACTCGTTGTCGGTCGGCGCGTCGGTGACGGTGAACGTGCCCGAGTTCGTGCCCTGCGCGTTGTAGTAGAGCGTCGTGCCGTTGACCGCCGTGTACGGCGACGACTCGCTGAGCGAGAGGGAGTGGGTGGGGGCCGTGTCGTCGACCGACTGCCAGACGGCGACGGCCTGCGCGCTCCGGTTCGGCAGCGGCGAGCGCGTCCACGACATCGTGCGATTGCCGGCTCCCGTCGACAGGAAGGTGCTCATACCGAGCGAGTCGCTGCCGGCCGACGCGCTCGAGTCGCGCAGGACGCGGGACGTCTGGCCCGCGCCGGCGGCCATGTTGCCGAGCACGTCCCCCGGGCCGATCGCGTCGATCACGAGCTGGTTCGCCCAGTTCGTCGCGACCGTGGTCGAGGTGAGTCCGGCCGACTGGCTCGTCGCCGTCGTGTCCGGCGCCGACTGGTACACGTTGTAGAGCGAGACCGCGCCGCCGACGAGGCCGTCCTCGGACTGACCGCCCATGTTGATCACGACCGCGCGTGTGCCCGTCGCCGGATTGAGCTGGTAGTAGAGCCCGACGCAGTCGTAGTTCGGCGCGGGGTTGATCGCCACGTCCCGTGCGGCAAGCGTCATCGCTGTGCCGTTGTAGGTGACGCCTGCCGGCTGGCAGCTCTGCGTCGTCGTGTTCTCGGCGTTGTAGCCCACGACGAGCAGGCGGTTCGTGTGCCCGGTCGCAACCGTCACGTTGAAGGTCAGCGACGTGACGTTGTGCCCCTGGCCGTTCGCCGCGACGTCGAAGAGGATCGCCGGGTCGATGACGTACGGGACGGGCAGCTTCGAGTCGTCGAGGCGGAGCTCGAGCCGGCGCGCGTCGACGACCTTCCAGGCGAGCCCGGCCGGCGTGATGTCGTCTCCGGCCGGGTCGAGGATCGCCGCAGGCGGGATCTGGAACCGGTACGGGTCGGACGGCGGGCCGACGAAGACGCTGCCCTCAGCCGTCGACCTCAACTGGAGGTTTCGGCTTTGCCCGATATCCCACGTCCAGCTCCGTTTGCCCTGGCGGCGCTCGACCGTGAGGTATTCCTCGGTGCCGCCGGGCCCGGATGTGATGGTCTGCCGGCCGAACGACGTCGTCCGCTGCACGCCGTGCTCGTAACCCTTCCAGGCCGACGAGCCGGCGCCCCGGAGCGACAGTGAAAGGCGCGAGCCGCGGCGGGCGACGCCGAAGCCGGCCTCGTTGCCGACTGTCGTCGTCCAGCCGTGCGGGTGCGCGCGCTCGAGCGTGGGCGCACTCTGCGCCGGCCCAAGGGTCTTGACGAGGAACGGGCCGCCTGCACCGCGGCCTTGGTCGCCGACCTCGGTCGTGAGCAGCGCGACGCCGCCGGCGACAAGCGCGAGCGACGCGAGCGCGAGCACGCGAACCCGCAGCAGCAGCACGGCGACGCGCCCGGCAGTCGCCGGACGCTCGTCGGTGGGCCGCAGATCGAGGTTCGTTCGCATGACTCGCTCGCGCGTGACTACGCGCAATCCGTCTATCGGCGGCGAGCCGCTGAATCCGAGGCCGTGCGAGGGATTCAGACCGGTTTCACCCGCAAGATCCCCCAGAGGGGTCAGAGCGGTGAAGCGTGGTCGGGAAGCGGCGCGCGCATCCCTCGATTCAGGGGCTAAGCCTCGATCCGAGGTAGAGACTAGACCCTCGAGAGCCGCGTCCGAGCACCGGGCCGAGATTCGTGCACAATCAGACCATGGCGACGACGGAGCCGCGGAAGACCACGCCCACGGATGAGTGGCGCGAGGAGCTGTACGAGGCGCAGCCCGAACGGCAGGGCGAGTTGTTCTCGACGATTGGCGGCGTCGAGAACGAGCCGCTGTACACGCCCGACAACTCGGCGGTCGACTACGAGCGCGCCCTCGGCTACCCGGGCACCCATCCCTTCACGCGCGGCGTCTACCCGTCGATGTACCGCGGGCGGCTGTGGACGATGCGCCAGTTCGCGGGCTTCGGGACGGCGGAGGAGACGAACGAGCGCTTCCGCTACCTGCTCGACCACGGGCAGACCGGCCTCTCGACCGCCTTCGACATGCCGACGCTGATGGGCTACGACTCGGACCATCCGCGGTCGCTCGGCGAGGTCGGCCGCGAGGGCGTCGCGATCGACTCGCTCGCCGACATGGAGACACTGTTCGCCGGCATCCCGCTCGGCGAGGTGTCGACGTCGATGACGATCAACTCGCCGGCGGCGATCCTGCTCGCGTTCTACGCCTGCGTCGGCGAGGAGCAGGGCGTCCCGATGCGCGACCTCCGCGGGACGGTCCAGACGGACATCCTCAAGGAGTACATCGCGCAGAAGGAGTACATCTTCCCGCCCGAGCCGTCGATGCGGCTCGTGACCGACATGGTCGAGTTCTGCGCGCAGGAAATGCCGCTGTGGCACCCGATCTCGATCTCGGGCTACCACATCCGCGAGGCCGGCTCGACGGCGGCACAGGAGCTCGCGTTCACGCTCGCCGACGGGTTCACGTACGTCGAGTGGGCGCTCGAGCGCGGCCTCGCCGTCGACGACTTCGCGCCGCGCCTCTCGTTCTTCTTCAACGCGCACCTCGACTTCTTCGAGGAGATCGCGAAGTACCGCGCGGCGCGGCGGATCTGGGCGACGCGGATGCGGGACCGGTATGGGGCGAAGAACCCGCGCTCGTGGCTCATGCGCTTCCACACGCAGACCGCCGGGGTGTCGCTGACCGCGCAGCAGCCCGAGGTGAACATCGTCCGCACGGCGATCGAGGCGCTCGCCGCCGTGCTCGGAGGGACGCAGTCGCTGCACACGAACTCGTACGACGAGGCGCTTGCGCTGCCGACGGAGGACGCGGTCCGGATCGCGCTCCGCACGCAGCAGGTGCTCGCGCACGAGACGGGAGTCGTAAACACGATCGACCCGCTCGGCGGCTCGTACTACCTCGAGCATTTGACCGACGAGCTCGAGCGGCAGGCGAACGACTACTTCGACCGCATCGAGCAGCTCGGCGGCGTGGTGGCGGCGATCAAGGAGAACTTCTTCCAGCGCGAGATCGCGGAGGCGTCGTTCCGCTACCAGTCCGAGGTCGAGTCCGGACAGCGGATCGTCGTCGGCGTCAACCGCTACCAGCTCGAGGAGGACACGGCGCCGGAGCTCCTCAAGATCGACCCGGCGCTCGAGGGGAAGCAGATCGAGCGTGTGCAGGCGCTGCGCGACAAGCGCGACAGCGCGAAGGTCGAGGCTGCCCTCACGCGCCTCAAGCAGGACTCGGCGCGCGACGACCGCAACCTGATGCCGCCGATCCTCGACGCCGCGCGCGCCTACGTCACGATGGGCGAGATCTGCGACGCGTGGCGCGAGGTGTGGGGCACCTGGCGCGAGACGCCGGTGTTCTAGAAGCGCGCGCCGTTAATCGAAATTCAACATTGCGCGCAAACCACCCGGGCCGAACGCTCGTCTACTGTGTCTGACATGACGGACGTCGATCTCGACGCGCTCTTCGAGCAGCGCGAGCAGGTCAAGAAGGCGGGCTGGCGCAAGGCGCTGCCCTGGCTGATCGGCATCGCCGTCGTCGCGGCCGCGATCGTCGGCTTCATCGTCGTCTTCGGGACGAACACGGGCGAGAGCACCGAGACGCCGCTCAGCACCGTGGCCGCGGACGACCGCTCGCAGGTGCCGGGCACGGTGAAGCTCGAGCCGGCCGCCCGCCGCGTCGCGAAGCGCTTCATCGAGACCGCGGTCGCGCGGAAGAACCTCCGTGAGGCCTACGCGCTCGTCGGCCCGCAGATCAAG
>JBKPLI010000016.1:0-7416 GCA_046731555.1 Actinomycetota bacterium | reverse complement strand
CTCGCCGAGACGCCCGACCGCTACACGGCCGTCACGCCGGGCTTCACCGAGCGGATCGAGCGCGGCCGCTTCGTGATCATGCAGGCGCCGCACTGGGCGGCCGTGAGCGGCGTGCAGACCGACGACGTCGAGGCGACCGTTGCCGAGACGCGCGCGTTGACGGGTGACCGCTCGACGATCTGGTGGCTCGGTCCCTCGACCGAGCCGGCCGGCCTCGAGCGGCGGCTGCGCGCGCTCGGCTTCCGCGATCCGCCCGACCGCGCGACCGATCTCGTCGCGATGGCGACGGTCGAGCCGCCCGACGCGCCCGAGGGCATCGAGGTGCGGCGCGTCGAGACGCTCGAGGACTACATCGCCGCGTCGGAACTGCGGTGGGACGCGTTCGGCACGCGCGAGCAGCGCCGCGAGGAGGAGCGGGCCGGGTTCGAGAACGCCTTCCGGACGACGATCGACGGGGGCGCGGTCGTCTACTACCTCGCCTACCTCGAGGGCCGCGTGGCCGGGACCGGCTCGTGCGTCGTCTCGCCGCGGGGGCTGCTGCTGTTCGGCGGCGCGACCGCACCGTGGGCGCGCGGACGCGGCCTGTACCGGGCGCTCGTGCGCGCCAGGTGGGACGAGGCCGTCGCGCGCGGCACCCCGGCGCTCGTGGTCGAGGCCGACCCGCGGACGTCCGAGCCGATCCTCCGCGGCCTCGGCTTCGTCGAGGTGTGTCGCCTACGGCGGCTTGAAGATCCCGGGTAGCGGCGGGATCATCCGGCGGTGGACACCTACCACGACGGCTCGCGCCACCTGCAGGACCGGTTCGACACGCGGCGGCTCGCAGACCGCATCGACAACCGCCTCGTCCGCGACACGATCGACGACGACGACCGTGCGTTCATCGAGGCGCGCGACATGTTCTTCCTCGCGACCGCCGACGAGGAGGGGCAGCCGCAGTGCTCGTACAAGGGCGGCGACCCGGGCTTCGTGCGCGTCGTCGACGAGCGGACGATCGCGTTCCCGGTCTACGACGGGAACGGCATGTACCTCAGCGCCGGCAACGCGCTCGTGAACCCGCACGTCGGCCTGCTGTTCCTCGACCTCGAGGGCCGCAGGCGGCTGCGCCTGAACGGGATCGCGTCCGTCGCCGAGGACGACCCGCTGCTCGCCGAGTTCCCGGAGGCGCAACTCGTCGTGCGCGTGCGCGCGACGCAGGTGTTTCCGAACTGCCCGCGCTACATCCACGAGTACCGGCTCGTGCAGCGCTCGCGCTTCGTCCCGCACGACGACTGCCGGACGCCGGTGCCGGCGTGGAAGACGCGCGAGTGGGCGAACGACGCGCTGCCCGCGGACGACCCCGCGTACGCGCCGGACGCCGACGTGATCGAACGCTAGGTGACCGCGTGCACGGCGCGGGCGGCCGCGTCGACGTCGTCCTCGTCGTTGACGATCGACGGCCCGAGGCGCACGTACTGCGTGCGGTACGGCGTCACCGTCGCGATCACGCGATGCTTCGCGCGCAGCCGCTCGACGACGTCCGCCGGCTCGCGGTTGAACGGCGTGAGCATCACGAGCCCGGCCGAGAGCGCGGGGTCGCGCGGCGTGACGACCGCGAACTTGCGCGACCCGGCGAGACGCTCCTTCAGCCGCCGCGCGAGCGCGTGCGTCCGCGCCTCGACCCTCGCGCGGCCGACGCGCTGCCGCCACGCGAACGCCTCCTTCAGCGCCCACCGATGCTCGAACGAGTGGAAGCCGCCCGGCGTGTTGAACGGTCCGGCCGCCACGGCGTTCGTCGCGTCGTAGAGCCACGCGCCGATCGCGTCGTCGTCGAACGTCGGGATCGTGGGATTCACCTCGGCCCACGCGTCGTTCCGCCCCCAGACGAGCCCCGTGCCGCGCGGCCCGAACAGCCACTTGTGGCAGCCCGAGACGAGAAAGTCGACGCCGAGCTGCGCGGGCGTCGCCGCCTCGACGCCGAACCCGTGCACCGCGTCGAGGCAGAAGAGGATCCGGTCGCCCGAGCCGCGGCCGCGATTCTTGTCGGCGACCACGCGTGCGATCTCGCGGACCGGAAGCTTCACGCCCGTCGACGAGTGCACCCACGTCAGCGCGAGCACGCGCGTGCGCGGGCCGACCGCGAGCTCGACGTTCGAGAGGATTTCGTCAGCGGTCGCCTCGTCGGGGCGCGAGTAGAGGTCGATCTTCGTGACGGTTGCGCCGCCGCGGCGTCCCCGCAGCCGCAGCGCCTCGTGCGTCGCGTAGAAGTCGTGCGTGCTCGTGACGAGCTCCTGTCCCGGCTTGAGCGCGATGCCCCCGTAGAGCAGGCCGAGCCCCATCGTCGTCGAGTCGGTGAGCGCGATCTGGCTCGCGTCCGTCCCGAGGTATCGCGCCGCCGCCGCGCGCGCCTCGGCCTCGAGCCCGCCGTGCCGCTGCACGTACTCGTGCGCGTCCGCGTCGAGCCCGCGCCGGTGGCGCGCGATCGCGTCGCGCACCGGCTTCGGATGCGACGCGAGGTACCACGCAGCGAAGTTGCGCTCCCCGTCGCGTAGCTCGAACGCGCCGCGCACGGCCGCCCAGCCGGTCGCGGCGGGCGCGCTTTCCTCGGCGCAGGCCGCGAGCGCACCGGGCGCGACGGCGACGGCACCGGCACGGACGAGGAAGTCGCGACGCTTCATGCTGCGATTCTCGCCGCCGCCCGCGCGCGGCGGCAATGCGGACCGCCGATCGCACTCTTTTCACGCAATCGGCACTGTCTCGTGACAGGGCCGCACCTGTCCGCTGGGTACGATTGACACGGCGGGTTGCGGGTGGAATCCCCGGTGTGGGCGGGGCGCGGACCGTTAGGCGCGCGCGCGAGAACGGGAACCGGCTAGTCGCACGGGTGGACGCGGCCCGTCCCGAAGAGCCGGACGAACGCGTCGACCACGACCGGGTCGAACTGGGTGCCGGCCGAGTCGACGAGTCGCCCGACGGCCACCCGGTCGTCGAGCCGCCCCCGGTACGGCCGGTCGGTCGTCATCGCGTGGAACGCGTCGCAGACGAGCACGATCCGCGCCTCGATCGGGATCTCGTCGCCGGCCTTGCCGTCCGGGTACCCGAGCCCGTCCCACCGCTCGTGGCACGCGCGCACAATCGGGCGCACGTCGGCGAGCCGCTCGATCGGCTCGAGGATGCGCGCACCGAGCTCCGGGTGCTCCTTCACGATCTCGAACTCCTCGTCCGTCAGCGGGCCCGGCTTCTGGAGGATCTCGGACGGGATCCCGATCTTCCCGATGTCGTGGAAGAGCGCGCCGAGCTCGAGCCGCTTCAGCGCGTCGCGGTCGAGCCGCAGCTCGTGGCCGACCTCGAGCGCCATGTCCGTGATCCACCGCGCGTGCGACGACGTGTACTCGTCGTTCGCCTCGAGCGCATTCGCGAGCGCCTCGACCGTCGAGACGAACGTCCGCTCGAGGCTCTCGAAGTGCGCCGCGCTTTCGATCGCAAGCTTCGCCTGGTGCGCGAGGCCGGCGAGCAGTCGCAACTCGCGCTCGTCGAAGTCGCGCTCGCCGATGAACGTCACGAGGGCGCCGACGCGCGACGCGTCGACGCGCAGCGGCGCGACCGCGAACCGGTCGGCCGCGATCTCGGGAGCGACGCCGGGGACGCAGGCCAGCTGCTCCGGCTCGAGCACGAACGGCTCCGTACGCTCGCCGAGCCACTCGTGCGCGATCTCGGTCGTGTACCGCGCCGAGCTCGACGCCGCGTACCGCTCCTCGTGGCCGATCGACGCGCGCTTGACGAGGTCGTACGGGGCACCGTCGTCCTGGATCCACAGCGAGGCGCGCTCGGTGCCGAGCACGCGCGCGGTGAGCTCGACGATCCGGCCGAGCAGCTCCTCCGGCCCCTCGGCCGTCGCGAGCTCGCGGCTTGCCTCGAGCAGCGCGTTCGCGATCTCGGCGCTTTCGCGCTGGCGCTCGTACATGCGGGCCTTCTGCAGCGCCGTGGACGCGGGATACACGAGCCCGGCGAGCAGCCGCCGGGTCTCGTCGTCGAGCGTCTCGACCGACGAGCGGATCGCGATCCAGCCGGTGACGCCGTCGCCCGCGAGCAGCGGCGCGATGAGCGCCTGGTGCCACTCCGCCGGTGGGAGGTTCGCGCGCGACCACTCCTCGCTGCAGAGGAACGGTTCGGTACGCGCTTCGAGCCAGCGCTCGACGTCCACTGCCTTGATGCGCACCTGCGTGACCGCCTCGGCCGCGCGGTCGCCGTCGAAGCCGTGGCTCGCGGAGCACGCGAAGTGATCGTCGGCCTCCTGCAGCCAGAGCGACACGCGCGCCGCGCTGAAGAGCTCGGCCGCCGCCGCGACCGTGTCGCGGCAGACGGACCTGAACGACGGCGCGCGCGAGACGAGCTCGGCGAAGCGGAGCAGCGCCTTCGCGTTCTCGGCCTCGCGCCGCTGCGCCTCGTACAGGCGCGCGTTCTCGAGCGCGACCGACGCCTGGCCGGCCAGCACCTCGAGCAGGCGCACGTCGTCCTCGTCGAACTGGTCGACGCCGAGCTTCGAGATCACGACCGCGCCCGTCACGCGCGAGCCGTAGCGCAGCGGCACCGCCGCGAGCGACTCCTCGAGCTCGGTCGTCCCGGGGATGCGCGTGGCGTACTCGCACTCGAGCGCGTTCGGGATCAGCAGTGACTCGCCCGTCGCGACGCAACGCCCGGTGATGCCGTGGCCGACACGCGTCTTCAGCGCCTCGCTAGCGCCTCCGGCCGTCGTCTCGAGGTCGCCGACGAACGCGATCGGCGTGAGGTCCTCGCCGTCGCGCAGGAACACGCGGCAGTTGTGGTAGTCGATGAGCAGCCGCAGCTCGGTCGCGATCGTCTCCCCGATCTCGCGCACGGCGTTCAGCCGGTTGAGCTTGCCGGCGAGGCTCTGGAGCATCTTCAGGTGCGCGATCGAACGCACGTCGCGGGGGGTGGTCGAGTGCTCGGGGCGCTCCGTCGTCGATTCGTCGAAGAGGACGGCCTTGTTCTTGCCGCGCGCCTTCGCGGTCATCATCGCGATCTCCGCGCACGCGACGAGCTCGCGCGGGTTCATCGCGTGCTGTGGCCCCTGCGAGATACCGATCGACACCGTCACGCAGCCCGCCGTCTCGAACTCCATCGTGTCGAGCCGCTCCGTGAGGCGTGCGGCGAGGCCGAGTGCGTCGCCGGCGTCGCACGACGTCATGATCACGCCGAACTCCTCGCCGCCGAGGCGGCAGACGACGTCCGAGCCGCGCATCGTCTCCCGCGCGAGCGCGGCCAGCTCGATCAGCAGCTGGTCACCGGCGCCGTGGCCGTGGATGTCGTTGACCTTCTTGAAGTCGTCGATGTCGAACATCAGCACGGCGACCGAGTCGTGCGAGCGGGACGCGCGCGTCAGCTCCGATCGCAGCCGCTCGTGGAAGTAGCGGTGGTTATAGAGCCCGGTCAGCGAGTCGGTCTGCGCCTGGTACTCGAGCCGCGCGCGGATCTGCGCGTTGTCGAGAGCGAGCGCGGCCGCGTCGCCGAACAGCTTCGCCAGCTCGAAGTCGTGGTCGTGGAACGCGGCGTCCGCGCCGATCCGGTAGATGTTGAGCACGCCCTTGAGGTCGCCGCGCGCGACGAGCGGCACGACGATCAGCGCCTCGGGCTCGACCGGCGTGCCGGGGACGACCTCGGTGCGCGGGTCGAGGTGCGCGTGGTTCGTCCAGACCGGCCGCTGGTTCTCGGCCGCCCACCCGGTGAGGCCGCGGCCGAACGCGAGACCGCTGCTCATGATCTCGTCGTAGTACTCGCTGCGCGCGAAGACGGGCACGAGCTCGCGCGCCTCGGTGTTCGCCTCGTAGATGTGGAGCTCGTGGTGCGGGACGAGGTCGGCGAGCGTGTCCGCGATGCGGTCGAGCAACGCGTCGGCCTCCTGCTCCGACAGGACGTGGTGGAAGATCTCCGCCGCGCGCCGGTACGACTCGACCAGCGCCTCTGGACGGCTGCCCTCGTTTGATTCGGCGGCGGCCGAAGACGCCCGCGCCGCAGCACCCACGGGAAGACCCACGGCGTCCGTATCGGCGTCCGATCGACGCCGGCTCGTCCCTCGAACGAGGGAAGCCGAGGCTCAGCGGAAGAGATCGCGGTCGCGCGGCATCACGAGCTCCCGTGCGGAGCCGTGACCTCCGGCGCCGAAGCCGCGCACGACGACGACCGGCAGCCCGTCCGCCTTGTCGGCACGCACGAGGTTCGCCGCGGCGGCCAGCTCGTCCGCGACCGCGACCTGGGTCGTCCTGAGCGGGCGGCCGCCGCGGTCGAGCGTGCCGCGCAGGTCGCGCAGCGGCGCGACCCCCGCGACGCCGATCGCAACGTCGGTCGTCCCCTGGCGGAACGGCCGCCCGAAGGAGTCGCTCACGATCACGGCGACCTCCTGGCCGGCGTGCTCGCGGATCGAGGCGCGGATCCGGCGCGCGCTCGCGTCGGGATCCACCGGAAGCAGGACGAGCGTGGCCTCGTCGGGTGCGTTCGAGTGGTCGACGCCGGCCGACGCGCAGACGTAGCCGTGGCGCGTCTCGGCGATGACGAGGGGCGCACGCTCGCGCACCACGGCTGCGGTCTCACGCAGGATCACCTCGAGCTCGCGCGGGTCACGGTCGGCTCCGGCGAGCTCGTGCGCCCGTTTCGAGGCGTCGACCTCGCCGAGGTTCACGACGCGTCCTTCGGCCTTCGAGACGACCTTCTGCGCGACCACCACGACGTCTCCGTCCTCGAGCACGGTTACCGCGGCGACGAGCCCGCCGAGGTCGTCGCCCTCGCGAACCTCCGGCAGGCCCGTGACCGGGAGGATCGCGATCACGGGATGCCGGTGACCCGGATGCCCGCGTGCGCCTTGTAGCGTCGGTTGAGATTCACGATCACGGCCGTCAGGCCCTCGAGCGCGCGCGCGCTCGCGAGCGGTCCGGCGTCGAGCGCCCGTCCGGCGACGACCTTGCCCGCGAGCTCGAGCGCGAGCTCTTTCGCTCGCTCGTCGTCGCCGCAGACGAGTGCATCCTCGTCCGGCGGCTCGGCGTCGAGGCTCGCGGCGGCGATCGAGTGCAGCCCGGCAGCCACGGGCGCTCGTACGACGTCCTGCACCCGCTCGGCGAGCGAGCGGCCCTCCGGGTCGGGCAACATCCCGACGCCGCGGCGGAACTCGATCAGGCTCGCGACGCTGAGGAGCGGCGTGTCGGCGAGCGCGTCGGCGATCGCGTGCGCGGTGTCGAGGGCGCCGTCGGCCTTGACGGCGAGCACGGCGAGATCGACGCCTCCGACGGCCTCCTCGTTCGCGGTCCCGGTCGCGCCGCCGCCGAGCTCCTCCGCCGCCGCACGCGCCCGTTCGGCCTCGCGCGAGCCGATCACGACCTCCTCGCCCACGTCGACGAGCCGCCGCGCGAGCGCGCCGCCGAAGCTGCC
>JBKPLI010000015.1:0-5498 GCA_046731555.1 Actinomycetota bacterium | reverse complement strand
GGCGGCGCGCGACCTTGAGGCTGCCGGAGCGCGTCCAGTCGAGCGGCTCCCCGGTGTCGGCGGCGAAGCGCTCGAGGTTCGCGGCGGCGAGCTTGACGAGCTCGACCATCAGGTCGGTCGTCCGCGCGTGGCTCACGAGACCGGCGGCGCGAGGCGAGGTCTGCGACGCGAGCTCGTGCCGCTCGACGACGACCACGTTCCGGCCGCCGCGCGCGGCGAGGTAGAACGCCGTCGCCGCGCCGAGTCCGCCCGACCCGATGACGACCACGTCAGCCCGGTCGACCATGCGCGCGCCTACTCGGGGTCGGGCGGGAGCCAGCCGTCCTCGTACCGGGTCGGCTCGGGCGCCGGGAAGCCGGCATACGCCTCGCGCGCGTCGCTCGTCTCGACCTCGACGCCCGCGCCGTAGCGCAGCGCGAGCTCGTCGCGCGTGTAGCCGCCCCAGCCCGGCCCGTCGTCGTTCTCCCGCGCGCCGACCGCGAGCACGACGCACCGGTCGCCGCCGGCGCCGACGATGATGTGCTTCGTGTCGCGCGGGCAGTGCGCGAAGTCCCACTGCCGCAACGGCCGCTCCTCGCCCTCGACGAGCAGCACCGCCTCGCCCGAGAGCACGAGGAAGTCCTCCTGGTTCGCCTCCCAGTGGTAGATGCCGATCGGCTCGCCCGGCTCGAGCACGAACAGCGTCACGCCGATCTGCGGAAACTGCGTCGGCCCCTCGAACGGCAGCGAGAACCCGCGGCCCTCGCGCCTGCGCCAGTGCGCGTCGCGGGCGTTGAGCACGAACCAGCCCTCGCCGCCCGGGACGAGGCCGGCCTCCGTCTGCTCGAGCGGCGCTTCGGGGACCGTCACGCCGGGGACGATAGTGCGCGCTAGCGCTCCGCCGCTCCGAGGATCCGCAGCGCGTTCAGCGTCACCATCTGGTGCGCGACGTCGCCCCAGTCGACGCACTCCACGTTGCTGCTCGTGCTGCCCGGCGGCCGCCACCAGCGTGACCCGGCGCGCCACGTGCCGTCGGGGCGTCGCCGCGCTAGCAGCTCGTCGACGGCGTCCCCCGCGCGCGGGTCGGCGGCGAGCCCCATGCGCGCGAGCACGAGCAGCGCCTGCGGCGCGTCGTAGTGCCAGTACGGCGGGTAATGCGGAACGACCCACGACGGATGGATCGGCTCGCCCGTGCTCAGCGCGCGGAACAGGCGGTGCTCGAGGAATAGCTCGGCCGTCCGCCGCGCGGCGTCGCGCGCGGCCGTGTCGCCGGTGGCCTCCGCGTACTCGTGCAGGCCCCACATCGGCGGCAGCGACTCGTTGAAGGACGAGCGCCGGCCGGACGCGCGGCGGTCGCAGTTCCAGCCGCCGTCGGGCCACTGCCAGTCGACGAGCGACTCTGCCAGCAGCTGGACGCGCGCGTCGCCGGCGAGCCCGAGCCGGCAGCACACCGCGAGCGCGTTCCCCTCCTGCGAGGCGCAGCGGCGCACGAGCCCGTCGATCGTCGGGATCCCACGGCGGTGCCCGTCGCCCGTGAGCCAGGCGAGCACCTGCTCTGCGCCGTCGAGCGCGCGGTCGTCGACGGGCGCGCCGAGCTCGACGAGCGACACGAGCCGCCAGTGCGCGCCCTGCCACTTCTTGTACGGAGTGACGTCGAGCGGCGCGTCGAGGAGCGTCCGGACGACCCGGCCGGCGAGGATCTCATCCCCGCGGGGCTCCGGCTCGCCGAGGAGGTCACGACGCGCGAGCGCGCGGACCGCCGGCTCCTCCGACGCGAGCAGCCACTCTAGGCTCCCGTCGTGCACCCCGACGAGTATCGCGCGTTCACGCACGAGCTGACGGAGCGCCTCCGCGAGGACGGGCGCGCGATCGGGCTCGTCGCCGTCGGCTCGATGGCCGACCGCGACTACCCGCCCGACGAGTGGTCCGACCACGACTTCTTCGTCATCACGGCGCCGGGCGGGCAGGAGGAGATGCGCGAGCACCTCTCGTGGCTCCCTCGCGCCGACCGCGTCGCGCTGTCGTTTCGCGAGACCGAGCACGGGCTCGTCGTGCTCTACGACGACGGGCACCTGCTCGAGTTCGCGGTGTTCGACCTGGAGGAGATCGCGCTCGCGGGCGTCGACCGCTACCGCGTGCTGCTCGACCGCGGCGGCGTCGAGGAGCGCGTCGCGCACGTCGCTGCGAACCCGCGGCCGCCGCGCGACGACCTGTTCCTGTTCGGCAAGTCCGTCGCGGCCGCACTCGTCGCGGGCGGACGCGGGCGTCGAGGCGAGACGCTCAGCGCCGCGTTCATGCTCACCTGGGCGACGACGTACCTGAACCGTCTGCTGATCCGGACCCTGCCGGCCGCGAATGCGTCGATCCTCGACGAGTTCGACTCGCTGCGCCGCTTCGAGCAGGCGTACCCGGAGCTCGCAGCCGAGCTCGCGGCGATCGTGCGGCTCGACCCCGCCGAGGGCGGCCCGGCCATCCTCGACCTGCTCGACCGCGAGCTCCGGCCGCATCGCCCCGACCTCCCGTGGCCCGCGCTCGACGCGGTGAGAGCGCGACTCGCCTGAGATGCTCTCGCCGTGGCGCTAGGCGACTTCGACCGCGTCCCGCTGCTCTTCGGCCCTTCGCCGGTTCACCGGCTCGAGCGGCTCGAACGCCACCTCGACGGCGAGGTCGAGATCTGGGCGAAGCGCGAGGACTGCAACTCCGGTCTCGCGTACGGCGGCAACAAGGTGAGAAAGCTCGAGTACCTCGCAGCCGACGCGCTCGCGCAAGGCTGCGACACGCTCGTCTCGATCGGCGGCGTGCAGTCGAATCACACGCGCCAGGTCGCGGCGGTGGCCGCGAAGCTCGGGCTCGGCTGCGTCCTCGTGCAGGAGCACTGGGTCGACTGGCCGGACGCGGTCTACGACAAGGTCGGCAACATCCTGCTCTCGCGGATCATGGGCGCGGACGTGCGGCTCGATCCGGCCGGCTTCGACATCGGCATCCGGCCGAGCTGGGAGCAGGCGCTCGCAGACGTCGAAGAGCGCGGCGGCAAGCCGTACGCGATCCCGGCGGGCGCGAGCGACCATCCCCTCGGCGGCCTCGGGTTCGCGCGCTGGGCCGACGAGGTCGCGGAGCAGGAGCGGGACCTCGGGCTGTTCTTCGACACCGTTGTCGTGTGCTCGGTGACCGGCTCCACGCAGGCCGGCATGATCGCGGGCTTCGCCGCGCAGGAGCGGGAGCGCAGCGTGCTCGGGATCGACGGGTCGGCCACCGTCCCGCAGACCCGGGAGCAGATCGCACGCATCGCGCGCCGAACCGCCGAGGCGATCGACCTCGGTCGCGCGCTTCGTGACGACGAGATCGTCCTGCTCGACGAGTGGCACGCCGGGACGTACGGCATCCCGGACGCGAAGACGATCGAGGCGATTCGGATCTGCGCCGGCCTCGAAGGCATGCTCACCGACCCGGTGTACGAGGGGAAGTCGATGGCCGCGCTGCTCGACCTCGTCCGCTCGGGACGGATCGAGCCCGGCTCGCGCGTCCTCTATGCACACCTCGGCGGCCAGCCGGCGCTGAACGGGTACTCCGGGGCGTTCTAGCTCACCGAGGGCCGAGGGTGCGGTCGGCCTTGCCGATCTGCCACGACACGCCGTAGCGATCCGTAGTCCAGCCGAAGCACGAGCTGAATCCGTAGTCGCCCGGCGGCATCAGGACATCGCCGCCGGAGGCGATCGCCGCGAAGAGCAGACGAACCTGCTCCTCGTCTTCGCAGCGCACGAAGATGGAGGTCGCAGGCGTGAAGTCGAACCCGTGCTGGATCGGGCTGTCGAAGGCGATGAAGCCCCGGTCGGCGAGCGTGAAGTACACGGTTGCGCCCCCCGCATCGTTCTCGATCACCCGCTCGACGCGTGATCCGGGCACGAGCGAGACGTACCACTCGGCTGCCTCGCGCGCCCGGCCGTCCTGGAACATGAGGTGCGTGAGCACGTCCATGCCAGGCTGGACGCGGCTACTTGCCGCTGCGGTCGATCAGCTCGATGCGGTACTCGTCGGGGTCGCGGACGAAGCAGAGGAGCGAGCCGCCTTCGCGGACGCGGTACGGCTCGCGCTCGGCCTCGATGCCCTGCTCCTTCAGGCGCTCGAGCGTCTTCGCGAGGTCGTCGACCGCGAGGGCGATGTGCCCGTAGCCGGTGCCGAGGTCGTACGAGCGGCCGTCGTGGTTGAACGTGAGCTCGAGCTCCTCCTCCTGGCCGGGGACGCCGAAGAAGTAGTTCGTCGCCTCGAGCTCGCCGTTGCGGACGATCGGCAGCTCGCGCCGGAACTCGAGGCCGAGCGCCTCGTAGAACGCGCGGCTGCGGTCCGGGTCGGTGATGCGGTACATGGTGTGGAGATAGCGCGTCATGGCCGCGAGCCTACTCGACGTCCTCGCGCAGCAGGCCGTACTGGATCGCGTCCTGCCACTCGCCGTGGCGGAGGTAGGCCTTGCGCTTCACGCCCTCGCGGACGAAGCCGGCGCGCTCGGCGTGGGCGATGCCGCGTTCGTTGAAGCCGTAGACCGCGAGCTCGAGCCGGTGGTAGCCGAGGTCGAACAGCAGGCGCTGCAGCTCGCGCGCGGCGCGATCGGCGACGCCGCGGCCGCGGAACGACGGATGCAGCGCGAGGCCGCCGAGGTGCGCGATCCGGTTCGGCTCGCTGACGCGGCGGTAGCTCATCGTGCCGGCCCGCTCGCCGTCGACCTCGACGACCAGCAGGCCGTGTGCCTCGGGCTCGGCCTGCGACAGCGCGATCTCGTCGAGCACGTCGGCGCCGTCGCGCGGCCGCCGCGGGCCGAGGAACGGGTCGACCTCGTCGTGATTGAAGAGCTCGGCGACGAAGTCGGCGTCGCCGGCGTCGGCGCGCCGCAGCACGACGTCGCTCACGCGGCCGCGCGTGCGCTCGCGAGGACGTCGTCGTGCAGGTCGCCGGCGTGCTCGTCGTCCCACGCGGCCGCGAGAACGATCGGCGGCACGTGCGGCGCGAGCGGGACGAAGGCGACGTCGGTGCGCGACTCGTCGACCGCGGCCTCCGGCGCGAACGCGACGCCTCGTCCGGCCGCGACGAGCGCGAGCAACGCGTTCATCGACGACGCCTCGACCACGACGCGCGGTGCGAAACCGGCGCGCGCGAGCAGGTCGCGCTCGGGCGACGGCATCGCCTCCGGCGCGACGCCGACCCAGTCCTCGTCCCGCGCCTCGCGCGGATCGAGCTCGTCGCGATCCGCCAGTGCATGGCCGGCGGGAACGGCGAGGAGCACGCGCTCGTGCCGCAGCGGCGCGACCGCGAGCTCGTGGGGGGTCCACCCGGCCGGCAGGTAGAGCAGGCCGAGGTCGAGCGAGCCGTTCTTCAGCGCGACGAGCTGGTCGCTCATCGGCAACTCGTAGAGGTCGACCGCAACGGTCGGCCGCCGCGCGGCGAAGTCGGCCACGAAGCCCGGCGCGATGCGCCGCGCCAGCGAGCTCACGAAGCCGAGCGCGACGTGCGAGCCGACACGCTGGGCG
>JBKPLI010000014.1:0-44749 GCA_046731555.1 Actinomycetota bacterium | reverse complement strand
CCGCTCGCCGTTGCGCCTCCGAACGCCGACATGGGGAGGCTCGCGACGATCTGGTACCGGCAGGGTCGGCTGTGGCTCGGGCTGCCACGCGCCTACACGACCTTTGACACCAGGCCGGAGGGCCAGAAGGTTGCCTGGTGGCGTGCCGGCGTCGTCGGCAAGCTCCGCCTCGGTGGCACGCGGATCGACGCGCCGTCGGCGCCGCTCCGCGTGACGATCGGGAGCTACTACGGCCGAAGCGGCTTCCAGCCCGTGAGCCTCGCGTTCCCGACCCCCGGCTGCTGGCGCATTCGCGCACACGTCGGACTGAAGCACGCGTACACGTTCGTGGTGCGCGTGATCGGCAACGAGATTCCGCCGCCGCGCTAGACGAGCTCGACGCCGGCGCCTGCCTCGACGGCGCCGATGCGCGCGAGGAAGAGGCCCGCGCGCGCGAACTCGGCTTCGAGCGCGACCGCCTTCTCGGCCGGCAGCGTCACGAGCAGGCCACCCGCGGTCTGCGGGTCGTAGGCAAGCTCGACGAGCTCCGGCGCCACATTGCCGATCTCGACGTCGGCGTACGCGCGGTTGTTGCGCGTCCCCGCGGTCGAGATACCCGCCCGCGCGGCGTCGAGCGCACCGACGAGCGCCGGCAACGCCGCCGAATCCAACCGCAGGCGAACGCCGCTCCGCGACGCGGTCTCGTGTGCGTGCCCAAGCAGTCCGAAGCCGGTCACGTCCGTCACCGCGCTCGGCCCGACGCGCCGCAGCACGTCCGCCGCGTCGCGGTTCAGCGTGCGCATCCAGCGCACCGCCTCGTCGACCGACGCGACGCCGCGCTTCGCCCCGCCGAGCACCAGCGCCGTCCCGAGCGGCTTCGTGAGGAACACCGCGTCGCCAGGCCGGGCCGTGCTCTTCTGCCACACGCCGTCGGGATGCACCGTGCCCACGACGGCGAGGCCGTACTTCGGCTCGGCATCACGGATCGTGTGGCCGCCCGCGAGCAGCGCACCCGCCGCGCGCACCTGCCGGTCCGCCGCGTCGAACACCGCGCGCACGGTCGCCGTCGGCAGCTCCTCCGGGAAGCACGCGACCGACAGCGCGAGCAGCGGCGTGCCGCCCATCGCGAACACGTCGTTGAGCGCGTTCGTCGCGGCGATCGTGCCGAAGTCGTCCGGGTCGTCGACGATCGGCGGGAAGAAGTCGATCGTGAACACGAGCGCGCGCTCGTCGTCGAGCCGGTACACCGCCGCGTCGTCCGCGGGGTCGAGGCCGACGAGCAGGCTCTCGGCCTCCGCCGGCACGAAGCCGCGCAGCAGTTCCTCGAGCCGTGCGGCGGAGTACTTCGCGGCACAGCCGCCGGCCGTCGCGAGGTCCGTCAGCTTGACGGCGGCGTCCACGCGGGCAGCGTAACGGGCGGCGACCTCGTGCAGACGGCCGCCGCCGGGGGGAGAGGAACGTCTTGCGCGAATCGTTTCGGCGCGCGCGGCGTGGCTCCTCCCGTAGAGTCGGCGCGTGAAGGCGGCACTGATCACCGGCGGCTCGTCCGGCATCGGGCTCGCGATCGCGCAGGCCCTCCGCAACGACGGCTACGAGCTGACGCTCGTGTCGCGCCGGCGCGAGAAGATCGAGGCCGCGGCCGCCGAGCTCGGCGCGCTCGCCGTCGCGGCCGACGTGTCGACGGAGGAGGAATGCGTCCGCCTAGTCGCGGAGCACCGCGAGCGGCACGGCCGGCTCGATGTGCTCGTGAACTCCGCGGGCATCGGCATCGCGGGCACGCTCGACACGCAACCGACGAAGCACTGGGACCTGCAGATGGGCGTCAACCTCCGCGGGCTCTTTCTCGTCACGCGGGAGTGCATCCCGCTGCTCCGCGAGTCGAAGGGCTGGATCGTCAACCTCGCGTCGATCGCCGGCACCGCTCCCACGCCCGGGCTCGCGACGTACGGCGCGTCGAAGGCGGCGGTGATCTCGCTCACGCGCTCGCTGAACGCGGAGCTCGAGGATGACGGGATCCGCACCGTCGCGATCTGCCCTGGCTTCGTCGACACGCCGATGGCGGCGTGGTCCGGGATCCCCACCGACGAGATGATCCTGCCCGAGGACTGCGCCGAGATCGTGCGCATGTGCCTCCGCCTCTCACCGCACGCGCGCGTGCCGCAGGTCGTCGTCGAGCGCGTCGGCTCCGGCACAGGCGTCGCGTAGCGTTCCCGCCGGAACGGTGCGCTAGGATGCGCACGTGGTCGCCGCACGCGCGGCGGTCGCACGGCAACGGCGCCGCGGAGGAGTCCCTCCATCAGGCGCTTTTTTTGTTGGTCCGAGACGAGCGGAGGAACGCATGGACGTGAAGCCAAGAGTGCTGATCGCCGACGACGAGACGGTGATCCGGCTCGACCTGCGCGGCATGCTCGAGCGGGCCGGCTTCGACGTGTGCGCCGAGGCGCGCGACGGCGTCGAGGCGGTCGACCTCGCCGCGGAGCACCAGCCCGACCTCGTGCTGCTCGACGTGAAGATGCCGCGGCTCGACGGCGTCGAGGCCGCGCGCCGCATCTCCGGTGCGCGCGCGGTACCGATCGTGATGCTCACCGCCTACGGCTACGGCGAGCTCGTCGCCCGCGCGGTCGACGCCGGCGTCTCCGCGTACCTCGTGAAGCCGTTCCGCGAGAACGACCTGCTGCTCGCGATCCAGCGCTCGCTCGACCGCCACCGGTCGCGCGGCACGGACGTCGACCTCCGCGCGCAGGGCGGCACCACGAACTGGCCGCTCACGCTGCTGCGGCGCGCGGACGGAAGCGTCGAAGTGACGTTGCGGCAGGAGGCAGGATGAAAGCGCTGGTGGCCGAGGACGAGACGATCGTCCGCCTCGACCTGCACGAGATGCTCGAGGCGGCCGGCCACGAGGTGGTGGACGCACGCGACGGCGTCGAGGCCGTCGAGCTCGCGCGGTCGGAGCGGCCGGACTTCGCGGTGCTCGACGTGAAGATGCCGCGCCTCGACGGGCTCGCGGCCGCCCGCATGATCGCGGACGAGCGGCCGATCCCCATCGTGATCGTCACGGCCTACGCGCAAGACGAGCTCGTGAAGCGCGCAGTCGAGAGCGGCGTCTACGGCTACCTCGTGAAGCCGTTCCGCCAGCAGGACGTGCTGCCCGCGATCCGCACGGCGCTCGCTCGGCACGGGGAGCTGAGCGCGCAGCGCGGCGCGAACGCCGCGCTCGCCGAGGCGCTCGCCGCGCGCAAGGCGATCGAGCGTGCGAAGGGCATCCTCATGGAGACGCAGGGCCTGACCGAGAACGAGGCGTTCGCGCGCCTCCGCTCGGCGAGCCAGGTGTCGAGCCGACCGATGCGCGTCATCGCGGAGGCAGTGATCGCGACGCTCGGCTAGAGGCCGCCCGGTGTGCGCATGATCCGCCAGAGCATGTAGAGCCCGCCCGCGACGGCGGCGACGAAGCCGATCACGGCGATCGCGTGGCTCACGCGCGCCATCAGCGCGGACGAGACGAACAGCCCGACGATGATGATCGCGGCGCCGAGGCGGTTGGCGGTCGAGCGAAAGAGCTGCTCGAAGCTCTGGAGCTCCGTCGGCGCGATCCCGACCTTCAGCGTCCCCGACTCGACCCGCTCGACGAGCTGCGCCACGCGCCGCGGCATCCGGAGCAGCGGCTGGAGCTGCGTGAACGTGAACGCCATCAGCTGGTCGGGCTCGAGCCGCTTCTCGGCCTCGCTCGCCATCACGCTCCAGCCCTCGCGCCGCAGCAGCGCGACGGGGTCCATCTCCGGGTCGAGGAGCCGCGCGATCTCCTCGGCCTGCGCGAGCGTCTTGCCGACGAGCGCGAAGCTCGTCGGCAGCGCGATGCCGTGCTGGATGCAGACGCGCTGCAGGTCGGCGAGGCCCTGGCCGGTCCGGATGCCGGCGAGCGGCCGGTGGTGGTAGCGCGGCAGCCGCCGGCGCAGCTCGTGCACGAAGCCGACCTCGTCCGAGTCGCGCGTGGTCAGCGACAGCGAGACGATCAGATCGGCAACGTCGTCGGCACGGTTCTGCGCGATCGCCAGCAGAAGCAGGGCCAGCGACGTGCGCGTGTCCTCGTCGAGCCGCCCGAGCAGCCCGAAGTCCAGCAGTGCGAGCCGGTCGTCCTCCGTCAGCAGGACGTTCCCGCGGTGCGGGTCCGCGTGGTAGATGCCGGCGACGGTGACCTGCCGCACGTACGTACGGAAGAAGCTGCGCGCGAGGGTCTTCGCACGCTCCGGCTCGAGGCCGTGCTCGGGCTCGACCTTGCGGCCGCGGATCCGCTCGAGGACGAGCACCTCTTCCGTCACGTACGGGTGGATCACCTCGGGCACGACGAGGTCGTCCTGGCCGGCGAGGAGCCCGGCGATCAGCTCCGCATTGTGGGCCTCCTCGCGGAAGTCGAGCTCGGCGGCGAGGTTCAGCTCGAGCTCGTCGGCGAGCGGCGCGAGCTGGAGCAGGCGCGCGGTCTGCGAGCGGCGCTCCGCGAGCTCCGCGATGCGGCGGAGCAGCGCGAGGTCGAGCTGGACCTGCTCGACGATCCCGGGCCGGCGCACCTTCACGACGACGTCGCGCCCGTTCGCGAGCAGCGCCGCGTGGATCTGCGCGACCGACGCGCTCGCGAGCGGCTCGGGGTCGATGTGCGCGAAGTGCTCAAGCCCGACGTCACGCTCGATCACGGGCTCGATCTCCGCGAACCGCAGCGGCGGCACGTCGTCGACGAGCTTCGAGAGCTCGGCGATGTACGGGTCGGGCAGCAGGTCGGGCCGCGAGGAGAGCAGCTGCCCGAGCTTCACGAACGTCGTCCCCTGCTCCTCGAGCGCCTCGCGGAGGCGCACGGCGTTCTCGATCGTCGCGGGCCGGCTGCCGACGACGCCGACCTCGCGCAGCACGCGCAGGAGGTGCGTTCGCCGCGCGGCGCGCGTCAGCTCGAGCGCGCGCCGCGTCCGCTGGCCCCGGACGCCCATGCGCCGTTCGTGCCCCTGTCGTCCGCGATGAAAACGGCGCCGCCGCTACCGTGCCCGCGTGATCCGTGCCGCAGCAACAGCCGCAGTCGTGCTCGCCGTGGCTTTCTCGGCGGTCGGGTGCGACGAGGAGAAGGCGACGCAGTCGATCGACCACGCGCCGACGACGACCGGCAAGTCGGAGTTCCGCGGCGCGGAGCTCCCCGACGCCGAGCCCGCGCCCGACTTCTCGCTGCGAGACCAGGACGGGAAGCTCGTTCGGCTCTCGGACCAGCGCGGCAAGTACGTCCTGCTCACGTTCCTGTACACGAACTGCCCGGACGTCTGCCCGCTGATCGCGACGAACCTCAACGCCGCGCTGCAGCAACTCGGCGCGAAGCGCGACGACGTCCGCGTCCTCGCCGTCAGCGTCGATCCGAAGGGCGACACGCCGAAGGCGGTCCGCGAGTACGTGCGGGCGCGACACCTGCTGCCTCAGTTCCGCTACCTGATCGGCACGCCGTCGCAGCTGCACACCGTGTGGGCGAAGTACAACGTCGCCGCGGTGCGCCGCGACCCTGCGATCGTCGACCACGTCGCGTACACGGTCGTCATCGACCCCGACGGAAAACGCCGGGTCATCTACGACTCGGGCGTCAAGGCGCCGCAAGTCGTCCACGACCTGCACGTCCTGATGCGTAAGAGCGAGGCGGCCTGAGGTACCTGCCCCTGTGCCGCGGGCGGCTCGAACCGCGCCTCACGGCACATGACCTCGGCGCGCTGCCGGCTCCCCACCGTGAGAGCGCGCGCCCAGGTCTACGGCAGGCTTAGCCGGGACCTTCCCAGAAGCCGAGCCAGGCGCCGGAGCGAGGGACGTGGACGCCCTTGGCGGCACCGGCCAGCGAGGCCACCAGGACGACGAGGGCGAGGACGGCCGGGCGCTTGCCGACGAACGAAACGAACAACTTCGTTGCCACAGATTTCACCTCCTCTCGGCTAGAAGCGGAGATCCTGCAGAGCCTCGGCCGCACGGCGGTAGAACGTCGCGGCACGGCGGTCGTCGCCGCGACGCTGGGCGAGGTCACCCTGTGCGACCCAGGCAGCTGCCTTGTGAGAAGCGGACGAGAGCTGGGCGAATGCGTCCTCTGCAGCGAGGAACATCTCCTCCGCGTCGTCGAGCCGCTCCTGCTCGAGCAGCGCGCGACCCAGGACGAGCCGGGCATTGCCGATCTCGTCGAGCGCATCCTCGCGATCGCCGAGCAGGCGCAGCGCGTGCCGCGACTGCTCCTCGGCGGTGCTCGGATCGCCCGTGCGGAGATGCACTTGCGCCATCGAGGACACCGCCATCGCCGCATCGAAGTCGTTGCCGAGCTCGAGCGCGACGCTGAAGGCCTCCTTCAGGCGTGCAACCGCTTCCTCGGGCTTCCCGAGCAGGAACTCGAGTCCACCGAGGTTGTTGAGGAGGCGACCGACGTTCAGCCGGTCGGTGAGCTCCTCGTACTGCGCCTTCGCGCGCTCCGCGTAGGTGCGCGCCAGCACCCAGTGGCCGTCGCGCTCTGCGACGACCGAAGCCTGGAAGTACGCCTCGCCGAGCGCCCGCGTGTCCTGCATCGCCTCGGCCAGCTCGAGCGCGCGCTCCACGTCCTCGCGCGCCGCCTCGTGATCGCGCTGGCGCCGGTAGCACCGCGCGCGCCACGACAGGATGTTCGCCCGCAGCAGATCCGCCGGCAGGCCCGAGCGGTCGGCGAGGGCCAGGGACTCTCCGAACAGGGCGATCGCCGTCGAGATGCTGGAGAGGAGCGTCCGGCAGACGCCGACGCGGAACAGCACGTCCGCGCGGTCGAGATCCGAGAACTCCGGCCCCTCGACGAGGTGACGCGCCTGGTCGAGCTGCTCCAGCGCGCCGCGAACCTCGCCACGGTGCGCCCGTGCCCACGCCTCACCGGTCAGCGCCCGGACGTGCAGCTCGGGCGCGCCCGTCGCCACCACGGGCGCGAGCGCGTGCGAGAACTCCTCGATCGCCGCGTCGTAGTCCTTCTTCTCCGAGAGCGCCTCGGCCCGAGCCAGGATCGCCTCGGCCCGCGCGCGCTCGTCGGCGGAGACGCCGCTCGCGAGGAACGTCGGGTCGACGCCGAGCCGGAGGGCGAGCCACTCGATCGTCTCCTGGGTCGGGCGCGTCTTCCCGCGCTCGATCTGGGAGATGTACTCCTTGGAGAAACGATCGCCGGCGACGTCGGTCTGGGTGAGACCGGCGGAGACCCGAAGCTGGCGCAGGCGCTCGCCGAGGCGCGAGCCACGGGAGGCAGGAGCAGCGACTCGTGCGGCACGAGTAGTCACGGCCCGCGCAGTCTGCCGGACACTTGACGCGAGCGCAATCCCCCGAAAGGACAGTTCCCCCGAAAGGGTGAGATCAAGCCGTTTTCGGGTGAACTATCTCAACCCAAAATCACTTGACCGGGTTACTTGACAGGAGTCCCGAGGCCTCGTACAGTGCGTCCACCTTGCACAACGGCCGGACGCCAGGTCGAGGTGCAGGGGGAGCGTCGAGAGGCGACGCACACCGGGTAGCGTGGCTGGGCCGCAGAGCCAAAGCTTCCGGGGTCGCCGAACCCGACGCCCCGCCTGACCAGAAAGAGCCCCGGGTGCCGCAGCCGGGGCTCTTCCTTTTCGAGCCCCCTTCCGACACTTGGCCACTGCTCGGAACGACCACCGGCCAAGCCGGTGGTCGCGTCGACTCGTTGAGCAGTTGCCGGCCGCGCGAAGGCCTAGTTTGAGGCCGGGAGCATCCAGCGGCGGCGCTCCGTGCGGACGCGCTCCAGGTCGTCGCCCAGCAGGCCGCCGAGGCGGATGTCCATCGTGGCCAGCAGGCCGCCGCCGATGAAGATCCACGCCTCCGCCACCGGGTCGCGGTCCGGGTTGACCGCGCCGTTGGCCTGGCCCTGGCGGATCACGTCTGCGAAGAAGTCGTGCACCTCGCGGATCTGGTTGCGGAGCGCCTTCGCGATCAGCGGGTCGTCGCCGGCCTCCGTCAGCGCCTGCACCCACAGGTCGACGAGCCGCAGCTTCGCGCGCTTGGCCATGTAGGCGTCCGCGATGGCGCCCAGGCACGTGGCCGGGTTCTCGTCGACCGCCTTCTGGGCCGACGCGCGGAAGCTCGACCACGCCTCGTCGAGGCACGCGAGATAGAGGTCGCGCTTCGAGCCGAAGTGGCGGTACAGGATCGGCTCGGTGATGCCCGCTGCGCGGGCGATCTCCGCGGTCGTCGCACCCCGGTAGCTCGACTTGGCGAAGACGCGGCAGGCGGTGTCGAGCACCGCCCGCCGCCGTTCTTCGCCGGTGAGCCTGGGCTTGGTCGCGGTCACGCGGCCTCCGCGATCACGGCCTGCTCCTGCCCGTGCTCCTGCTTGCGGATCGCGGCAGTCGCGATCGCGGCGCCGACGATCAGGATCAGCGCGCCGACGCGAACCGCGTCGTGGAAGCCCTCGACGAACGCCTCCGGCCTCGTGGCGCCGTTCGCGAGCGCGTCGGCGGACACGGACGCGACGATCGCTCCCATCACGCCGATGCCGAGCGAGCCGCCGACCTGGCGCATCGAGTTCAGCACCGCCGACCCGACGCCGGCCTTGTCGACCGGGACAGAGCCCATCGCCGCCGCGGTGGTCGGCGTCATCGTCAGCCCCATCCCGACGCCGCCGAGCAGCAGGCCCGGGAGGATCGACCAAAACGTCTCGTGCGTCCCGAGCTGCGAGTACCACAGCAGCGACAGCGAGAGAATCGCCATCCCGCCGCCGACGAGCCAGCGCGAGCCGACGCGGTCGGACAGGCGCCCCGCCTGCGGCGCGATGAGGATGACGAGGAGCGTCATCGGCAGGAACGTCGCGCCCGCCTCGACCGGCGAGAAGCGCAGCACCTGCTGCACGTACAGCGACACGAACAGGAACAGGCCGAACATCGCGAGGCCGATCAGCAGCATCGCGGCGTTCGCGCCGGCGAACGTGCGGTTCTTGAACAGCGACAGGTCGAGCATCGGCAGGCGTTGAACCCGCTCGAGCACGATGAACACCGCGAGCGCGACGATGCCGATCACGAACGCGCCGATGATCCGCGTCGAGCCCCAGCCGTAGTTGTTCGACTCGATGAAGCCGTACGTGAGCGCGAAGAGCGCGATGCCCGACGTCACGAGGCCCGGGATGTCGGGTCGCTGCTCGTGCGAGGTGTCGCGCGACTCCGTGATCAGCATCGGCGTCAGGATCAGGCCGGCGATCCCGACCGGGACGTTGATGTAGAAGATCCAGTTCCAGTTCACGTGCTCGGCGAGCAGGCCTCCGACGAGGGGGCCGATCGCGAGCGCCATCGCGGACACGCCGGCCCAGATGCCGATCGCCATGCCGCGCTGCCGCGGCGGGAAGGTCGCCGTGATGATCGAGAGCGTCGCCGGGTTCATCAGCGCGGCGCCGAGGCCCTGCACCACGCGCGCACCGATGAGCATCTCGCCGCTCCCGGCCAGGCCGCACATGAGCGACGAGGCGGTGAAGATCACGAGGCCGGCCATGAAGATCAGGCGACGGCCGAGCAGGTCTGCGAGCTTGCCGCCCGTGAGCATGAACGCCGCGAACGTCAGCGCGTAGCCGGTGACGACCCACTCGAGCTGAGACAGTGTCAGGCCGAGCGAGCGCTGGATCGACGGCAGCGCGACATTCACGATCGTGTTGTCGAGCATGATCATGAACAGCCCGACGCTCACGGCGCCGAGCGTCCACCACTTCTTGTTCTCGTCGGTGACGAGCCGCTGCTTCATAGATCTCCCTCGTTAGCGGACACTAACCGTAGTCCGGGCTAACTTAGCAACTGCTAACCGGCCGCGCATGAGGGAAGTAGATTTCTCCCCGTGGCCGAGATCCTGTGGCGCCCCGACAGAGCGACGATCGAGCATGCGAACGTCACGCGGCTGATGCGGCGCGCAGGGGTCGACGACTACCGCGAACTCCTGCGGCGCTCGGCCGCGGAGCCCGACTGGTTCTGGCGGCTCGTCGTCGACGACCTCGACATCGAGTTCTCGACGCCGTTCGAGCACGTGTTCGACGACTCGCGCGGCCCCGAGTGGACGACGTGGTTCGTCGGCGGCAGGCTCTCGCTCGCGCGCAACTGCGTGCACCGCTGGGCCGAGCGCCGACCCGACGCGGTGGCGGCGGTGGGGCTCGCGGAGGACGGCGGCCGCACCGAGCTGACGTGGCGCGAGCTCTCGCGCGACGTGACGCGCCTCGCGGAGCGGCTCGTCGAGCTCGGCGTGCGCGCGGGCGACCGCGTCGCGATCTACCTACCGATGTCGCCCGCGGTCGCGGTCGCCTCGCACGCGTGCGCGCACGTCGGCGCGGTGCAGGTGCCGATCTTCTCCGGCTTCGCGGCGCCGGCCGTCGCGCAGCGCCTGCAGGCGAGCGAGGCGAAGGTCGTCATCACGCAGCGCGTCTCGTCGCGGCGCGGCCGCGAGGTGCCGATGCTAGGCATCCTCGAGGAGGCGCGGCGCGACGCGCCGTCGGTGGAGCACGTCGTGCTCGCGCCGTTCGAGCTCGACGATCTGCCGGGTGAGCTGCCGCCGCTCGAGGTCGACTCCGAGACGCCGTACCTCCTCACGTACACGAGCGGCACGACCGGCCGGCCGAAGGGCGTCGTGCACGTGCAGGGCGGGTTCCTCGTCTCCGTCGCGCGCGAGGCCGCCTACCAGGCCGACTACCACGAGGGCGACGTCGCGCACTTCGCGACGGACATGGGCTGGATCATGGGCCCGTGGACCGTCGTCGGCGCGGGCGCGCTCGGGACGACGATCGTCTTCGCCGAGGGCGCGCCCGACTTCCCGGCCGACCGGCTCTGGCGCCTCGTCGAGTCGGAGGGCGTGACGTCGCTCGGCCTCTCGCCCACGCTCGTCCGCGCGCTCGTCCCGCACGGCGACCCCGACGCGGACACGTCGAGCCTGCGCACGTTCGTGACGACCGGGGAGCCGTGGAACCCGGACCCGTACCGCTGGCTCCACGAGCGCGTCGGCCGCTCGCGGGTGCCGATCATCAACATCTCGGGCGGCACGGAGGTGGGCGCGTGCTTCCTCTCGTGCTCGCCGGTCGAGCCGATCAAGGAGTGCTCGCTCGGCGGGCCGGCGCTCGGGATGGCGATGGACGTGGTCGACCCCGACGGCCGCTCGCTCGTCGGCACCGGGGACGTCGGCGAGCTCGTTTGCCGCCGGCCGTTCCCCGGCATGACGCGCGGCTTCTGGCGCGACCGCGAGCGCTACCTCGACGCGTACTGGCGCCGCTTCCCCGGCATCTGGACACACGGCGACTGGGCGTCGGTCGACGCCGACGGCTACTGGTTCCTGCACGGCCGCTCGGACGACACGTTGAACATCGCGGGCAAGCGCGTCGGTCCCGCCGAGCTCGAGTCGGCCGCCGTCGGGCACCGCGCCGTACGCGAGGCGGCCGCGATCGGCGTCCCGCACGACGTGAAGGGCGAGGTCGCGTGGATCTTCTGCTGCCTCGTGCCGGGCGAGGAGCCGTCGGACGAGCTCGCCGCCGCGATCGCGGGCGTCGTCTCCGACGAGCTCGGCAAGGCGTTCAAGCCGGACCGGATCCTGTTCGTCGACGCGCTGCCGAAGACGCGCTCAGCGAAGATCGTGCGCCGCGCCGTGCGCGCGAAGGCGCTCGGAACCGACCCGGGCGACCTCTCCTCGCTCGAGAACCCCGAGGCGCTCGACGCGATCGAGGCGGCCGTTGCCTGAGCGCATCGCACTCGTCACCGGCGGCGGCCGCGGGATCGGCGCGAACATCGCGCGTGCGCTCGCGGGCGACGGCTGGTCGGTCGTCGTCGCGGCGCGGTCGCGCGACGAGATCGAGGCGGTCGCGCATGAGATCGGCGGCCGCGCCGTCGAGCTCGACGTGTCGTCGCCCGAGTCGGTCGAGGCCGCGGTCGCGGAGGCCGGCGACGTCGAGCTGCTCGTCGCGAACGCGGGGCGCACCCCGTCGGCGCCGCCGCCGTCCTGGGAGCAGCCGCTCGACGACTGGTGGGGGACGTTCGAGGTGAACGTGCTGGGCGTCCATCTCTGCTGCCGCGCGGCGATCCCCGGCATGCTCGCGCGCGACCACGGGCGAATCGTCATCACCGCGAGCGGCGCCGCATACCTCCCCGGCTCGACGAACAGCGCGTACCCCGCGAGCAAGGCGGCAGTCGCTCGGTACGGCGAGACGCTCGCGAACGAGCTCGACGGGCGGATCCCCGTGTTCTTCTTCAGCCCGGGCCTCGTGCGCACCGCGATGACCGACGACTGGGGCGACGACATGCCGTGGACGCCGCCCGAGCTCGCGCCGGAGCTCGTCCGCAAGCTCGCGACCGGGCGCTACGACGGGCTCGCGGGCCGCTACATCCACGCAGAGCACGACGACGTCGACGAGCTGCTCGCCCGCGTCGACGAGGTGCGCGAGCGCGACCTGAACGCCATCCGATTGCAGCGGTGAGGCCGCCCGGCGCGGGACGTCTCTTCCGCGCTCAGCGGCGCGTCCGGCTGTCCGACATGGACGCCGCAGGCCGCCTGCGGCTCGACGCGATCGCGCGCTACCTGCAGGACGTCGCGAGCGACGACGTCGCCGACGCGGGCTGGGCCTCGGACGAGCACGTGTGGGTCGTCCGCCGCACGGAGCTCGAGCTCGTCGCGCCGTTCGCGGGCGACGAGGCGGTCGAGCTCGCGACGTGGTGCAGCGGCGTCGGCGCGTCCGCCGCCGCGCGGCGAACGACGATCGCGGGCGACCGCGGCGGGCGCGTCGAGGCGGAGGTCGTGTGGATCCATCTCGGCCGCGACCTCGCGCCGCTGCGCCTGCCCCAGCGCTTCCACGACGTCTACGCGCCGGCAGCGGAGGGGCGCGGCGTCTCGACGAAGCTGACGCTCCGCGCGCCGGACGACGGCGCGTCGCGTACGTGGCCGCTGAGGGCGACGGACGTCGACCTCCTCGGCCACGTGAACAACGCGGTCTACTGGTCGGCGGTCGAGGAGACGCAGTGGCCCCTCGAGCACGCGGTGCTCGAGTACCGCAAGCCGATCGACCTCGGCGACGAAGTCGAGCTCGCCGCCGGCGAGGGCCGGCTTGCGTTCCTCGTCGGCGGCGAGCTGCGGGCAGTCGCCTCAGCCCGTTAGGCCCACGGCAGCTCCTCCCACTCCGGCGGGCGCTCGACGCGCCATTCCCCACGCCGCGCGGGGGTCTCCGTGTCGGCCTCGACGCTCGCGCCGTGGCGCAGCGCAGTCTCCGACCGCGGGTAGACCCGCTCGTGGTCGTCGCGGCGGTTGCCCGTCGCGAGGATGACGCACGCCCGGTCGCCGACGCAGACGAAGGCGTGCCCCGTGCCAGGCGGGCAGTGGACGAAGTCCCACTCGCGGAGCCGCCGCTCCTGGTCCTCCACGATCAGTAGGCACTCGCCCTGGAGCAGGAGGAAGTCCTCCTGCACCGATTCGGCGTGGTAGAGGATCGATCGTCCGGGCGGCACGACGCGGAGCGTGAACCCCGCCTCGGGCTTCACGTACTCGGTCAGGTCCGGACGGCCGCGCAACACGAAGTCGTCCGACTCGAAGATGCAGACGCCGCCCCAGTGCTCGTTGTTCACCCACGCGGCGTCGCGCGCGTTGACCACGAACCACCCGGGCGTGACGGGTGCGAGCCCCGAGGCCACGGCTTCGAGGCGTGCTTCATCAACCATTTGTCCTCCTGAGAATTGCTGCGGTTGCTCGGGTCAGGAGGTCAGCACGGCATGGCGGGAGACTACCCGCGCGGCTCGATCCACGTCGCGCGCGCGAGGCCGAGCACCTCGTCGCCCGCGTACAGCGCCGTGCCCGCGTAGTGCTTGCGTCCGTCGGCGCCGAGCGACCAGCCGAGGACGACGCAGCGCTCGCCCGGCTCCGGGACGCGGCGCACCTCCGCGGCGAGCCGCCCGAGCACCGCGACCCCGCGCGACGCGAGCACGCCCGTCGCGTAGCCGCCCGGGCAGTCGAGCGCGGCCCACACGAACGCGGGCGCCAGAGTGTCCTTCCGGACCGTCCACGTCGCGGCGACCGCGCCCTCGCCGAGCGGGCCCGGATGGATGTGCAGCCCCTCCGGCCCGCGCGCGTGGCCGCAGACGAAGCAGTTCGGGAACGGCGAGTCGAGGTCCGGATGCTCCGCCGCGCGCGCCTCCTCCCACCCCGGCGGCGCGGGCGCCTCGAGCCCGACCGCGCCCGGCGTCACCTCGGCCACGAGCGCCTCGCCGGCGAGCACGCGGCCGTCGACGACGCGCAGCGGCACGCCGAGCGGCGGCGGCAGGCGCAGCGTCACCTCGGCCGGCCCCGGTACGGCCTGCGCGAACATGCCGCAGGAGTAGCCGCCGTTGCCGGACTCGTCCGGTCCGCGGTACCGCGGATCGATCACGACCTCGGTCACGCGACTATTCTCGCCTGCGCGGTGCGCACGCTCCTCTGCTACGGCGACTCGAACACCTGGGGCTACGACCCCGACGGCGGCACTCGCTTCCCGCGCGACGTCCGCTGGCCCGGCCGCCTCCAGGCGACGCTCGGCGAGGCGTGGTACGTCGTCGAGGAGGGTCTGAACGGCCGTACGGCCACGCTCGACAGTCCGATCGCGCCCGGCCGCAACGGGCTCACGTACCTCGTACCGTGCCTGCTCACGCACGCGCCCCTCGACACGGTCGTCATCTACCTCGGCACGAACGACCTCTCCGACCGCTACTCGCTGCCGGCCGCCGACATCGCCGCGGGCGTCGCGCGCCTCGCGAACATCGTGCGGCGGACGCCCGAGTGCGGCGTCGACGAGCGGCCCCCGCGCACGATCCTCGTCTGTCCGCCGCCGTTCGAGGACGGCGAGGTGTTCGCGGACACGATGACCGGCGCCGTCGCGAAGTCGCAGCAGCTCGCGCGCTGGTACCGCGAGCACGCCGAGCCCGTCGGCGCCGAGGTGATCGACCTCGCGGACGTGACGCGCTACAGCCGACTCGACGGCATCCATCTCGACGCGGACGGGCACGCGGCGGTCGCCGCCGCGGTCGCGGCCGCGGTGGCCGCATGAGCGCGCAGCGGCTGCGCCTCCTCCTCCTCGGCCTCGTCGCGGTCGCGCTCGTCCTCAGCATCGCGGCGCAGAAGGCCGACAGCCAGGTGGTCGGGTGGCTCTCGTTCGTGGTCTTCGCCGCGGCCGTCGCCGTCTACTTCAGCTGGCGCCGCGCGCTGCGTGCTAGAGTTTTCGACCGAGAGGCGAAAACCCCTGATGAGACTCGCACTCGCCCAGATCAATAGCGTCGTCGGCGACCTCGCCGGGAATCAGGAGCGCGTGCTCGCGCGGCTCGAGGAGGCGCGCGAGGCGAACGCCGACCTCGTCCTTTTCCCCGAGCTCGTCGTCACCGGCTACCCGCCCGAGGACCTCCTGCTCCGGCCCGGCTTCGTGCGCGCGGCGCGGCGCACGGTCAACGCGATCGCAGAGAAGACGCGCGGCATCACGGCGCTCGTCGGCGCACCGCACCTCGACACCGACCTCTACAACGCGTGCCACATCCTGGCCGACGGCGAGGTGCGCGGCGTGTACCGCAAGCGCTACCTCCCGAACTACGGCGTCTTCGACGAGGACCGCTACTTCGCCTCGGGCCGCGACCTGTTCCTGCTCCGGTTCGGCGAGGTGCTCGTCGGCCCGACGATCTGCGAGGACGTGTGGCAGCCGGGCCCGCCGGCGACCGACATGACGCTCGGCGGCGCGCAGCTCGTGGCGAACATCTCCGCGTCGCCGTTCCACGTCGGCAAGGACCGCGAGCGCGAGGAGATGCTGCGCGTGCGTGCACGCGACAACGCGTCCTTCGTCGCGCTCTGCAACGCGGTCGGCGCGCAGGACGAGCTGATTTTCGACGGCCACTCGGTCGTGATCGACGACGACGGCGAGGTGATCGCGCGCGCGCCCGGGTTCGAGGAGACGCTGCTCGTCGTCGACATCGACCCGGTCGCGGCGGTCGGCCGGCGCCTGCGCGACGTGCGCCGGCGCGCGCTCGCGCGCGAGCGCGCCGAGACGAAGCTCGAGCAGATCGTCCTCGAGCCCCCGCGCGAGCAGAAGGAGCACCTGCATCCGCAGCCGGCGCCGCAGCTCGACGACCTCGAGCAGATGCGCCTCGCGCTCGAGCTCGGGCTCTCCGACTACGTCGGCAAGAACGGCTTCGGCGACGTCGTGATCGGCCTCTCGGGCGGGATCGACTCCGCCCTGACGGCGGCGATCGCGGTGCAGGCGCTCGGCGCCGACCGCGTGCACGGCGTGTCGATGCCGTCGCGCTACTCGTCGGAGGGCACGCGCGGCGACGCGCAGCGGCTCGCCGAGTTCCTTGGCATCGACTTCCGCGAGATCGCGATCGAGCCGATCTTCGAGGCGTACTCGACGACGCTGCACGACCACTTCGCCGGCCGCGACGCCGACCTCACGGAGGAGAACCTGCAGGCACGCATCCGCGGCACGCTGCTGATGGCGCTCTCGAACAAGTTCGGCTGGCTCGTCGTCGCGACGGGGAACAAGTCCGAGCTGTCGGTCGGCTACGCGACGCTGTACGGCGACATGGCCGGCGGCTTCGCGCTGCTGAAGGACGTCTACAAGACGGACGTCTTCCGGCTCTCGCGCTGGCTGAACGAGCGCGCCGGCCGCGAGCTGATCCCGCAGACGATCATCGATCGCGCGCCGAGCGCCGAGCTGCGCGCCGACCAGCTCGACGAGGACTCGCTGCCGCCGTACCCGAAGCTCGACCAGGTGCTCGAGGCGTACGTCGAGCTCGACCGCTCGCGCGAGGAGCTCTCGCAGGACGGCTTCGACCCGGAGGTCGTCGACCGCGCGCTCTCCATGATCGACCGCGCCGAGTACAAGCGCCGCCAGGCCCCGCCCGGCGTGAAGCTCAGACCCAAGGCCTTCGGCCGCGACAGGCGCACCCCCATCACGAATCGTTGGCCCGGCTAAACCGCGGGGGAGCACCTCCGGTTCTCCCCCGCGTGCCCCCTCTCCGACATCTTGCGCCGCGTGTCGGGCGAGCGGCGGCCAAGCCGCCGCTCGCGTCGGTCCGTGCGCCGTCCGGCCGCTCGCACGCAAACACAGGCACGGGCCCGCTCGTCGATCGTGGCTGACAGATCCGACGCGGGGCGCGTCACGACGCTCGAGCTGTTCTTCGATCTCGTCTTCGTGTTCACGATCACGCAGCTCACGGCGGTGCTCTACCACGACGTCTCGTGGCGGTCGCTGCTGCAGGTCGTGCTGATGCTCGGCGTGATCTTCTGGATGTACGGCGGTTACGCGTGGATGACGAACGCGGTCACCGCCGACACGACGGCGCGGCGGCTGCTGCTGCTCGGCGGCATGGCGGGCTACTTCGTGCTCGCGCTCGCGATCCCGGACGCGTTCGGCGGCAGCGGGCTCGCGTTTGGGCTCGCATACCTCGCGATCGTCGTGGTGCACACGACGTTCTTCATGCGCGCGACGTCGGCGAGCGTCGTGAGCGCGATCGTCCGCCTCGCGCCGTGGAACCTCACGTCCGCGCTTGTCGTCGTCGCCGGCGGCGCGATCGGCGGGACGGCGCAGTACCTGCTGTGGGCGTTCGCGTGCGCGTTCGCGTGGCTGACGCCGGTCATCCGCGGCATCACCGGGTTCTCGATCGAGCCGTCGCACTTCGTCGAGCGCCACGGGCTGGTGATCATCGTGGCGATCGGCGAGTCGGTGATCGCGATCGGCATCGGCGCGTCGCATCTCGCGGTCGACGGGCCGCTGGTCGTCGCGGCCGTGCTCGGCCTCGCGCTGAGCGCGTGCCTGTGGTGGCTGTACTTCGGCGGCGACGACGAACGGGCCGAGCGCGCACTTGCGGCGATGGAGCCGATCCGCCGCGCGCACGGCGCGCTCTTCGGCTTCGGGTACTGGCACCTGCCGATGCTGCTCGGGATCGTCACGATCGCCGCCGCCGAGCGGATCGGGCTCGCACATCCGTTCTCCGCGCTCGAATGGTCTAGCGCCGCGCTGCTCGCCGGCGGCACCGCGCTCTTCCTCGCCGGCGACGTGCTGTTCCGGCGCGAGCTCGGGATCGGCCGCAGCGACCTCCGCCTCGGTGCGGCCGTGCTCGCGGTCGCGACGACGCCGCTCGGCGCCTCCGTCTCGCCTGCGGCACAGATCGCCGCGCTGGTAGTGCTACTCGCGGCGGCGATCGCCGCCGAGCCGACGTGGACGGAGAGGAGACTGCGATGAGCGGACGGCCTGAGGGAATGCACTCGGTCACGCCGCATCTCGTCGTGCGCGACGCCGCCCGCGCCGCCGCGTGGTACGCGGAGGCGCTCGGCGCGGAGGAGCGCGGCCGGATCGAGGTGCCGGGCGGGAAGCTGATGCAGGTCGAGCTGTGGTTCGGCGACTCGGCGGTGATGCTCGCCGACGAGTTCCCGGACTTCGGCGTCCTCTCGCCGCTCGCGATCGGCGGGACCGCGACGGTGCTGCACCTCTACAGCGACGACGTCGAGGCGCTGTGGCAGCGTGCGGTCGCCGCGGGCGCCGAGGTGCGGCAGCCGCTCGGAGACGCGTTCTGGGGCGAGCGGTACGGCCAGATCACGGATCCATTCGGCCACCGCTGGGGCCTCGCGCAGCGGGTGCGCGACGTCCCGCAGGAGGAGATCGCTCGCGCCGCGGCCGAGCTCTTCGGCGGCTAGCCGGGGCGCGGCACGACGAGCCGCGACTCGTGCGCGGCCACGACCGCCTGCGTGCGGTCGCGGAGGTCGAGCTTCGAGAGCACGCGGCTGACGTGCGTCTTCACGGGAACCAGCTCGTGCGCGTCGACCCGTCGGCGCGACGCGCGGTCGGCGCGACGCGGACGGGCACGGGCGTCCGCCAGGTCGTCGCGGCCTTCGGCGGCCTCTGGACGGCCGACTCGACCGCCGGGTCGATCTCGCGCGTGCCCTTGCCCTAGTTGGCGAGGCGCGCGAGCGCGACGCCGAGGATCGGCACCGCGAGCGTCAGCGCGAAGCTGATCCAGCCGACGACGACGAGCGTCGGCCGCATCGTCTGCGTCCCGCGCTCGGCGATCTCGCGCTGCAGGCGCGGGCCGTAGACGTAGTTGTGGAGGTACGACACGCCGACGAGGGCGAGCGCCAGCGCCACCTTGATCCACAGGATCGTCTTGAAGGGCGACCGGCCCTCGTCCCAGTCGTGGGCGGCGAGCGCGACGCCGGTGAGCCCCGCCACGAGGAGCGAGCCGTAGCCGAGCGGCCGCCACCGCAGGCCGAGTTCCCGCATCGCCTTGCCGCGCGCCTCGCCCTCGAGGATCCGGATCGCCGGCACGCCCGCGAAGATCAGCGCCGTCGAGCCGCCCACCCAGACCGCGGCCGCCAGGAGATGAACCGTGACGAGCACGCCCTCCACGGGCGCGAGGCTACCCTGCGGCCGTGGGTCGTCTGGCACTCCTCGCCGTCGCCGGCGCGTTCGTCGCGGCGCCGTCACCGACGCTCGAGATCGCGTTCCCAGAGGGCTGGAGCGCGCGGCAGATGGCCGACCGCGTCTCCGAGGTGCGGAAGATCGCGATCCAGAAACGGAAGATCACGCCGGTGCTGAACGGCCGCTCGTACGCGGTCGCGACCGCGAAGGCGACACCGCCGGCCGGGTTCGGCCGCCCGCCGAAGATCGAGGGCTTCCTCTACCCGGCGCGCTACACATTCGGCCCGTCGACGACCGCGCCGGAGATCGTCGGCCTGCAGCTGCAGGCGTTCCGCAGCGCGTGGTCGACGGTGCGGCTGAACGGCCGCAAGCCGTACGACGTCCTCACCGTCGCGTCGATGGTCGAGCGCGAGACGGTCGCGTCGGCGGAACGCAAGCTCGTCGCCGCGGTGATCTACAACCGCCTCGCCGCGAAGATGCCGCTCGGCATCGACGCGACGCTGCGCTACGGCCTCGGCATCGAGGGCACGCGCGCGCTGACGAAGACGCAGCTCGCGAACCCGACGCCGTACAACACGCGCCTGCACAGGGGCCTGCCGCCGACGCCGATCGGGAATCCCGGTCTGCCGTCGATCCGCGCCGCCGCTGCGCCCGCGGACGTCGACTACCTCTACTACGTGCGGAAGCCCGACGGCGTGCACCACTTCTTCACCGCCGACGAGGCGGAGTTCTGCGCGAAGGCGAAGGAGTACGGCTACCGCGGCTGCTGAGCCGCGTAGACGCGCACGTAGTCGACGAGCAGCGTCGCCGGGAAGGTCGTCTCCGGCGAGACGGGGCCGCCGAAGTCGCCGCCGACCGCGAGGTTGACGAGCACGTAGAACGGGTGGTCGAACACCCAGGGCCCGTCGACGTCCGCGGGCGTCGCGACGTGGAAGACCACGTCGTCGAGGCTCCACTCGATTCGTCCACGACTCCATTCGGCGGCGAAGACGTGGAAGGCGCCGGCGAGCGGCTCGTCGAGGTCGAGCGTGCCGCCGAAACCGCTCGCGCCCGAGTAGCCCGGCCCGTGGATCGTCGCAAACGCGCGCCACGGCTCGCGGGCGACGTACTCCATGACGTCGATCTCGCCGCACGCGGGCCACGGATGGGCGTCGATGTCGGCGCCGAGCGCCCACACCGCAGGCCAGAGCCCCGGTCCGGCCGGCACGCGCACGCGCGTCTCGATTCGGCCGTAGGCGAGCTCGACCTTGCCCTTCGTGACGAGGCGCGCCGACGTGTAGCCGCCGTCGGCCGTGGCGCGCGCCGTGACGGCGAGGTTCCCGCGCCCGTCGTGAGCTGCGTTCGCGAGGTCGTCGGTGTACCGCTGGAGCTCGCGGTTGCCCCAGCCGGGGTTGCCCTGCGCCGTGCCGTCGCCGAGCTCGTAGCCCCACGAGCGGCCGTCCGGCGGCGAGCCGGCCGCGCCGTCGAATTCGTCGCTCCAGACCAGCTCGCGCCGCACTACGGCCCCACCTCGACCGGCTCGGTCGGCGGGCCGTCGCGCAGCAGGTCGCGTAAGCGCGCCGCGAGGTCGCGCGGCACGAGGCGCTCGTCGGCGGCGTCGAGCTCGTCGAGCGACCACCACCTGACGTCGGTCACGCCCTCGGCCGCGACGTCGATCGTCGGCTTCGGCTCGTGCGCGTCGACGCGGACGAGGTGGATCCGCTCGCGCTGGTGGAGCAGTCGGCGGTCCCAGGCGAACACGCTCTCGCGCGTCCACACGACCGGCCCGATCTCGACGTCCGCGAGCCCGGCCTCTTCGAGCAGCTCGCGCCGCAGCGCCGTCTCCTCGTTCTCGCCCTCGTCGACGCCGCCGCCCGCGGTCGCCCACCACGTGGCGCCGGTGACCGGGTTCTCGAAGCGCGTGAGGAGGACGCGGTCGTCCGCGTCGAGCACCACGGCGCGCACGGCCTGCCGCGGCGCCGGCTCGATCCAGTCGTGGAGCGCGCGGAACCAGCGCAGCCGCTCCTCGTACGGCACGGCCGCGTTCGCCGGCGACGTCGACGGCAGGACGAAGAGCCCGATGCCGTCGCCCACCGTGCGCAGCTGCGGGCCGAGCTCGGCGCGCTCGGCGAAGAGGCCGCGGTAGGCCTCCTTGCCGACGAACGCGATCGCGTTCGGGCGGAGCTCGACGGCCGCGGCCTCGAGCCGCGCGCGGTCGAAGTCGTTGCGGCGCAGGTCGCCTGAGCCCGGCGTCGTGCGGTAGGCCGCGTTCGTGACGCCGTAGCCGAGCGGCAGGAGGTCGAACTGCTCGGACGGCTCGAAACGCCGAGGCGTGAAGCCGGCGTCGTGGAGCAGCCGCCAGAAGTCGTTGCGCGGGTTCGCGAAATGCGCGGCCGCGGACGCCGACACCCGCCCCGGGTTGATGCCGCAGAAGACGCAGCGGAGCCTGGGCGCGAGAACGTCGGGGACGGAGCTAGGGGTGGTGCTTGCGTCTGCCACGCGGGCGGCAGCGTGGCACACGCTGGGTCCACGTCGCGGTGCACGTCCATGCGCTCGGCTGACGCGGCGCCGGGCCGCCGCGCGGCGGCGGCGCCTGCCGGCGGCGCGAGACCCAGCTGACGCAGACCGGCCGCATCGTCAGGCGGCCTCCTCCTCGGGACCGCGCGAGTCCAGGCGCTCCTCGAACACCTCCCGCAGCAGCTCGCCCTTCGTGCGGCGACGGTCCGCGGGGCCGTTCAGCAGCCGCACGACGGTCACGGTCTCGTCGCGCCGCTCTCCGTAGCAGCGGGCGTAGCACTCAGCCTCGGTCAGCGGCCTCAGCCTCACCGCCCGGGACACTAGGCAGCCGTTCGGACGGATAGCGTTTCGGCATGGCCACGGTGAAGGCGAAGATCCTGGACTACGCCGTCGAGGTCGACCGCGGTGGTCGGATGACGATCCCGGGCGGCGCGCAGCTCGAGCCGCCGGAAGGCTGGAGTCCCGACCACCTGCTGCTCGCAGCGCTCGTCCGCTGCTCGATCGACAGCCTGCGCTACCACGCGCGCCGCGCAGGGCACGAGGTGGAGGCGAGCGGGTTCGCGTCCGGGATCGTCACGAAGCGCGAGGACGACGGTCGGTATGCGTTCGTCGACATCGAGTGCCGGATCGACGTCGGCTTCACGCCCCGGGCGACCGAGGTCGACGAGCTCCTGTCGAAGGCGGAGCGCGACTGCTTCGTCGGCTCGTCGCTGCGCATCACGCCGCGCTACGAGTGGCGCGTGACCTGAGCATCCCTCGATCCAGGGAGGAGTCCGGGGCTCGGAGGCCGATTGAGCTCCGGTGCGCCTCGCAATCGTCGCCCTGCTCGTGACCCTCGCCCTCGCCCCGTCCGCCGGGGCGTGGAAGACGACCGGCCGCCAGTGGCGCACGGGGACGATCCGGTACGCGAACATCGCGCCCGACTACGAGTGGCCGCTGCGTCAGGCCGTCGCGGCCTGGAACGGCAGCGGCGCGCGCGTGAGCTTCGTCCGCGTCCCGCGCGCGCAGGCCGACCTGGTCGTCGGCGCGCGCCTCGACGTGGGCGACAAACGTGAGGCCGGGCTTGCGCAGACGTACTCCGTCAACCGGTGGATCACCTCGGCAACGGTGTTCATCCGCAGCGGCACGTCGCAGTACGCGGCGGCGCAGATCTTCGCGCACGAGCTGGGGCACGTCCTCGGCCTCGACCACGAGGACCGCGCGTGCGTGACGATGAACAGCACGCTGTACGTCGACCATCCGTTCCGGTGTGCGGCGCCGCCTGCGGGGACGTGGCGCTGCGGGCTCGTGACGAAGGACGACGCGGCGGCTGCGGCGCACCTCTACGGCGGCGCGGCGCACGGTCCGCCGCGCGAGTTCTGCGCAGCGGCCCTCTCCGGGTAGTACGGTCTCCCTCTCATGGCTGTCGCGGCGCTCACGGTCGACGACGTTCGCGCGCGGTTCAGCGCGCTCGCACAACCGCTCGCGTTCTTCGACGGGCCGGGCGGCACGCAGGTGCCCGACTCGGTCATCGACGCGATCGCGACCTACCTGCGCGAGTCGAACGCGAACCTCGGGGGGCCGTACTCGACCTCGTGGGCGACGGAGGCGCTCGTGACGAACGCGCACGCGGCGGCGGCCGAGTTCCTCAATGCGACACCGGACGAGGTCGCGTTCGGGCCGAACATGACGACGCTCAACTTCGCGCTAACGCGCACCGTTGCGCGCGAGTGGGAGGCGGGCGACGAGATCGTCTGCACGAAGCTCGACCACGACGGCAACGTCGCCCCGTGGCTCGAGGTCGCACACGACCGCGGCTTCGTCGTGAAGTTCGCGGAGATCGACGCCGAGTGCCGGCTCGACCTCGACCACCTGCGCTCGCTGCTCACCGACCGGACGCGCGTCGTCGCCTTCCCGTGGGCCTCGAATGCGGTCGGGACGATCACGCCCGTCGCGGAGATCGTCGCCCTCGCGCACGAGGCCGGCGCGCTCGCGTGGGTCGACGGCGTGCACTACGGCCCGCACGGCCCGATGGACGTGAAGGCGGTCGGCGCGGACGTGGTCGTCTGCTCGCCGTACAAGTACTACGGCCCGCACATGGGCCTCGCGTTCGCGCGTCGCGAGCTGCTCGAGCGGCTGCGCCCGTACAAGGTGCGGCCGGCCGACGACTTCCCGGTCGCGCGTCGCCTCGAGACCGGCACGCTGCAGCACGAGCTGCTCGCCGGCTTCGTCGCGTGCATCGACTACATGCAGGAGCTCGGCTGGGAGTGGATCGAAGACCAGGAGCGGGAGCTCGGGCAGCGCTTCCTCGACGGGCTGCCCGACGGCTGGACGCTGCACGGCGTTCCCACCATGGACGGCCGCGTCTCGACGTTCGCGATCACCCACGACGAGGTCTCGCCGGCCGACGCCGCGACGCGCCTCGGCGAGCGCGGCTTCGCGGTGTGGCACGGCAACTACTACGCGATCGAGATCATGGCGCGCCTCGGGCTGCCGGACGGTGCCGTGCGCGTCGGGATCGTGCACTACAACACCCGCGACGAGGTCGACGGGCTGCTGGACGCGCTCGCGACGATCTAGTCGCTGCGGTGCCCGACCGCGACTACTCCGCAACACCACTGTCGAAGAAGCTCGGCGCGAAGCCCGGCGTCGAGGTGGTCGTGCTCTTCACGACGACGCGCGCCGAGCTCGAGCGGCGGTTCGACGCGTTGAAGGCGACGCTGGCGCCGGCGGACGGGCTCTGGGTCGCCTGGCCGAAGAAGGCGTCGAAGATCGAGACCGACCTCGACTTCGCGACCGTGCAGGAGCTCGGCCTCGCCGCCGGGCTCGTCGACAACAAGAGCGCGGCGGTCGACGACGAGTGGCAGGCCGTGCGCTTCGTCTACCGGCTCGCCGACCGCTGACGTCACGCCTCGCCGTAAGCGCTGCCGGCCGCCTCGGCCCAGCGCGAGCCGGGCTCGCGGCGGATCGAGTCGGGGTCGACGCCGCGCACCTCGGCGAGCGCGAGCGTCAGCAGCTGGAACGGCACGATGTCGACGACGGGGTGCCGCGTCGGCACGAGCGTCGTCTCGCACCCGATCGTCTCGAGCGCCCGTACGGCGTCGTGCGCCCGCTCGGCGGCGCGGCCCTCGCCCTCGAGGACGAACGCGCGCACGCTCTCGTCCACCGCCGCGAGGTGGCCGTGCAGCAGCTGCTCCGTTTCGTGCGCGCCGGCGAGCCAGTGGGCGCCCTCGCGCAGCTTCAGCGCCGCCTCCTGCGCGGTGGCCCAACTCGGCCCCGCCCCCGCCACCAGTATCGGCCCATGGGTACCCATGTGTCGGGGCGGGCCTTGGGCCAGCGCCTCCTCCACCGCGTCCGGCAGCCAGGCGATGTCCTCGCCGCGCATCGCCGCGATCGCCGCGACCCCGCACGTGTAGCTGGCCGTGTGGCACCACGAGCGCTCGATCTCCGGCGTGCACACGATCACCTCGTCGACCACCTCGGCGAGCGGCGACTCGGCCTTGCCGGTCACGAGCCACTTCGGCCCGGCGAACGCACGCGCCGCCTCGAGCGTGAGCGCGGTCGTCCCCTCGTGCGACACGCACACCATCACGTCCGCGTCGGGCGGCGAGAGCACCGCCTCCAGGGCCTGCACGGCGTACCCGCCGGTCTGCGCCGCGTGGAACGACGTGCCGCAGCCCGTGAAGACGACGCGGGCGCCGTCGGGCAGCCGCCGGTCGGTCGGAACGGACCGCAGCCACTCGGGCTGCGCGAAGGCGGCGCGACGCGTCTCACCCGGCACAGGTGCGTCTATACCATCGCGGCGGTGGGCGACGAGTTCCCATTCGTGCATCGAGAGCACGTCCGCTTCAACGACTGCGACCCGATGGGGCACGTGAACAACGCCGCCTACTCGACGTACCTCGAGCAGGCGCGCATCGGCGTCGTCGGCAGCCTCGACCCCTTCATCCTGGCCCGCGTCGAGATCGACTTCAGGGCCGAGCTGCGGCACGGCGAGGACGTCGAGGTCCGCACGCGCTGCGGCCGCGTCGGGACGAAGAGCTTCGACCTCGAGCACGAGCTGCACGCCGACGGGCGGCTGGTCGCCGAGGCGAAGAGCGTGCTCGTCGGGTACGACTACGAGTCCGCGCGATCCGTGCCGTTGTCCGACGAACTGAGGAGGAAGCTCACAGCATGAGCGTGTTCGAGCGCCAGACCCTGTCGAACGGCCTACGCGTGCTCACGGCGCCGCTGCCGCACGCGCAGTCGGTCGCGTGCTTCATCATGCTCGCCGCCGGCTCGCGCTACGAGCAGGCAGACAACCGCGGCATCGCGCACTTCGCCGAGCACATGTTCTTCAAGGGCACGGAGAAGCGCCCCACCTCGCGCGACCTCACGACGATCGTCGACGGCATCGGCGGCGAGTTCAACGCGTTCACCTCGAAGGAGTACACGGGCTACTACGTCCGCTGCGCGGGCGCCGACCGCGACACGGCGCTCGACGTGCTCATCGACATGCTCCGCCACTCGAAGTTCGACCCCGACGAGGTCGAGCGCGAGAAGGGCGTGATCCTCGAGGAGATGAACATGTACTACGACACGCCGCGCGACTACATCGGCTCTCTCTACGAGGAGCTGATGTTCGGCGACAACCCGCTCGGCTGGGAGACGCTCGGCACGAAGGACACGATCCGCGCCGCGACGCGCGACACGTTCCTCGACTACGTCGGCCACTGGTACACGCCGAACCGCATGGTCGTCGGCGTCGCGGGCAAGATCGGCGACGACCTGCTGCCCACGCTCGAGGAGCTGCTCGCCGACATGGGCGGCAACGGCTCCGAGGGCATCCCACCCGCCGAGCTGCACCGCGACGAAGGCCCGCACGTGCGCCTCCACCACAAGGACTCGGACCAGGCGCAGATCTGCGTCGGCGTCCCGTCGTACTCGCTCGAGCACCCGGACCGGTACGCGCTCCAGATGCTCGCGACCGTCCTCGGCACCGGCATGTCGTCGCGCCTCTTCCTCGAGGTGCGCGAGCGCCGCGGCCTCGCGTACTACGTCTACGGCCTGAACCACTCGTACACGGACGCCGGCTCGCTGTTCGCGCAGGCCGGCGTCGACCTGACGCGCGTCGACGAGGCGGTGCAGGTGATCGTCGAGCAGTTCCGCAACCTCGCCGAGGAGCGGGTGCCCTCCGACGAGCTCGAAAAGGCACGCTCGCTCGCGAAGGGACGCTTCGTGCTCCAGACCGAGAGCCCGCAGGGCCTGATCCTGTTCGGCCTCCGCCGCGAGGTCCTCGAGGGCAAGGCCGCCGAGCCCGAGGAGCTGCTCGAGGCGCTCGACGCAGTCACGGCCGAGGACGTGCAGCGCGTCGCCCAGGACGTCATCGCGTCGAACCACCTCCACCTCGCCGTCATCGGCCCGTTCGACGACGAGGAGCGGTTCGCGAAAGCCCTCGGATAAACGAGAGAGGCGACCGGTCGGCCGCCTCTCTCCGCGTTTCCCCCGAGCTTCCTCGCTACGGGTCGATCACCACGGTGCAGGTGTACGTGCCTGGTTCGAGGTTCACCTTGGACTTCGAGCCGTCGCCGTTCGCGCCGGTCGAAACCGGGTCGCCCGCGTCGCCGCAGTCGATGGTCGATGCAGTGCCGCCGTCGACCTGAGAGTCCACGCTGACCGTGAGGTTCGTCAGCGGCGTGTTCGCGAACGACACCGTCTCACCACCGTAGGGATTGTCGGCGCAGGTGGCGTTGTTGTTCACGAGCACGTTCTGGGTGAGCGCCTGGTCGGCGTGGTAGCCAGCCGGGAGCGTCTCCGTGACCGCGTAGCTCGTGCCGCTGTCGCCGAACGGGAGCCCGTCGAAGCAGGCGTGCCCCTGTGCGTCGGTCTGCTTCGTGACTCCGTTGACGGTGAAGCTCACGCCCGCGTGCGGCACCGTGCCGCCGCCAGCCGCATGCTTCCGCGTCTTCGTGATCAGGATCGCGCCCTGCCGCAGCCGGTTCGTGTACGTGCAGTCCACGATGTCGGTCTGCGCGTCGATGGTCCACGACGCAACCTCACCGTTGACCGTCACATTCACGCCGGACGAGGCCGAGCAGTTGAGGCCCACGAACTCCCAGCCAGACGGGAGCGTCGCGAGATCCTCAGTCACCGTGCCCGCGCCGAAGAGCGCGCCCGTGAACTCCCGGACGTTGTTCGGGGACGCGCCGGTCAGGCTGAACGTGTTGGCCGTGGCCGGGGCGGTCGCGAACGTCTTGGAGTAGTTGAACGAGGCCGTCGAGCCCGCCGGGTCGGTGACCTTGCGAATGATCACCTTCCCGCAGTTGGAGATGTTGACCGGGATCGGCGCGATGAAGTCCTTGAGCTGCGACGTGAAGCTGTCGCTGGAGCGGGACTTCAACATCGCCGAACCGAAGCTCTCGCACGTCGTCGGGTCGAACACCTGGCTGAGGTCGAACGACGCCTCGCCGAATGTCCGGGCCGACATGGCCCCGAGCCCGTCCGAGTTCGCGGCCGTGATCGGCACCTGGTTGATCGAGCCGATCGCCTCGGTGTCGCTAAGGACGACGGCGTCGCTCCACTGGCCCGACGCGAGCCACGTCCGCTTCGAGAGCGTCGCCTTCGCGCCGCCCTGGTCGATGTCGTACTGGAGCAGGATGTCGCCCGCCGTGCGGGTGACGTTCTTGCTCGAGCCGGCCCCGTCGCAGTCGGCGTTGGACCTGTTGAACTCGAAGTCCATGTTCGTCGTGCCCTGCGGCTCCTGGACGCGCCGCCAGAAGACGTGCAGCCAGCCCGGACCGTTCGCCTCCGGCTCGAAGTAGCCGCCGAAGTTGAGCAGGTCGGACTTGTTGTTCGGGATCGAGCCCGTCGTCGTGCCCGGGCAGGCCGTGTCCTCCTTCGTGCCGCCCTGGTACGAGTCGTCGGTCCCGCCGGTCGGCAGGTCCGTCGCCTGGGTCTGGGCGACGTTCGCCCAGTCGAGATTCCCGGGCGTGTCCACCACTAGGTTCGCCCCGGTCGTCCCGCCCACGTCGTCGATCTCGAAGACCGAGCCGGGCAGGCTCTGGCCGCTCGCGCCGAGCGCGAACACGACCACCGCCGCGACCGCGAGAGCGCCGAGCACCGACCACCGCATGAGCGGGCGGCGGCGCTTCCATTCCTTGCGTACTGCTGTCACTTGCTGCCTCCGTTGTTGAGGGAACGTGCGTCGTTCTGGCCGCAGCTACCTCAACCCGACGCACCGGCGTGCGGCGTTCGAGTCGTCGATGCACTGCGACGTGCCCACATCCGCAGTCGGAGTCGGAGAGCACCTCCCTCTTCAGGCGCGGCGACCTGCAGGCAGATCCTCGAGAGAAGACGACCGGCCCTCGATCAACGCTCGGTTGGTGTGGCTTCCACCAGCCACGCCGCCGGTCGCGACTAACCTTGAGCGGCCGCCGGCCGCGAGGCAAGACGCGATCCGCCTGATCTTCGACCTACGGCGATCGCCTCACACGGGCGGTCCTGCGACGTAGGGATTGATATGCCGTCCGTCTCACGTGGTGGCGGTTTCGGCGTTACTCTCTCGTCCAGATCCCGACGACGGGTGGTGCACGATGACGTCGACCTCTGCGGCGAGGGCACGCCCAGAGTGATTGGCGACGTGATGCACGACGCGGCCGAGGAGCCGGCGCGAGAGCTCGCGCGCATGCGCCGCCTCGACGCGCGGCGCACCGAGCTCGTCGCGCTGCTCGGGCACGACATGCGTGACCGCCTCACGGTCGTCGGCGCGCTCGCGGAGATCCTGCGGCTCCGCTGGGACGACCTCTCGAACGACGAGAAGCTCGAGAACCTCGACGGCATCCGGCGGAACTCGCGCACCCTCACGCGCCTCCTCGACGAGAGCCAGCACGCGCTAACCGATCCGGAGGCGCTGCTCCAGACCGGGCCGGCGGAGATCGCCGCGGAGATCCGCGCACGAGCGGCGAGCCACGACTGAGCCTGTGCTCAGTTGGAGCCGCTCAGGCCGTTCCGGTGGGCGTAAGCGACGGCCTCGGCGCGGCTGTGCACGCCGAGCTTCGCGAGGATGTGCTGGATGTGGGTCGCGACGGTCTTCGGCGCGATCACGAGCCGCTGCGCAATCACGTCCTGCCGCGCGCCTGACGCGAGCATCGCGAGCACCTCGAGCTCACGCTCTGTGAGGGCCCACGCCGCGGTCTCCGCGTGCGTCGAGGTGCGGTCGATCGCGCGCCGCAGGCGCGCGATCAGGTCGCCGAGGTCGAACGGCTTCACGATGTAGTCGTCGGCGCCGAGCATGAACCCGGCGGCGCGGTCGTACTCCTCGGTGCGGTGGCCAGAGATGAAAACGATCGGGAGCTCCTCACCGTACGCGTCGCGCAGCTCGCGGCAGACCTCGTAGCCCGACAGGTCCGGCAGGTTGACGTCGAGCAGCACGAGTGCCGGCCGAAGCTCGCGTGCCGCGGCGAGCGCCTCGCCGGCCGTGGCGACAGAACGGATCGGACGGCCGAGCGGTTGCAATGCCGACTCGAGCGCGGTGCACACGTCCTCGTCGTCGTCGACGACGAGGATCGGCGTAGGGTCGTCGGTGGCGGCCATCCCTCTTGTTCTCCGACTGCTCCTCGCTCTACCGTAGGCCTGCCGGACGCACGCTGCAAGCGCGCGCGCTTACGAGAGCGTCGCGAGGTCCTGCTCGAGCAGCTCGCGGTCCTCGGCGTCCGCGATCTCGACGCCTTCTGCGAGCGCGCGGTAGCGCTCGACCTCGGCGGCGTTCCCGGCCGTCCGGTGCGCACGAGCGAGCGCCTCGTACGCGAACGCGAGGTCCCAGTCACGCAGGCCGTCGGTCTCGCAGATCTCGAGGCAGCGCGTCGCGTGGTGCAGCGCCGGCTCGGAGCGGTCGACGAGCGTGTACACCCGCGCGAGGAGCCAGTGCCCGCGCGCGACGTTCTCGGGCTTGCACTCCGGCGCGCGCGTCCAGTGAAACGCCGAGGCGTGCGCCATGCCGACCATCAGCTCGTCGTCCTCGCGCGACTCGATCAGCCGCCAGGTGCCGTTGAACAGGTCGACGCCGAGCTGGCGGTGGTCAACCATAGGCCGCGAGCTTCTTCAGCGCCTCGGGCGGGAGGCGGTCGGCGAGGGCGTTCACGAGGTCCTGGACCGTAGCCGTGCGGAACGCGTTGCGCGCGACGTACAGCCGCAGCGCGCAGTCGGTGCGGTCGCCGTCGCCGAGGCTCGCGAACGCCTCGTAACCCTGGGCGTACACGCCGGCGAAGAACTGCTCCGGCGCCTGGTCCCAATACGCCATCGGCGCCGTGAGCCTGCCTCGCACCGTGTCCGGGATCGGGTAGTTCGCGATCGCCAGCGTTCCCGCGTCCACGCGCGTCATCGCCCAGGATGCGAGGCTCTCGTCGAGCCACGGGTCGCGCGCCTGGTTGTTCCCGACGAGCGAGTAGAACCACTGATGCGCGACCTCGTGCGCGGTCGCGCGGTCGAGGCTGCCGCTCCCCTGGAAGACGATGGTCGGGTACTCGATGCCGCTGCGGCCGAGGTCGTCGAACACGGCGACCGTGAACCGCGGCCACGGGTAGGCGCCGTAGCGCGCGGCGAGCAGCTCGAGCGAGCGCGCCGCGCGCGTCGCGAACACGGACGCGGTCGCGGCGTCGGCGGCGACGGCGGTCACGCGCACGGGCTTCGGCCCGAGCGCGACCGCGCCGCTGCGCGCGAACCTGCTCGCGACGACCGCAAAGTCGCGCACCGCGTCGGCGTGCCAGCGGCCGGCCTCACCCGGTACGCCGGTGGCAACGACCGTCCAGCCCTTCGGCGCGGTGATGCGCGCATCCCACTGCGCGGCCGGCGACACCCACGTCTCCGCGGCGGTCCGCGACGGCGGGTCGGTCGCCCACGTCCCGTCGGCGTCGAGCGCGAGCAGCGGGAAGAACGAGCCGAGCCGGACGAACGCCGGCCCGCGCGCGAGCCGGTAGAGCCCGAGCGGCCGCGGCAGGACGACGGAGTACGCGAGCTCGACGACGGCGATCTGTCCTTTCGCGAGCGGGCGCTTCAGGCGGAGCGTGAGCGTCGTGCGATCGGCCGACAGCTGCGGACGCGCGCCCGTCGGCGCCGTCGTGACACGTGCCGTTTCGCGCGCACCGCCCGCTCGCGTCACCGGGCCGTTCGCCCAGAGGCGGAACACGATGCGGTCGGTCGCGCGGGGCGCGCGGAACGTCACGCCGACCGTGCCGGTGACCGCGCCGGTGCGAGGGATCGCGACGCGCAGGCGGTAGTGCGGGAGCGTCGGCAGCACCGGGTACGCCGGGACGGCGGCGCAGCGGAGCGGCGTCGGCGCGGCGCGGCGGGACGCGGTGCCTTCGGTGCGGCAGACGGCCGCAGCCGCCAGCGCGACGAGCGAGACGACGGCGACGACGCGCATGCGTGCCGAGGATATGCCCGGGCCGCCGCGCGACTTATCTCGTTCGCCGATCAAGCCCTACGGCCTGGACGACGCGGCGGCCGAGGTCGCGCGCCTCCGGCGCGCCGATGCCCGGCCGGGAGGCCTCGACCACGACGATCACCGGACCCGTGCGCGTGTAGACGACCGCGCCCGTCGCGCGCAGGTCCGAGAGCCACCCGTTCTTCTGCGCGAGCGGAGTCGCGCCGCTCCACGGCCGCACGAGCCCCGCGTTCGGGCCGAGCGGCAGCGAGCGCATGAGCAGCGCGAGCGCACGCTCGGCCTGCGCGCGCGTGACCCCGAGTTGGCTCAGCGCGAGCCGGTTGTCGATCGCCGCGGCGTGGAGGCGGTAGAGCGCGCGGCCGACGTCGTGCGCGGTCGTGACTCGCGTGTGCGTCCGCGGCGGCGGCTTCGGCGCGTCGACGCGCGCCGAGGTGCCCGCGCGGTACGCGCCGGGGTACGTGCTCGACCACATGCCGAGCCGGCGCAGCGCGTCGTCGATCGCCGCCTGACCGACCTTCGCCCGGATCCGGTTCGCCGCGAGGTTCGACGACCAGAGGGCGATCTGCGCGGCGTCGTAGGCGAGCGCCGGCTCCCGCAGCGCCGCGAGCAGCGGTCCGAGCTTCACCACCGAGCCGGCCGCGAAGGCCGCGTCCGAGTTCCAGCCTGCCGTTCGGCCGGTGGCGAGGTCGTGCACCCAGAACCCGGCCCAGCCGCGGTAGCTCCGCCCGATCGCGGCGAGCTTCGCCGCGAGCGCCGCGTCGCGTGCGCCCTCCGGCGCGGCGCGACGCGAACCGGGCGGCAGCACGAGCGGCGGCGTCTTAACAGAACGTGGTCCGGGACCAGGTTCCGTTAAGGGCCGGCAGGCGGCCGGCACGGCCGGGAGCACGCTCGGCTTCGAGCGCGCGACCGGGTAGTCGGCCTGTTCGGCGATCGCGATCTGCGCGGCGGCGAAGCGCAGCAACGCCGCCCGCGTACCCGCGCAGCCGGGCGTGACCGCGACCTTACCGACCGCCTCCTCGAGGTCGCGCGCCGTGTCGTAGCGCGCCTGCAGCCCGTCGGGGTCGGCGCCGAACGCGCGCTGCGCCGGCGGCAGGTAGCGCGCCTTCGCGGCGAGCAGTGCGTCGTCGGACGCCGACGCGCCGGTCGCGGAGACCAGGACGACGGCGACCGCCGCGGCAAGGCGCATGGCCGCGAGGGTAGCGCGGCTACGTCACGGGCCAGACGATCTGCGTCACGTACTCGCGCGGGTCGGTGACCTCCTGCGGGTCGGACTCGTAGAGCTCGCGCGGCTCCGCACCGGGCTCGATCCCGGCGGCGTCCATCGCCTCCGCGAGCCGCCGGTACGTCGCCGCCAGCCCCTCGTACGGGCCGACGTGGCAGTACACGACCGCGCGCGTCTCGGGGCACGTCACGTACTCGATCGGGGCGGGCGGCTCCTCGTCGGTCGCGACCGGCCAGCCGACCCGCACATCGATGTACCCCTCACTGTCCATCGGGCAGATCGACACGGGCGGACCCGTCACGCCGACCCCCTGCGCCCACGCGCCGGTCTGCTCGATCAGCCTCGGGATCACCTCGTCCATCTGGTCCTGCGGCGCGCGCTCGCGGATCACCGCGTACGTCGCCTCGGGCACCTCGACCACGTTCAGCTCCAACGCCTGCTCGGACACGAGCTCCTCCTCTCCGTGGATGAGCCGGTCGAGCGTCACGAGGATCTGCTGCGTCTCGACGACGCGGCCCTCGAGCCGCGCACGATGGACCGCAAGCCGCTCGCGCAACGTGTCGCGGTCGGCGTGCAGCAGGTCTGCGACCTCGTCGAGCGGCACCTCGAGCTCCCGCAGGCGGCGGATCGCCTCCGCCTCGCGCGCCTGCGGCAGCGCGTAGTAGCGGTAGCCCGACGAGTCGTCGACGTACGCCGGGCGCAGCAGCCCGACGGCGTCGTAGTGCCGGAGCGCCTTCACGGTCAGCCCGCTCAGCCGCGCGAAGCGCCCGATCGCCAGCAGGTCGCCGGTCTCGATGGCATGCAGCGAAGTGTCGGGCCTCCCCCTGGGGGAGAGTCAATCCTCCTTCGACTGCTCCTCGCGGCCGCGGTCCCGCAGCTCGTCGACGACCGTCGGGTCGGCGAGCGTCGTCGTGTCGCCGAGCGGCCGGTTCTCGGCCACGTCGCGCAGCAGGCGGCGCATGATTTTGCCGCTGCGCGTCTTCGGCAGCTCCGGCGTGAAGACGATGTTCGCCGGCTTCGCGATCGGGCCGATCTTCGTCGAGACGTGGTTGCGCAGCTCCTCGAGCTTCTCGACCGACCCCTGGTCGCCGCCCTTCAGCGTCACGAAGGCGACGATCGCCTGGCCCGTCGTCGCGTCGTTGCGACCACAGACGGCCGCCTCGGCGACGTCCTGGTGGTCGACGAGCGCGGACTCGACCTCGATCGTCGAGATGCGGTGGCCCGAGACGTTCATCACGTCGTCGACGCGCCCGAGCAGCCAGTAGTCGGCGTCCTCGTCGATGCGCGCGCCGTCGCCTGCGAAATAGACGTCGCCGTACTTCGACCAGTACGTCTCGACGTAGCGGTCGTGCTCCTTGTAGAGGCCGCGCAGCATCGCGGGCCACGGTCGCCGCAGCACGAGGTACCCGCCGCCGCCGGGGCCGACCTCCTCGCCCTGCTCGTTGTAGACCGCCGCGTCGACACCGGGGAACGGGCGCGTCGCCGAGCCGGGTTTCGTCGTCGTGACGCCCGGGAGCGGCGTGATCATGATCATCCCGGTCTCCGTCTGCCACCACGTGTCGACGATCGGGCAGTTCCCGCCGCCGATGTGCTCGTGGTACCAGACCCACGCCTCGGGATTGATCGGCTCGCCGACCGAGCCCAGCAGGCGCAGTGACGAGAGGTCGTGCTTCGCCGCGTGCTCCGGCCCCCACTTCATGTGCGAGCGGATCGCGGTCGGCGCCGTGTAGAGGATCGTCACGCCGTAGCGCTCCGCGATCGCCCACCAGCGGTCCTTGTCCGGGTGGTCCGGCGTGCCCTCGTAGAGGACGGACGTCGCGCCGTTGCAGAGCGGCCCGTAGACGATGTAGCTGTGGCCGGTGACCCAGCCGACGTCGGCCGCGCACCAGTACACGTCCTCGTCGCGCTTCAGGTCGAAGATGTAGTGGTGCGTCGTCGCGACGCCGACGAGGTAGCCGGCCGTCGTGTGCGCGATCCCCTTCGGCTTCGCGGTCGTGCCGGACGTGTAGAGGAGGTACAGCAGGTCCTCCGAGTCCATGTGCTCGGGCGGGCACTCGTCGTCCGAGGTCGCGATGTCGTGCCACCAGACGTCGCGGCCCTCGGTCATCGGCACGTCGCCGCCGGTGCGGCGGAGCACGACGACCTTCTTCACCGACGGCGCCTCCTCGAGCGCGGCGTCCGCAGTCTTCTTCAGCGGGACGGTGGTGCCGCGCCGCCACGCCTCGTCCTGCGTGATCAGCACCTCGCACTCCATGTCCTGCAGGCGGCCGGAGAGCGAGTCGGCCGAGAAGCCGCCGAAGACGACGGTGTGCGGCGCGCCGAGGCGCGCGCAGGCGAGCATCGCGATCGGCGCCTCGGGGACCATGCCCATGTAGATCCCGACGGCCGTGCCCTTGCCGACGCCGAGCTCCTTCAGCGCGTTCGCGAGCCGCACCACCTCGCGCTGCAGGTCGGCGTAGGTGATCGTGCGCGTGTCGCCCTCGGGCTCGCCCTCCCAGTGGTAGGCGACGGTGTCGCCGCGGCCGTTCTCGACGTGCCGGTCGACGCAGTTGTAGGCGATGTTGAGCTTGCCGCCGAGGTACCACTTCGCGTACGGCAGCTTCCATTCGAGCAGCTCGGTGAACGGCTCGAACCAGGTCACGCGCTCGCGGCCCTCGCGCTCCCAGAAGTCCCGCCAGTCCTGCTCGTAGAGGTCCGGCTGCGCATTCGCCCGCGCGGCGAACTCGGGCGGCGGCGGGTAGCGCCGTTCCTCGAGGAAGAGGGTGTCGATCGCCTGACCGTGCGCCGTATCCGTCACCGTTCGCCCCTTTCGCAGCTTCCGGGCCCGAACTCTACGGACTCGGCCCCTGTCCGTTTCGGACCTGTCGGGCTCTGACCCCGACAGGTCCCGAACAGCCGTGTCGGAACGGGACAGTCGCCCCGGCAACGGCGCGAGAACGCCGCTCACGATCGTCCGTTTCGGACACGGCCGGGGTCAGACCCCGACGTGTCCCGAAAGGACATGCGTTAGACGGTCAGGTCGTACGTGAAGCGCGTGAGGTTCTCGGCGCCGCCCTCCGTGACGAGCACGAGGTCCTCGAGCCGGCAGCCGCCGACGCCCTGCCGGTAGAGGCCCGGCTCGACCGTCACGACGTCGCCGGCCTTGAGCTCCTTGTCCGAGATGAGCCCCATGCCCGGCGCCTCGTGCACCTCGAGGCCGACCCCGTGGCCGAGGCCGTGGTAGAAGCCCTCGTCGAGCGGCTCGCCCGGCGTCTTCGTGCGTTGCGTCGGGTAGCCGGCCGCCTCGAACACCTCGCACGTCGCGTCGAACACGGACTTGCCCTGGACGCCGGCCGCGATCTTCGTGATCGCGAGGTCGAGCGCCTCCTTGCAGAGCCGGTGCCACTCCTCCGCGTCGGCCGACGGCTCGCCGACGACGAACGTTCGCGTCATGTCGGCGTAGCAGAAGGACTCGTTGTCCCTCGGCCAGAGGTCGATGACGATCGTCTCGCCGGCGCGGATCGGCCCCGAGCCCATGTTGTGCCCGATCGCCGACTGCGGCCCGTGCGCGACGATGAACTCGTCGGCCGTCGACCCGTGCGCGACGAACGCCTGCGCGATCGCCGTCTTCAGGCGCTCCGAGGTCAGTGGCTCGCCGTCGACCTCGACGTAGTCGCCGCCGTTCGCCTTCGCGCGGCCGAGCAGATCGCGCGCCGCGGCCATGCCGGCCTCGGCGGCCGCCTGCGCGCGGCGGATGCCCTCGAGCTCGACCTCCGACTTGACGCGGCGTCGCTCGTCGAAGAATTCGCGGTCGACCGTCAGCTCGATCCCATTCGCGCGCAGGTGGTCTGCGACGCCCACGGGGAACGTGTGGGGAACGACCGCCGACTCGATGCCGAGGTCGCGCAGCGCGCGCACCCGGATCTCCTCGCCGATCTCGAACCAGGTCTTGCCGGACTTCAGCAGCTCGTCGATGCCGTACTGCTCCGGCGGATGGAGCTCGAACAGGCCGAGTTCGTCCAGGCGCGGGATCTCCATCGCGCCGATGACGATGTGCTTCGTCCCGCCCTGCTCGACGTACAGGAACGGGTCGGGGATTCCGATCGGCACCTCGTGCCTGAGCTCCGGCGAGCGGAACGTGTCTGCGTAGATCACGACGTCGGTCATGCGCGGGACTCTAGTCGGAGCAGGGTCCAGACGGCGAGGGTCGCCAGCGCCCCCGCGAAGCACAGCTCGGGCCACTCCGCGTACTTCGCGAACCGGTAGTCCGGGTCGTCGCCGGCCGGCAGTCGGACGAGCTCGTAGATCGCGCTGACGGCGAACGCGGAGACGAGGAACCGCGGCGCGCGGCGCGTGAGCCACGGCGCGACGGCGCCGGCGATCGAGACCGCGACGATCGCGATCCGCGTCGGGCTCTCGAGCCAGCTCAGGTTGTGCAGGGCCGCCTCCTCCTGCTTGTCCGAGTCGCGGAACGCCTCGGGCGTGCCGTAGTCGAAGAGCCGCTGGCCCCACGAGAGCTCCTCGCCCGCGGCCGCGAGGCAGGCGAGCGCGAACAGGATCCACAAGACGCGCTCGAGGCCGCGCGTCCGGCGCGCGACGAGCACGGCCGCGACGAGGCCGGCGATCCACACGGCGACCGACAGCCACTCGAACAGCGAGTCCTCGCGCACGAGCCTGCGGTAGAGGGTCGCGTTCTCGGCGGCGAGCGCGACGAGGAGACCGCCCACGGGCGGCAAGAGGAGCGCGACCGCGGTCACGCGTCGCGATGCACCCCACCACTCCTCGCCCCGGTGCATCGGCGGACGCTAACGCCGCCGCGACCCCGCCGCCTGTCCCTAGACTGCCTGGGTGCACGAAGCGGTCGCACGCGCGAACGAGCTGCTCGCCCGCTACGACGACGAGCTGCGGCAACTGGTGCCCGAGGGCGCCGACGTCTTCGACGCGCACCTGCACCTCGGCAACGACATCGACGGGATGGTCGGCGACTACGAGCAACTGCTCGACGTCATGGACCGCTACGGCATCTCGCGCGCGTTCATGTTCTGCCTCGACGAGCCCGACCGGCACCCGGCGTTCAGCGCGGCGAACGACCGCACGCTCGCGTACGCCGACCGTTCCGGCGGCCGCCTGATCCCGTTCGTGCGGCTCGACCTGAACGAGTCGCCGATCGAGGAGGCGACACGCTGCCTCGACCGCGGCGCGCGCGGCATCAAGCTCCACCCGCGGGCGCAGCGGTTCGACGCGGGCGACGAGCGGCTCGAGCCGGTCTTCGCGCTCGCGGCCGAGCGCCGCGTGCCGATCCTGATCCACGGCGGCCGCGGGCTCCCGCCGATCGCGTCGGGCCTGCGCAAGCTCGTCGAGCGCTACCCGGAGGCGACGCTGATCATCGCGCACGCAGGGATCGCCGACCTCGCGCAGCTCGCCGCCTGCATGGCCGGCCGGCGAAACGTGGTCTTCGACACGTCGACGTGGAGCCCCGTCGACCTGCTCGACTTCTTCCGGCTCGTGCCACCGGAGCAGGTCGTCTATGCGTCCGACTACCCCTACGGGCAGCAGCCGCCGTCGCTCGTCATGTCGATCAAGGTCGCGCGCGCGGCCGGGCTCGACGACGCGCAGATGCGCGCGATGCTCGCCGGCACGGCGAGCGCGATCGCGAACGGCGAGGAGCTGCCGGAGCCGACGAAGCCGATCGGTCCGACCACGCTCGAGCAGCCGATGCAGATCTTCCGCATCCACCAGTACCTGTCGATGGCGCTGCCGCTCCTCTGGATGCGCCAGTCGGACATCGTCGGCGTGCTCGGGCTCGCGATCAACACGTGCGCCGAGCGCAACGGACGCGCCGAGTCGATCGACCGCATCCGCGAGCTGCTCGAGGCGGCGAGCGACGTGTGGAAGCGCGCGCCCGAGATCGAGGACGAGCAGGAGCGCTGGCAGAACAACCGGCTCGCGTTCCGGCTCATCCACATCGCGGACGTCGAGGCGGTGACGGCGAGTGCCTGAGCTGAACGTGAACGGCGGCAGCTACGAGGTCGACGCGCCGGTCGGCACGTCGCTCGCGGAGGCGCTGCGCGAGGAGCTCGGCCTCACCGGCACCAAGATCGCGTGCAACGAAGGGCACTGCGGCGCGTGCACCGTGCTCGTCGACGGCACGCCGAAGCTTTCCTGCATCACGCTCGTCCACTCGGTCGACGGCGCCGAGATCACGACGATCGAGGGCCTGCGCGACCACCCGCTCGTGAGCTCGTTCGTGCGCGCCGACGCGCTGCAGTGCGGGTTCTGCACGCCGGGGCAGATCGTGTCGGCCGTGGCGCTCGTCGAGGCGACGCCGGAGCCGACGGACGAGGAGATTCGGCACCGCATGGCCGGCAACATCTGCCGTTGCGGGGCGTACCCGAAGATCGAGGAGGCGATTCGAACGTGGCGCGGCTGATCCGCACGGAGAAGGAGGTCGAGGGACGCTACGAGGAGGTCTGGCTCGTCGTCGAGGAGGACGCGCTCGACCAGTGGCCCGAGGGGCCGCTCGAGATCGTCGGCCGCGAGGTGCCGCGGATCGACGGCCCGCAGCGGGCGCGCGGGGAGGCGCGGTACACCGCCGACCTGCAGCTGCCCGGGATGCTGCACACCGCCGTCCTCCGCTCGCCTCACGCGCACGCGCGCGTGAAGTCGATCGATCTCGCGCCGGCGCTCGCGCGGCCGGGCGTGCGGGGCGCGATCGGCCCCGGCGACATCCCGCAGCTCGTCGAGGAGGCCGGCTTCCAGGGCGCGCCCGTCGCCGCCGTCTGCGCCGACAGCCTCGCCGAGGCGCAGGCCGCGCTCGAGGCGGTCGAGATCGAGTGGGAGCGGCTCGAGGTCGTGCTCGACCCCGAGGACGCCGCGCAGCGCGGCCTCGTTCACGACCGGCGCGAGCGCACGCGCGGGGACTTCGAGCGCGGGCTCGCCGAGGCGGACGTCGTCGTCGAGGGCACGTACCGCACGCAGACCGTGATGCACAACTCGATGGAGACGCACCAGTCGGTCGCGCAGTGGATCGGCGACACCCTCGAGGTGCACATCTCGACGCAGTTCATCTGGGGCGTGCGCGCGTCGATCGCGGACGCGCTCGGCCTCCCCGAGGACAAGGTGCGCATCGTCTGCGAGTACATGGGCGGCGGCTTCGGCTCGAAGAACGACCCAGGCGACTACACGTTCGTCGCGATCGAGCTCGCGCAGCGGACCGGCCGGCCGGTGCGCTGCGCGCTCACGCGCCGCGAGGAGAACGTCGCGGCCGGCAACCGCAACGCGACGATCCAGCGGCTGACGGTCGGCGCGAAGGCGGACGGCACCCTCACGGCACTCGGCGGCGAGTTCGTGAACGCGACCGGCTGGAGCGGCTGGACCGCGTCGACCGAGGGCCCGATGCAGATGCTCTACGCCTGCCCGAACGTCCGGACGGTGACGTACGGCGCGAAGGTGAACACACCGCCGATGAAGGCGTTCCGCGCGCCGGGCTTCGTCGAGGGCACGTTCGGCCTCGAGTGCATCCTCGACGAGCTCGCGGGCAAGCTCGGGCTCGACCCGCTCGAGGTGCGGCGGCTGAACTACGCGCACTCGGACACGGGCGACGACCGCCCGTTCTCGTCGAAGAACCTCATGGAGTGCTACCGCCGCGCCGAGCCGCACTGGGCGCGGCGCTTCGACGTGCGCGCGCGCTCGACGGACGTCGTCAAGCGCGGCGTCGGCATGGCGTCGCAGATCTGGTACGGCGGCGGCGGGCCGCCCTCGTACGCGTGGATCCGTGTCGGCTCGGACGGCCGCGCGAACGTCGTCACCGCGATGCAGGACATCGGCACGGGCACACGGACGGCGATGGCGCAGATCGCGGCCGAGCAGCTCGGCATCCCGCTCGAACACGTGACGGTGTCGCTCGGCGACTCTGCGCGCGGCCCATACGCGGCGATCTCGGCGGGGTCGTCGACGACGCCGTCGATGGGCCCGGCGGTGCGCGCCGCGGCCGCGGACGCGAAGCGGCAGATCGTCGAGATCGCGGCGCAGCGCTTCGACCGCGAGCAGCGGACGCTCGACGTGAAGGGCGGCTCGGTCGTCTGCTCGGACGGCGGCGCCTGGCCGCTCGAGGACGTCGTCGGCCTGCTCGAGGACGCGCAGATCCTCGGCAAGGGCGCGCGCGGCCCGAACCCGACCGGCATGCAGGTGCTCACGTTCGGCGTGCAGGTGGCGGAGGTCGCCGTCGACGTCGAGACCGGCGAGGTGTGGGTCGAGCGCATCGCGGCGATCCACGACGTCGGCCGGGTCGTCAACGCGCTCGGCGCACAGTCGCAGGTCGAGGGCGGAATCATCCAGGGCATCGGGCACACGCTCTCGGAGGAGCGGCTCGTCGACCCGGAGACCGGCGCGATCCTGACCCGTTCGCTCGACGCGTACCGCATGCCGACGATCGCCGACGTCCCGGAGATCGTGAGCGAGCTCGTCGACGTCCCGGACGCGCACCTGACGAACCTCGGCTCGAAGGGCCTCGGCGAGCCGCCGATCATCCCGGTCTCGGCCGCGATCGCGAACGCGATCCGCGACGCGACGGGCGCGGACATCCACTCGCTGCCGATCTCGCGCGAGGAGATGCTGCGCGCGCTGCGCGAGGCCGAGGAGCGGGCGCGGGCGCAGGAGAAGCGTGGAGCTGCTGCGACCGTCTGACCTCGCGGAGGTCGACGGCGGGCTCTTCGTCCACGGCGGCACGGAGGTCGTGCCGCTCCTCCGCGACGGCATCCTCGACGCCGACACGCTCGTCGACGTCCGCGGCGTCGTGCCGCGCGGCGTCTTTACAGAACGTGGTCCGGGACCAGGTTCCGTAAAGATCGGCGCGGGGACCACGCTCGCCGAGCTCGAGGCCGATTCGACGATCCCCGACGCGCTCCGCGAGGCGTGCCGGCTCGCGGCGAGCCCTCAGCTCCGCAACATGGGCTCGGTCGGCGGCAACCTCCTGCAGGCGACGCGCTGCTGGTACTGGCGGCTCAAGTTCCCCTGCCGGCTCCATGGCGGAGACCGCTGCCATGCGCGCGACGGCGAGCACCGCGAGCACGCGATCTTCGCCAACGACTTCTGCGCGTCCGCGCACCCGTCCGACGTCGCCGCCGCGCTGCTCGCGCTCGGCGCGACCGTGCGCACAAGCCGTCGCGAGCTACCGGTCGCCGAGCTCTACCGGCTCCCAAGCGAGGACGACCGGCGGACGACGACGCTCGAGCCAGGCGAGCTGATCCTCGAGCTCGACGTGCCGGCGGCGCCGAAGTCCGTCTACCTGAAGGCGATGGACCGGAAGCGGTGGTCGTTCCCGATCGTCGGCGTCGCCGCGACGCCGGAGCGGGTCGCGCTCGCGGGCGTGGCGCCCGTCCCGTGGCTGCTCGAGGGCGAGGTCGACGCGGCGACGCCGCTCCCCGGCAACGCGTACAAGGTCGACATCGCGCGGGCGCTCGTGCGGCGCGCCCGTCAGGCGCTCGCGGCGTAGAGCCGGCGGACGCCGACGCCCTTCAGGTCGACGTCGCGGCCGTCGTCGAACGACAGCCCCGACCCAGCGACCAGGTCGCGCGTCGTCGCGCTGACGAGCACCTGACCGGCTCCCGCAGCAGCCGCGACGCGCGCGCCCGTGTGCACCGCGATGCCGCGAGGCGGCGTGCCGCGCGGACGCTCGACCTCCCCGGTGTGGACGCCCGCCCGCAGCTCGAGCCCGAGCCCGTGCACCGCGTGACGCGCCTCGAGTGCGCACCGGATCGCGCGCGCCGGGCCGTCGAACAGGGCGAAGAAGCCGTCGCCGGTCGTGTCGATCTCCTCGCCGGAGAAGCGCGCGAGCACGAGCCGGACGGCGTCGTGGTGCCGGTCGAGCAGCGACGCCCATGACTGGTCGCCGAGCTCCCGTGCGCGCTCGGTCGACCCGACGAGGTCGGTGAAGAGGATCGTCGCGAGCACGCGATCGTCCGGAGGTGCCGGCCGCGTGCCGGTCAGGAACTCCTCCACCTCGTCGACGATCGGACCGGCGTCGACGTACAGGACGTGGTCGTCGCCGGGGAATTGCACGAAGCGGGCGCCGGGGATCCGCTCGGCGACGAAACGCCCCTCGTCGATCAGCGCGTCGCGGTCGCCTTCGCGGTGGAGCACGAGCGTCGGCGCCTGCACGGCCGGCAGGGCCTCGCGCACGTCGGCGAACGAGTTCATCAGGATCAGGTCGCGCGCCGCCCCCGGGGAGAGCGCGGCGCGGCCGAGCGTCTCGAGCCACCGCTTCAACGACGGGTCGGCGTTCGGCGCCATCACCGCGAGGTCGAAGTCCTCGCCCCACGTCCGCTCGAGTTGCGCCGCCGTCGCCTGCCGTTCCTCCCACGTCGGCGCCCACGGGTAGTCGTCCGTGCGCTGGCGCCTCGCATACGTCCCGTAGAGGACGAGCGCGCGCGTTCGTGCCGGGTACGTCGCGGCGAACAGGATCGCCAACGGCCCGCCCTCCGAGAACCCGAAGAGCGCCGCACGCTCGCTGCCGACCGCGTCCATCACGGCGCGGACGTCGTCCATGCGCGTCTCGAAGTCGGGCAAGCCGACGTTCCGGTCCGAGAGGCCGGTGCCGCGCTTGTCGAACCGGATCAGGCGCGCGAACGACCCCAGCCGCTCGTACGTGCGGCGCGCAGTGGGATGGCTCCAGTCGAGCTCGAGGTGCGAGAAGAACCCGTGGACGAGCACGAGGTCGAACGGCCCGTCGCCCGTCACCTGGTAGGCGATGTTCACGTCACCGCTCTTCGCGTACCGGATCGGGGCGTCCACGCGGGAATCTTCACACGGGGGCGCCGCTACGATCCGGCTCGATGGGACGCGAGGCACACCCCGTGTCGCTCGCACGCCGTCTGCTCCTGATCGCCACGCTCGCCCTCGTCGTCGCGGGCTGCGGCGGAGGGGGCGACGACGGGGCCGCGACGACGGCGGGCGAGGTGCGCTGCGAGTCGGTCGACGCGCCGACGCCCGGCCAGCGCACGCGGAAGAAGCCGGCGACCGAGCTCGACGCGTCGAAGACGTGGGACGTCGTCCTCGACACGAACTGCGGCTCGTTCACGATCCGCCTCGACGTGAAGAACGCGCCGGCGACCGCGACCTCGTTCGTCTCGCTCGCGCGCACGGGCTACTTCGACAAGACGATCTTCCACCGCATCGTCCCCGGCTTCGTCATCCAGGGCGGCGACCCGACGGCGAGCGGCACCGGCGGCCCCGGGTACAAGACGGTCGACAAGCCGCCGGCGTCGGCGCGCTACACGCACGGCGTCGT
>JBKPLI010000013.1:0-14383 GCA_046731555.1 Actinomycetota bacterium | reverse complement strand
ACGCTCGAGGACGCGGTGCGCGACGCCGACCTCGCGGTCGTGGCGGCGCCGATCGCGCAGCTGCCGGCCGAGGTTGCGAACGTGCTCGCGGCGACGGGCGATGACACGACCGTCACGGACCTCGGCTCGACGAAGGCCAGTGTCGTCGCGGCGGCCGACGGCTCGCCGCGCTTCGTCGGCGGTCACCCGATCTGCGGCTCGGAGGCGCGCGGGCCCGAGCATGCGAGCGCCGAGCTCTTCGACGGCGCGACGTGGTTCGTGACGCCGACCGCGCAGACCGACCTGGAGCGGCACCGGCTCGTGCACGGCTTCGTCTCCGACCTCGGTGCGAACCCGGTCGCGATCGACCCGCAGGCGCACGACCGGCTCGTCGCGCTGACGAGCCACGTCCCGCACGTGCTCGCGAACGTCGTCGTGAACCACACGGGGGCGACGCGCATCGAGGGTCACGAGCCGCTGCTGAACGCGGGCGGCTCGCTGCGCGACATGACGCGCATCGCCGGTGCGAACCCGCGCATCTGGGTCGACATCTTCCTCGACAACGCCGACGCGGTCCGCGAAGGGCTCGCCGAGCACCGCCGCCGCATCGAGCAGGTCGAGGCCGCGCTCGGACAGGGCGACGCGGGCTTTCTCGCGCGCTGGATCGGCGAGGCTGCGCAGAACCGCCGCCGCATGCTCGAGACGGCGTATCCCGACCCCGGCGCACTGCACCGCCTGCGCGTGCACGTGCCGGACCGGCCGGGCGTGCTTGCCGGGATCACGCAGGCGCTCGGCGCGGAGCGGATCAACATCGAGGACTTCCAGCTCGAGCACATGTCGCCCGAGCGCGGCGGCACGCTCAGCGTGCTCGTGACCGGCGAGGGCGAGGCGCAACGCGCCGCCGACCTGCTCGAGGCGCAGGGCTACGGCGTGGTCGTCTCGGCGGTGCTCGGTGAAGGTTGAGCCCGCCGCCGCGATCCGGGGCGCGATCGCCGTCCCGGGCGTCAAGGGCATCTCGCAGCGCGCGGTGCTGCTCGGCGCGATCGCCGACGGGACGAGCCGCATCCGCGGCTTCGGCCGCGCGGCGGACACCGAGTCGGCGATCGGCGTCGCGCGCGCTCTCGGCGCACAGGTCGACGACGGCGGCGGCGACGAGGTCGTCGTGCACGGCGTCGGCCTCCGCGGCCTGCGGTCGCCCGCCGAGCCGATCGACTGCGGCAACGCCGGCACGGTGATGCGCCTCGTCTCCGGCATCCTCGCCGGGCAGGAAGGCACGTTCGAGCTGGTCGGCGACGCGTCGCTGTCGTCGCGCGACCAGACGCGGATCGCGAGGCCGCTGTCCGAGATGGGCGCCACGGTGGAGACGACCGACGGCCACGCGCCCGTGCGCATCGCCGGTACGGCCGGCCTGCGGCCGATCCGCTACGAGCTGCCCGTCGCGAGCGCGCAGGTGAAGTCGGCCGTGCTGCTCGCGGGCATGCTCGCCGCGGACGGCCCGACGACGGTCGTCGAGCCGGTGCCGACGCGCGACCACACCGAGCGGCTGCTCGCAGGCCTCGGCGTGCGCGTGCAGCGCGGCGCGCACGAGGTGAGCGTGTGGCCGGCCGAGCGGATCCCGCCCCTCGACCTCGACATCCCGGGCGAGATCTCGTCGGCCGCGCCGTACATCGTCGCGGCAGCGGTGCTCGCCGGCTCCGACCTCGTCGTGCAGGGCGTCAACGTGAACCCGACGCGCACCGGGCTGCTCGACGTGCTCGGGCACATGGGCGCGCGCGTGACGACGTTCAACCGCCGCACCGTCGGCGGCGAGCCGGTCGCCGACATCGAGGTGCGCTCGGCGCCGCTCGTGGCGGCGTCGATCGAGGCGAAGGACGTGCCGGCGCTCGTCGACGAGCTGCCGCTGTTCGCGCTCGCGGCGTCGTTTGCGCGTGGCCGGAGCGAGGTCCGCGGCGCCGAGGAGCTCCGCCACAAGGAGACGGACCGCATCGACACGGTGGTCGGCGAATTGCGCCGCGTCGGCGTCCGGATCGAGGCGCGCCCCGACGGGTTCGTCGTCAACGGCGTGCCCGCGCGGCCGCGCGGCGGCAAGGTCGACGCCCACGGCGACCACCGGATCGCCATGCTCGGCGCGGTCGCAGGCGTCGCCTCGCGGGAGGGTGTGGACGTCGAGGGAGCCGAGTGCGCCGCTATAAGCTTCCCCGGTTTCTTCGACCTGCTGGACTCTGTCGCCCAACGATGATCATCACCATCGACGGCCCTGCGGGGGCCGGGAAGAGCACCGTCGCACAGCGTCTCGCCGAGCGCCTGGGCTTCCACTACCTCGACACGGGCGCGATGTACCGCGCGCTGACGTGGCTCGCGATGCAGCGCGGGCTGCCGCTCGCCGACGCCGAGCCGCTCGGCGCGCTGGCGCGCGAGAACCCCGTCTCGTTCGACGAGGTCGGGCGCGTCTCGATCGCCGGCAGCGACGTCACCTCCGCGATCCGGCAGTCGCGCATCGACCGGATGGTGCCCGTCGTCGCGCGGCACGCCGGCGTGCGCGAGGTGATGCGTGCGCGCCAGCGCGAGCTCGCCGGCCGCGGCAACGCGGTGATCGAAGGCCGCGACATCGGCACCGTCGTCCTGCCGGACGCGGAGATCAAGGTCTACCTCATCGCCGACACGGCGATCCGCGCGCGGCGGCGGCAGGCCGAGCGGCCGGACATCGGCGCCGACGCGCTCGCGACCGACCTCAAGACGCGCGACGAGTCGGACCGCGCGCGCATGCAACCCGCTGCGGACGCGATCACGATCGACACGACGAGCCTCGAGGTCGACGACGTCGTGTCGCGGATCGAGCAGATGATCCGCGACCGCGCGCTCGCGTGACGAGCCGGCGCTTGCGACGGCGGTGTCAGGCCGTGCGGGCTTTGCCCGCGCGGCCGTCTGAGATGGCCGGCCGACACGTGCTCGGTGAGGAAGCCGGCGGATGAACACATACGGGGATCTCACCTGGCGCGTCGGCCGCGTCGGGCTCGGGTGGCCGACGTGGCTGGCGACACGCGTCCGCGCCTACGGCGCCGACCGCATGCCGGAGAGCGGCGGGCTCGTGCTCGCGCTCAACCATCTGCACTGGATCGACATCCCGGTCGTCGGCGTCGTGTCGCCGCGCAACATCAACTTCGTGGCCAAGATCGAGGCCCACAGCGTCCCCGGGCTCGGCGCGGTCATCCGCTCGTTCGGTGCGCTTTCGGTGCGTCGCGGCGAAGGCGATCGCGACGCGGTGCGCCTGATGCGCCAGTCGGTCCGCGACGGACGCGTGCTCGGGCTCTTCGTCGAGGGGACGCGCCAGCGGACCGGGCGGCCCGGGACCGCGCAGCCAGGCGCGGCGATGGTCGCGCTGCAGGAGGAGGTGCCCGTCATGCCGGTGGCGATCTACGGCACGCAGTTCTGGAGCCTCTCCGACTGGAAGTCGTGCGTGGTCGCGTTCGGCGAGCCGATGCGGTTCGAGGGCCTGCCGAAGAACGGCCGCGGCTACAAAGAGGCGACGCGCGAGATCGAGCGCCGCATCCACACGCTCTTCGACTGGCTTGCCGACGTGCAGGCGCGCGGCCGGCCGCGCGGCGAGACGCCGCCGCTGTGAGGCGACGCTTGCGGCGCCGTGGTCAGGCCGCGCGGGTTTCCCGCTCGTCCGTCTGCGCTGCCATCCAGGAGCCCTTGGGTCACGAGGTCGCGCTGTGAGCGAGGCGCAGCCGACCGAGCTGCTCGGCACCGTCGCGATCGTGGGCTATCCGAATGTCGGCAAGTCGACGCTCGTGAATCGGCTTACCGCGACGCGGGCCGCGGTCGTGCACGAGACGCAGGGGACGACGCGCGACCGCAAGGAGCTCGTGTGCGAGTGGAACGGCAAGCACTTCCTGCTCGTCGACACCGGCGGCGTCGACATCGCGGGGCGCGACGCGATGACGCGGTCGATCGCCGAGCAGGCGCGCGCCGCGATCGACGAGGCCGACCTCGTGCTCTTCGTCGTCGACGCGCGCGCCGGCGTCACGCCCGGCGACGAGGAGCTCGCCGAGATCCTGCGCGCGGCGCACAAGCCCGTGATCGTGATCGCGAACAAGATCGACGACCCGGCGCAGGAGTCGCTCGCGCTCGAGCTGCACCGCCTCGGCCTCGGCGACCCGTTCCCGCTCTCCGCGCTGCACGGCACCAACACGGGCGACCTGCTCGACGAGATCGTCGAGCGCCTGCCCGGCTCGACGCGGCTGCCGGTGCCGGACGCGGCGATCCGCGTCGCGATCCTCGGCCGGCCGAACGTCGGCAAGTCGTCGCTCTACAACGCGCTCATCGGCGCCGAGCGGACGATCGTGTCCGAGGTGCCGGGCACGACGCGCGACGCGATCGACACCGTCATCGAGCGCGACGGGCGGACGTTCGTGCTCGTCGACACCGCCGGCCTCCGCCGCAAGCGCCGGCAGCGGCAGGGGATCGAGTACTACTCCGAGCTCCGCGCGCTCGAGGCGGCCGAGCGCGCCGACGTCGCGCTCGTGCTCGTCGACTCGCACGACGGCATCGTCGAGGGCGACCTGCGCGCCGCCGACGTCGCGCGGCAGGCGCAGTGCTCGACGCTCGTCGTGCTCTCGAAGTGGGACCTCTCCGAGATCACGATCGAGGAGGTGCGGCCGGAGCTCCTGCGCCGCCTGCGCCAGCGGCCGCCGTTCATCACGACGTCCGCGAAGACGGGCCGCAACGTGTCGCGCGTGCTCGACAAGGTCGCCGAGCTCTACGACAAGCACGCAAGCCGCGTCCCGACCGCCGAGCTCAACCGCTTCCTCGCCGAGCTGCGGGAGGCGCGTCAGCCGCCGTCGAAGGGCAGCCGCCGGCTCAACCTGCTCTACGGCGCGCAGGTCACGACGCGGCCGCCGCGCTTCCGCTTCACCGTGAACGACCCCGCGCTCGTCACGCGCGACTACGGCTACTGGGTCGAGAACCAGCTGCGCGAGCAGTTCGAGCTCGAGGGCGTGCCCGTCACGATCGACTTCCGGCGCCGGTCGTGAACGCGGTCGTCGTCGGCGGCGGGTCGTGGGGCACGGTGTTCGCGAAGCTGCTGCGCGAGCGCGGGCACGACGTGACGCTCGCGGTGCGCGAGCCGGCGCGCGCGTACCCGTACGGCCTCGAGCCGGTCCCGGTCGCGGCCGCGCCGTACGACGCGGCCGAGCTCGTCGTCGTCGCGGTGCCGAGCAGCGCGTTCCGCGAGGTCGTGGAGACGCTTCCGGGCGACGCGCCGGTGCTCAGCCTCACGAAGGGGCTCGACCCGGCGACGGGCGAGCGGCTCTCGACGCTCGTGCGCGGCCGGCCCGTCGCCGTGCTCTCGGGCCCGAACATGGCGGACGAGGTGGCAGACGGCCTGCCGGGCGCCGCCGTGATCGCCAGCGAGGACGAGGCCCTCGCGCTCGAGCTGCAGGAGGCGGTGAACTCGCTCGCGTTCCGCGTGTACGTCAACAGCGACCTGACCGGCGTCGAGCTCTGCGCGGCTGCGAAGAACGTGATCGCCCTCGCCGCCGGCGGCGTCGACGGGCTCCGGCTCGGCGACAACGCGAAGGCCGCGCTGATCACGCGCGGGCTCGTCGAGATGGCCCGCCTCGGCGAGGCGCTCGGCGCGGACTCGGAGACGTTCTCCGGTCTCGCCGGCATGGGCGACCTGATCGTCACGTGCTGGCACCCGAGCGGCCGGAACCGGCGCGCCGGCGAGCTGATCGCGCGCGGCGCCACCCCGGACGAGGCGCGGGCCGAGATCGGCCACGTGGTCGAAGGGCTGACCACGGCGCCGGTGCTGCGCGAGCTCTCCTACAGGCTCGGGATCGAATTGCCGATAACCGAAGGCGTCTGCGCGGTGCTCGGCGGGCTACCTTTGAGCGGGCTCGTGGAGGGCTTGATGGGTCGGCGACCGACGGAGGAGTAGATGAAGGCACGTCTGGCAGTCCTGGCCGCGCTGGCGGCGTTCGCGGTCGCAGGCTGCGCCGGAGGAGGCGGCGGCAGCAGCAGCGCCTCCGCGACGGTCGACCGGTCGGCGGCGGAGCTAGTGCCTGCGGGCGCGGCCGTCTTCGCCGCGATCAACACGGACTTCTCGTCGGATCAGCTGAAGGCCGCCGACGACCTCACCGCCAAGTTCCCGATCCGCGAGCGCGCGCTGCGCGAGCTGCGCACGTCGCTTCGCGACGAGGGCATCGACATCGACGCGCTTCGTGCCAGCGCCGGCCCCGAGGTCGACGTCGCCGTGCTGAACGTCGCGCGCGGCACCGTCGTGGGGTTCGCGCAGCCGTCCGACGCGGCGGAGTTCAACCGCCAGCTCGAGGCGCAGCAGCCGCCGCTCGCACACACGACGAGCGGCGACTGGACGCTGTTCGCGCGCACGAACGCCGCGCTCGACGCGGTGACCGCGTCCGACAAGAAGCTGAAGGACCTCCCCGCGTACAAGGCCGCAATGGACACGCTGCCCGACGAGGCGATCGCGAAGCTGTACGCGGACGGCGACGCCCTGACGCGCGCGGTCGGCAGCTCCGGGCTCGTGCCGGGGAAGGCGTTTGCGGACGAGAAGACGGAGTGGGTCTCCGCCGCCGTGTCCGTGCACGACGACGGGCTCGACGTCGAGGCGCACACGAAGGGCCCGGCCGGCAGCTCGGTGGAGGACGTCGACCCCGAGCTCGACGACCTGATCCCGGCCGGCTCGATCGCAGCCCTCTCGTTCAACGGCCTCGCGCCGGCGCTCCGGCAGCTCGCGAAGACCGGCGCGCCCTTCGTCGCGGGCATCGAGCGCGTGCTGCAGGTGCCGCTCGCAGACATCGCGGGCGCGCTCGGCGGCCCGAGCATCCTCTACGTCCGGCCGGCGCTCCTCATCCCGGAGGTCACGCTCGTCGTGAAGACCGACGACGAGGACAAGGCGCTCGCCGTGCTCGACCGCCTCGCGCGTTCGCTCGGGCAGGGGACGCAGCCGAAGCAGGCGACAATCGACGGCGTCGCGGTGCGCGAGGTCGACCTCGGCTCGGCGAGCGTCTACTACGGCGTCGTCGACGGCAAGGTCGTCGTCACGGACGCCTCGGCGGCGTTCCGCACCGTGAAGGACGGGCCTGACAAGCCGCTCGCCGACGACGGCGTCTTCACGGACGTGAAGGACGCGGCCGGCATGCCGGAGAGCTCGAACGGCTGGCTCTACCTCAACCTGAAGGACGGCGTCCCGCTCGTCGAGTCGCTCGCGCGCCTCGGCAGCCAGCGGATCCCGCCCGAGGTCGAGCAGAACCTGCAGCCGCTGCGCAGCGCGCTCGTCTACGGCTCGCGCGACGGCGACCTGCAGGACATCGTGGCCTTCGTGCAGACGTCGTGACCGTCCGCTAGCCTGCCCGACTGAATGGCGGCCCGCACGTTCCTCTTCACCTCGGAGTCGGTCACCGAGGGACACCCCGACAAGATCGCCGACCAGATCTCGGACGCCGTCCTCGACGCGGCGCTCACGAACGACCCGAACAGCCGGGTCGCGTGCGAGACGATGATCACGACCGGGCTTGTGATCGTCGGCGGCGAGATGACGACGGAGAAGTACATCGACATCCCGCGGCTCGTGCGGAACCGCATCAAGGACATCGGCTACACGCGCGCCAAGTACGGCTTCGACGCGGACACGTGCGGTGTGATCGTCGCGATCGACGAGCAGTCGCCCGACATCGCGCTCGGCGTCGACACGGCGTACGAGGTGCAGCACGACCCCGGCGACGACGACCCGCTCGACCGGATCGGCGCGGGCGACCAGGGCATGATGTTCGGCTACGCGTCGAACGAGACGCGCGAGCTGATGCCGCTGCCGATCATGCTGGCGCACCGCATCACGAAGCGGCTGTCCGAAGTGCGCAAGGCGGACATCCTCCCGTACCTCCGCCCGGACGGGAAGGCGCAGGTCTCCGTGCGGTACGAGGTCGACGAGCACGGTCGCCAGCGCCCGGTCGAGATCGAGCGCGTGCTCATCTCGACGCAGCACCGCGAGGGACTGGACGCGGAGTCGCTCATCAAGCCCGACCTCATCGACCACGTCCTACGGCCGATCCTGCCGCACGAGCTCTACGACGAGGCGCGCTTCAGCGACCCGGACTTCTTCTACGTCAACCCGACGGGCAAGTTCGTGATCGGCGGCCCGATGGGCGACACCGGCCTCACCGGCCGCAAGATCATCGTCGACACGTACGGCGGCGCGGCACCGCACGGCGGCGGCGCGTTCTCGGGCAAGGACCCGACGAAGGTCGACCGCTCGGCCGCCTACGCCGCGCGGTACGTGGCGAAGAACGTCGTCGCGGCCGGCCTCGCGGACCGCTGCCAGCTGCAGGTCGCCTACGCGATCGGCGTCGCGCGGCCGTTCTCCGTCCTCGTCGAGACGTTCGGGACGGAGGCCGACGGGCTCACGCCCCAGCGGATCGAGCAGCTCGTCGACGAGCACTTCGACCTGCGCCCCGCGGCGATCCTGCGCGACCTCGACCTCCGCCGGCCGATCTACTCGAAGACCGCCGCGTACGGCCACTTCGGCCGCGACGACCACGACTTCTCGTGGGAGCGCGTCGACAAGGCCGACGGCCTCCGCGCCGCAGCGGGCCTCACGGCCGCGGCGCCCGCCTCGGCCTAGGCCGCGTTCACCCGGCGGCGTGCCGGGGTACACGACTGTCGTGCGCATCCCACGCGTCAGGCGCGACGAGCCCGTCGTCCGGGGCAACGGCAGCGGCGGCAGCGGCGGCGGCCAGCCGGTCGTCGTCGTCAATCGCGGCCGCTCGTTTCTGCCGTTCCTCACCGGCATCCTCCTCGTCGTCGTGTTCCTCTTCCTGCTCGGCTGGGTGAAGGATTTGCTGCCCGGCTGGGGCAACCCCTTCACGGAGCGCACGATCGACCGCAGCCGGCCGGTCGTGCTGAAGGCGGTGTCGAACCTCGGCGAGTACCACGCCGCCTCCGGGCACTTCCAGGTCGTGGTGGACGTCGAGAAGGACACGCGCTTCGTGCCGTCGTTCCTGAAGGGCGAGCGGGACCTGTTCGTCGCCGTCGGCGACGTCGACTCGGTCGTGGACTTCGACCGCCTCGAGGAGGGCGACGTCACCCTCTCGCGCGACCGCCGCCGGGCGACGCTCCGCCTGCCACACGCGCGCTTCGACGACGTCGACGTCGACCCGGCGAAGAGCTACGTCTACGACCGCGACCGCGGGCTGCTCGACCGCGTCGGCGCCGTGTTCGGCGAGGACGCGAACAACGACCGCAAGCTCTACCTGCTGTCGGAGGCCAAGCTGCGCAAGGCGGCCGGCGACCACTCGGGCCTGCTGCGGCGCGCCGAGACGAACACACGCCTGATGCTCCAGGGCATGCTGCGCTCGCTCGGCTTCACGACCGTCCAGGTCGAGTTCGGCCCGCCCGAGACGTAGGCGCTAGAGCGCGCCGCCGGCCGCGGGAGGCGCGCCGGAGTCGCCGTCGTGTGGCGCGGCCGACCGGGCGAGGTACTCCTCGACGAGGAGCAGGTGCGACTCGACCCCGCGCTCGACCATCGCGAGCAGCGTCGACATGCTCGACGTCTCCTCGAGCTGCTCCGTCAGGAACCAGCCGAGGAACTGCTCGGCGACGAGGTCGCGCTCGTCGCGCGCGAGCTGCGCGAGCTCGGAGATCTGCCCCGTCACCGCGCGCTCCTGCTCGAGCGCGAGCCGCACCGGCGCCACGGCGTCCGCGAACTCGGTTTGGGGTGCCTCGACGCCCGGGATGCGCAGCGGCGCGCCGGCGTCCAGGAGGTACTGCACCATCATCATCGCGTGGTTCCGCTCCTCGACCGCCTGGCGGTAGAAGAACGCCGCGAGCTGGGGGAGCGCCTCGCCGTCGTAGTGCACCGCGATCGCGACGTACTGCTGCGACGCCGCGAACTCGCGGCCGATCTGCGCGTTGAGCGCGTCGGGGAACCTGCCCGCCATCGCAGGCGATCCTACGCGGCCGGTCTGACGAACAGGCCGGCAGCCGCCTTGTCGGAGATCGCCTTCTCGCCGCCGTCGATCGCCACGCGCAGCTGGCCGGCGGCCGGCTCGGCGGAGCGCAGCTCGATCTCAGCGCCCGGGACGAGGCCCTCGTCGTAGAACCAGTGCAGGAGGTCGCCGTCGTGCTCGGCGAGCCGCACGATCGTCGCGCGGTGCCCCGGCTGGAGGTCGGACAGCGGCTCGAGCTCGAGGTTCTCGGCCTGCTCGACGTCCGGGTCGACCGGCCAGCCGTGCGGGCAGCGGTCCGGGTGGCCGAGCCGCTCCTCGATCCGCTCCATCATGTCGTCGTTGAACGTGTCGCCGAGCTGGTCGGCGTGCACGTGCGCCTCCGCGGCCGTGTAGCCGAGGAAGTCCGTGAGCCAGCGCTCGATGATGCGGTGCTTGCGCACGACGCGCTGGGCGCGCTCGCGACCCGTCGCCGTGAGCAGCGCCTCCTTGTGCTCGCCGCGCTCGATCAACCCGTCGGCCTCGAGGCGCTTCAGCATCTCGCCCGCCGAGGCGCGCGAGACGCCGAGCATCTCGGCCACGCGCGACGCGAGCGTGGGCGAGCCGGCGGCCAGCGGCCGGTACTCGCCGATCGGGAACGCGAGGAAGTAGATCGTCTCGAGGTACTCGTCGACGGAGTGGCCCTGAGCCATCGCCGCGATCCTAGTTGCGCGACCTCCTGTAAGGTGCGCCTTACACATGGGCACGACGCAGACGCTCGTCCTCGGTGCGATCGCGGGCTTCACGATCTTCCTCGGGCTCCCGCTGGCGCGCGTGCGGAACACGCACGTCGCCGTGCAGGCCGCGCTCTCGGCGCTCGCGACCGGAATCCTGATCTTCCTCTTCTGGGACGTGCTGACCCACGGCGCCGGCCCGGTCGAGGAGGCGGTCGAGGAGCACGAGTGGGCCGAGGTGCTGAAGCTCGCGCCGCTCTTCGCGATCGGCTTCACGGCCGGCCTGATGAGCCTCGTCTACTACGACCGCTGGATGCGGACGAAGCGCTCGACGTCGCTCGTCGGCCCCGGTGCGGCCGCGGCGGAGGAGTTCGCGGCGCGGTCCTGGCTCGAGGCGCTCTCGCCCGGCCGCCGGCTCGCGCTGCTGATCGCGAGCGGCATCGGCATCCACAACTTCGGCGAGGGCCTCGCGATCGGCCAGTCGGCCGCGGCAGACGAGGTCGCGCTCGCGCTCGTGCTGATCGTCGGCTTCGCGCTACACAACGCCACGGAGGGCTTCGGCATCGTCGGCCCGATGGCGGGGGAGCGCGACCGGCCGAGCTGGGGCTTCCTCGCCCTCCTCGGCGTCATCGGCGGCCTGCCGACGTTCCTCGGCACCGCCGTCGGCTACGCCTGGGTGAGCGAGGGCCTGCAGGTGCTCTTCTTCGCGATCGCGGCCGGCTCGATCCTCTTCGTCGTGATGGAGCTCTTCCACGTCTGCCGGAACTACGCGACCCCCGTCCTGGTCACGTGGATGATCCTGGCCGGCATCTTCCTGGGCTTCGCGACCGACTTCGTGCTCGAAGCCGCAGGCGGCTAGCGGCTCTACCCTGAGAGGCGTCAGATGGGCGCCTTCTTCGACGCAGTCCAGGTCTTCTTCGAGCACCTCGCGGCGGTGCGCTGGACGCCGCTCGCGATCGCGCTCGGGTTCCACATCCTGAAGCTGTTCTTCCGCGCGATCGCGTGGCGCTCGATCCTCCAGGCGTCCTACCCGGAGGCGCGGGTCCGTCTGCGGAGCGTCTTCGGCGCGTACGTCGCGGGCGTCGGCGTGAACTCGATCGCGCCCGCGCGCGGCGGCGACCTCGTGAAGCTCTACCTCGTCAAGCACCGCATCGACGGCTCGAGGTACGCGACGCTCGCGCCGACGCTCATCGTCGAGACGATCTTCGACTTCTTCGTCGCGGGCGCGCTGCTCGTGTGGGCGGCGGCGATCGGCGCACTGCCGGCGCGCGAGGTGATCGCGCGCCGGCCGACGATCGACTGGCACTGGTTCGTCGACCACGACCGCTTCACGCTCGTGCTGCTGGGCGTGATCGTCGTGATCGCCATCGTCGGCTTCTTCTACGGGCGGCGCCGTGCGATCGAGTTCCGCGAGCGCTTCGCTCAGGGCTTCGCGATCCTGCACGACCGGCGGCGGATGGTGGTCGGCGTGATCCTGCCGCAGGCGATCTCGTGGGTGTTCCGCGTCGCGACGCTGTACTTCTTCCTGAAGGCGTTCGGCGTGCACGCGACGCTGCACAACGCGCTGCTCGTCCAGGTCGTCGACTCGCTCGCGACGCTCTTCCCGGCGACACCGGGCGGCGCCGGCACGAAGCAGGGGCTGATCGTGCTGCTGTTCCGTGGCGAGGCCGCGTCGCGCACGCTCCTGATCTCCTTCAGCGTCGGCATGAACATCGCGCTCGTGGTCTGCAACGTCGTGCTCGGCGCGATCGCGCTGCTGCTGATGGCGCGCACGCTCTCGTGGAAGCGGCTGAAGCTGCGCCAGACCGCGGAAGAGCCGACGGCGACGTGACGCGGTACGCAGCCGTCTACCCGCTCGTGACAGCGAGGTCGCTCGCGCGCGAGTTCACGTACGCCGTGGAGGACGGCGTCGACAAGGGCGCCGTGGTGGCCATGCCGTTCGGCCGCCGCCGCGCACGGGGCGTGGTCGTCGGCGTCGCGGACACGCCGCCCGACGGCGTCGACCCCGTCGCGATCGAGCGCGTTGTAGGCGAGCTCCCGCCGGCGCTGGTCGACCTCGCGCTCTGGCTCGCCGACTACTACGGCTCGACGCCCGCGCGCGCGCTCGCGCTCGTCGCGCCGGAGATGCCGAAGCGGCGTCAAGATAGAGCGCGTAGCGCGCCGGGGGAACGCCTGTCGCTGCCCGACGTCAGCCCGCCGCCGTCGCCGTCCCCCGAGCAGCGGGCCGCGGTCGACCGGATCGTGTCCGCGCTCGACGCGGGCGGCGGGCACTTCCTGCTGCACGGCGCGACCGGATCGGGGAAGACGGAGGTGTACCTGCGCGCGTGCGAGGCGGTGCTCGAGCGCGGGCTCGGCGCGATCGTGCTCGTGCCGGAGATCGCGCTCGCGCCGCAGACCGTCGGCCGCGTGCGCGCCCGCTTCGGCGACCGCGTCGCCATCCTCCACTCCGGTCTGTCGGACGCCGAGCGCCGCGACGAGCGCGAGCGGATCATGCGCGGCGAGGCACGCATCGTCGTCGGCGCGCGCTCGGCCGTGTTCGCGCCGCTGCACGGGCTCGGCCTGATCGTGGTCGACGAGGAGCACGACCAGTCGTACAAGCAGGACGCGGACCCGCGTTACGACGCGCGCACCGTCGCCGCGAAGCGCGCCGCGCTCGAAGGCGCCGTCGCCGTCTACGGCAGCGCGACGCCGCGGCCGGAGAGCTGGGCGACGCTCGAGCGGCTCGAGCTCGGCGGGCGCGTGACCGGCGACCTGCCGCCCGTGCGTGTCGTCGACCTGCGACGCGAGGCCGGCTACCCGCTCAGCGCGCCGCTTCTCGCGGAGCTGCGCGGCATCGCGGACCGGCGCGGCAAGGCGATCCTGCTCCTCAACCGCCGCGGGATCGCCCCGGCGCTGCACTGCCGCGCGTGCGGAACGACGATCCGCTGCCCGTCCTGCGACGTCGCACTCGTGCTGCACCGCGACGAGAGTCTCCGCTGTCATCACTGCGGCCACGCCGAGCCGTCGCCGTCCACGTGCCCGGCGTGCGGCTCGTCCGACGTCGCGCGCCTGGGCGCCGGCACGCAGCGGCTCGAGCGCGAGCTCGAGCGCGAGTTCCCCGAGCTCGAGCTGATCCGCCTCGACGCCGACACGACCGCGAAGCCCGAGCGGCTCGCGGAGGCGCTCCGCCGGTTCTCGGCCGCCGAAGGTGCGGTGCTGCTCGGCACGCAGATGGTCGCGAAGGGCCACCACTTCGGCGGCGTCGAGCTCGCGGCCGTCGTGGACGCGGACACGTCGCTCGCGCTGCCGGACTTCCGCGCGGAGGAGCGGACGTTCCAGCTCGTCACGCAGCTCGCCGGCCGCAGCGGCCGGGACGCGCCGGGACGCGTGCTCGTCCAGACGTTCCAGCCCGACGCGCGCCCGATCGCGTACGCCGCGCGGCACGACGTCTCGCGCTTCCTCGCCGAGGAGCTCGAGCGGCGGCGGGAGCTCGGCTACCCGCCGTACCGCCACCTCGTGCTGATCAATGCGAGCGGCCCGTCGCTCCCCGACGTCCTCCGCGTGCTCGAGGAGCTGCGGGCCGGGATGCGCGGGGTCGACCTGCTCGGCCCGGCGCCGCTCCTCCGCCTGCGCGGTCGATACCGCGCTCAGCTCGTGGCGAAGACGGAACAACCACGCCGCCTCGCCACACGTGCGGCGTCGCTCCTTGCGGCGGCCGCACCTGCGATGCGCCGCGCCGGTCTCTCT
>JBKPLI010000012.1:0-3604 GCA_046731555.1 Actinomycetota bacterium | reverse complement strand
GACGCGCGGGTCTACCCGCGCGTCGGTCTGCGTCGATGTGCTGGAACGATCGAACGGAGCGCCGTCCTCTGAGGATCGCGGTCTGCAGGCCGCAGGTGCCGTTCGTGCGCGGCGGGGCCGAGCTGATGGCGGACAGGCTCGTCGACGAGCTGCGGCGCCGCGGCCACGAGGCGGAGACCGTCTCGATCCCGTTCAAGTGGTACCCGGGCACACGCGTGGTCGACCAGGCGTTTCTGTGGCGGCTCGTCGACCTGACCGAGTCCGACGGTCGCGCGATCGACCTCGTGATCGCGACGAAGTTTCCCGCGTACTGCGTGCGCCACCCGAACAAGGTCGCATGGGTGCTGCACCAGTTCCGGCAGGCCTACGACTACGACCGCACCGAGCTCGGGCAGTTCTCCGAGGCGCCCGAGGACCGCGCGACGATTCGCGCGCTCGAGCGGCTCGACCGCGTCGCGCTCGGCGAGGCGCGCAAGGTGTTCGCGACGTCGCGCAACGTCGCCGACCGGCTGAAGCGCTACACGGACGTCGACGCCGAGCTGCTGCCGCACCCGCCGCAGGAGCTCGCGTACCGCACGCAGCCTGGGGAGGGATTCGTGCTCTCCGTGAACCGGCTGGATTCCGCGAAGCGCATCGACCTACTCGTCGAGGCCGCTCGCGCCGAGCCGTCGCTGCGCGTCGTGATCGTCGGCGAGGGCCCGGACCGCGAGCGGCTCGAGCGGCTCGCGGGCGGGATGAACGGGCAGGTCGTGTTCGCGGGCCGCGTCGACGAGGACGCGCTCGCCGACCTCTACGCGCGCTGCTCGGCCGTGTACTACGCGCCCGTCGACGAGGACTTCGGGATGGTGCCGTACGAGGCGTTCCTGTCGGCGAAGCCGGTGCTGACGACGACGGACGCGGGCGGGCCGCTGGAGGTCGTCCACGACCGCGAGACGGGGCTCGTCGTCGCGCCGGAGGCACGCGAGCTCGCACGCGCCGCGGCATACGTCGCCGCGCACGAGGACGAGGCGGCGGCGTGGGGCCGCGCAGGCAAGGCCGTCGCCGAGCGCGTGACGTGGGACGCGTGCGTCGACGCGCTGCTCGCATGAGAGTCGCGTACTACTCGCCGATGCCGCCGTCCCGGTCGGGGATCGCGGACTACTCGACGCTGTTGCTGCCGGCGTTGCGCGAACACTTCGAGGAGGTCGTGGTCGCCGAGCCCGGGAAGCGCGCGCCGCGTGCGGACGTCGCGCTCTACCACGTCGGCAACGACCCCGACGCGCACGGGTGGATCGTCGACGCGCTGCGCGAGCGACCGGGCGTGGTCGTTCTGCACGAGTACGTGCTGCACCACCTGATCGCCGGGATCACGATCGGCCGCCGCAACGGGCGCGCGTACCTCGACGCGATGGAGCGCGAGCTCGGCGTCGCCGGGCGCCTGCTCGGCCTCGGCGTGCTCGACAACCTGCTGCCGCTCCTGTGGGAGACGCAGCCCGAGCGCTTCCCGCTCTCCGGCACGATCCTCGACCGCGCCCAGGGGCTGATCGTGCATTCGCGCTTCGTCGAGGAACGCGCGCGCGAGGCGGGCTACGGCGGCGCGCTCTGGCGCATCCCGCACCCCGCGTGGCCGGCGCCGGCCGTCGTGCCGGCGGACGTGAGCGGCGACCCGCTGATCGGCTGCTTCGGGAACCTGAACATGAACAAGCGCATCCCGCAGCTGCTCGAGGCGTTCGCGAGCTACCGCGCGACGCGGCCGGGCGCGCGGCTGCTGCTCGTCGGCGCCGCCGCGGAGCGGTTCGACCTCACGCGGCGGCTCGAGCGGCTCGGCCTCGACGAGGGCGTGCTCCGCGAGGACTACGTCGACGAGGCGCGCATGTGGTCGCTCATGGCCGCGTGCGACGTGCTGGTCAACCTGCGCTTCCCGACGATGGGCGAGACGTCCGGCTCGGTGATCCGCGGCCTCTCGCTCGGCAAGGCCATGCTCGTCTCGGACGTCGGGTGGTTCGCCGAGCTGCCCGACGACGTCGCGCTGAAGGTTCCCGTCGACGAGTACGAGGTACCGACGCTCGCGGCCGCGCTCGACCTCGCGGTGCGCTGCCGCGACGCGCTCGGCGTCCGGGCGCTCGAGCACGTGCGCGCGGAGCACGGCCTCGATCGCGTCGCCGGGCTCTACGCGCGCGCGCTCGAGGAGGCGGCCGGTGGCGCCGCCGTCGAGGACGCGTTCCTCCACGAGCTCGCGCGCGCGGCGGCGGACGTCGGCGTCGAGGACGTGTCGGAGCTCGCGCGCCGCGCCCGCGAGGCCGGGCTCGTCGGGTGACGATCCGCAGGCCGTGGGCGTGGCTGGCCGCGCTCGTCGTCGTCTCCGCGTGTGTGCGCATCGGCCTCGGCCGGCTGATCGTCGTGCCATGGATCATGGTCGACGAGCTCGTGTACTCCGAGCTCGCGAAGTCGCTCGCCGATCACGGGTCCCTGCTCGTGCGCGACGTGCCCGCGCGCGGCTACGGCGTCGTCTACCCGGCGCTGCTCGCGCCCGCGTGGCGCGCCTTCGCCTCGGTTCCGGACGCGTACGCGGTCGCGAAGGCCGTGAACGCGGTCGTCATGTCGCTCGCGGCCGTGCCGGCGTATTTGCTCGCGCGCCGCCTCCTCTCGCCGGCGCGGTCGCTCGTCGTCGCGGCGCTCGCGGTCGCGGTGCCGTCGATGCTCTACACCGGCACGCTGATGACGGAGAACGCGTTCTACCCGCTGTTCCTCGTCGTCGCGCTCGCGCTCGTGCTGATGCTCGAGCGGCCGACGCCGCTCCGACAGGTCGCGGTGCTCGCGGCGTGCGGGGTCGCGTTCGCGACGCGTGCGCAGGCGGTCGCGCTGGTCGGTGGCGTTGCGGTCGCGCCGCTCCTCTGGCGCGGACGGCCGCTGCGCGCGTTCGCGTGGCTGTACGGGTTGCTCGCGGCCGGCGTCGCGATCGTGCTCGGCGTCGCCGCGGCGCGAGGACGGTCGCCGCTCGAGGTGTTCGGCGCGTACCGCGCGGCGGTGCACTCGGACTACAGCGCGGGCGAAATCGCGCGCTACGTCACCTACCACATCGCCGAGCTCGACCTGTACCTCGGCGTGATCCCGCTCGCCGCCCTGCTCGCGCTCTGGCTCGGCGCGCGCGGGGCCGAGTCCGCCGTGCGCGCGTTCGCGGCCGCGTCGCTCGCCCTCGCCGCCTTCCTGACGGTCGAGGTCGCGGCGTTCGCGTCGCAGCCGTCGGTCGCGCGCGTCGAGGAGCGCGACCTCTTCTACGTCGCGCCGCTCGCGCTCGTCGCGCTGCTCGTGCCGACGCGCGTCGGCTCGCGGGCGCGCATCGTGGTCGCGGCGGTCGCGGCCGCACTGCCGGTGCTCTTGCCGTATGGCCGGCTCTTCGCGGGCGAGGCCGTCGCCGACACGCTCGCGCTGCTCCCGTGGTGGTGGGCGCACGACCGCTTCCTGCCGCTCGCGGCCGTGCACTCGGACTACAGCGCGGGCGAGATCGTGCGCTACGTCGCCTACCACATCGCCGAGCTCGACCTGTACCTCGGCGTGATCCCGCTCGCCGCGCTGCTCGCGCTCTGGCTCGGCGCGCGCGGGGCCGAGTCCGCCGTGCGCGCGT
>JBKPLI010000011.1:0-26356 GCA_046731555.1 Actinomycetota bacterium | reverse complement strand
GCCGGCGGCGCCGTGCCCGAGCACGAGCGCACCTCGCGCCTCGGGGGCCGGCTGCACGTGCACGTGCGCCGGCCCCTGCGGTGTCTCGACGACGAGCGGCCGCGCCATCGCCGCGCCGCCCTGGCGCCTAGCCGCCGCCCCTCGCCCCGATCGCGGTCTCGCCCTCGAACCCGCGGTCGGCCTCGCGCTCGTGCGGCGCCTCGATCGTGATGTTCGGGAGGATCCGGTCGAGCCAGCCCGGGATGTACCACGACTTCTCGCCCAGGAGCGTGAGGAACGCCGGCACGATCGTCATCTTCACGACGAGCGCGTCCGTGAGGATCGCGACCGCGAGCAGGAGGCCGAACTCCTTCGAGATGCGGTCCGGCGTGAGGATGAACGCGGCGAACACCGTGCCCATGATCAGTGCCGCGGCGACGATCACGCGCCCGATCGCCGCGATGCCGTGCTCCACCGCCTCACGCGTGCGCAGCCCGTGCACGTGCTCCTCGCGGATGCGGCTCATGAGGAACACCATGTAGTCCATCGAGAGGCCGAACAGGATCGCGAACGCGATCGGCGGCACGAACGTCTCGATCGGCCCCGTGCGGTCGAGCCCCATGAGGCTCATCAGGTGTCCCTCCTGCACGACGAGCGTGAGCACGCCGAAGCCGATGAACGCGGACAGGATCGTCGTTACAGCCGCCGTGAGCGAGATCACGATCGACCTGAAAGCCATCGCGAGCACGATGAACGTCACGCCGATGATGTAGAGCAGGAACCACGGTAGGCGTTCCATGATCCGGTCGGCGATGTCCTTGAACGCCGCGGTCAGGCCCGAGACGTACACGATTGCGGCGCTGCCCTGCGTGGCCCTCGGCACGACGTCGTTGCGCAGCCGGTCGACGAGGTTGTCGGTCGCCTCGTCCTGCGGCGCGGAGTCGGGCGTGACGAAGACGATCGCGACCGTCTTCTCCTTGTTGAACTGCGGCTCGCGCGCCGACGCGACGCCCTGCAGGTTGCGCACGCCGTCGTAGACGCGCTCCGGCGCCTGCTTGTCGCCGTTCACGTCGACCACGATCGGGATCGGCCCGTTGAAGCCGGGCCCGAAGCCCTCCGCGAGCAGGTCGTACGCCTTGCGCGCCGTCTGCTCCTTCGGCTGCGTGCCCTGGTCCGACGCGCCGAGATGGACGAGCGCGGCGCCCGACGCGAGGGCGAGGCCGACGATGGTGAGCACGATGAACACCGGCCGCGCATGGCGCGTCACGAACCTGCCCCAGCGGCCGACGAGCGTCTTCTCGCGCGCTTCCTCCGAGTCGTCCAGCGGGCGCAGGAACGGCACCTTCAGCCGGTCGACCTTGTGGCCGAGCTTGGCGAGCACCGCGATCAGGAGCGAGTTCGCGATCAGCACGGTCGTGAGCACGCCGAGCGCGGAGCCGATGCCGAGCTTGGTGACGAAGTCGAGGCCGAAGAACGCGAGTCCCGTGACCGAGATCGCGACCGTGACGCCGGCGAAGATCGTGGCGCGCCCGGCGGTCGCACCCGCCTCTGCCGCCGCGTCCTGCGGCGCCAGCCCTTCGTGCAGCAGCTGCCGGAAGCGCGTGACGATGAAGAGCGAGTAGTCGATGCCGACGCCGAGGCCGATCATCGACACGAGCAGCGGGGTGATCGTGTTGATGTCGGTGAGCCCTGCGAGGATGAAGAGCAGCAGGAACGCGGTCGCGAGCGCGGTGAGCGCGAGCACGATCGGCATCGCCGCCGCGACGAAGGTGCGGAACACGACGAGCAGCACGATCAGCGCCGCGAGCAGTCCGAGCGCCTCCTGCGGCCCCTGCTCGATCGGCGGGAACTCAGCGTCGCCGTTGAACTCGGCCTGCACGCCGGACCCCTCGAGCGCGCTGCGGACGGCGTCCTCGACCTTCACGACCTGGTCGCGGTCGGCGGTCTCGATCGTCTCGTTGAACTGCGCCTCGGCATACGCGATCCGTCCGTTGTCCGCGAACGTGTTCTTGTCGAACGGGTTGCTGACGCTCGACAGACCTGCATTGCCGTCCTGCGGCTTGAACGTCTTCGAGCGCAGTTCCGCGATCGCCTTGTTCACCGCGGCCTTGTGCTCGGACGAGTCGAGGCGCTCTCCCTCCGGCACGGCGAAGACGACGTTGAGCACGGCGCCCTGCTCGGACTGGAACTCCGCTTCGATCAGGTCGGTTGCCTTCTGCGTGTCGGACCCGGGGATCTCGAACACGTCCTTGAGGCTGCCGCCGATCGTCGCGACGAGCACGACGAGCAGCACGACGATCCCGACCCAGCCGCCGACCACGCGCCACGGGTGCGTCGCGCATGCACGCGTCCAGCGCGCGAGCCCGCCGGTCGCGAGCCGCTCGTGCGCGAGCCGTCGTTCGCCCGCGCCGTGTCCTTCGATCCTGTTCGTCTCGTCCGCCATGGCTCCCCGCTCCCTCTGCCGCTCCGGTTTTCTTCTGCTGCCGAGAGGCTAGCCATTGCGGTCGGGCCGATCTTCTCCGAACGTGCTCTTTGCGGGTAACAGGCCTGCTTCCTGCGTCTTTTCGATCTGCAGGAGGCCGGTCTATGGTTGTGCGATGGAGTTGCTGGAGCGGGAAGGCGCGCTCGCCGCGTTGGTTGCGGCGCGCAACGATGCCGCGCGCGGCGAGGGGCGCGTCGTGTTCGTCACGGGCGAGCCGGGCATCGGCAAGACGTCGCTCGTGACGCGGTTCGTCGACGACCTCGGCGCCGACGCGCGGGTGCTGCTCGGCACGTGCGACGACCTCTCGATCCCGCGGCCGCTCGGCCCGATCCGCGACCTCGCGGGCGGCGTGTCGGAGCCGCTCGAGCAGGCGCTCGCGGCGGGCGCGGCGGCGCACGAGGTGCAGACGCTCCTGCTCGCGGAGCTCGAGCTCGAGCCGCACCCGACCGTGCTCGTGCTCGAGGACGTGCACTGGGCCGACGATGCGACGTTCGATTCGATCACCGTGCTCGGCCGCCGCATCGGCTCGCTGCCCGCGGTGCTCGTACTCACGTTGCGCTCGGGCGAGGCGCCGCCGGGGCATCCGCTGCACGCGACGCTCGGCGCCGTCCGCGCGGACCACTCGACCGTGATCGAGCTCGCGCCGCTCTCGGAGGGCGCGGTCGCGTCGCTCGCCGGCGCGGACGGCCACGCGCTCTACGCGGCCACGCGCGGCAACCCGTTCTACGTCACCGAGCTGCTCGCGTCGCGCCCGGCCGACATGACGCCGTCGATCGCGAACGCCGTCGTCGGCCGCGCGTCGAAGCTCGACACGCCGGCGCGCAACCTCGTCGAGCTCGTCTCCGTCGTGCCGAACCGCGTCTCGACGGCGCTGCTCGACGTCGTGCTGCCGGACTGGCCGGCCGCGGCCGAGGAGCCGGAGCGACGGCAGCTGCTCGAGGTCGACGCGACGTACGTGCGCTTCCGGCACGAGCTCGCGCGCAACGCGATCCGCTCGAGCATCCCGATCGCCGCGCGGCGGCGGCTGCACTCGGAGATCCTGGACGCATTGCTCGCGGCGAACGCGGACCCCGCGGACATCGTCCACCACGCGGAGGCCGCCGGCGCCGAGAACGTCGTCGCCGACTACGCGCTCGTGGCCGCGCGACGGGCGGCGGCGCTCGACTCGAACCGCGAGGCGTACTCGCACTACCGCCGCGCGTCGCACTTCCTCGACCGCCTGCCGCCCGCCGAGCAGGCGGGCGTGCTCGAGGAGCTTGCCGTCGCCGCGTATACCGTCGGCCGCGTCCCGGAGGGCCTGCCGTCGATCGAGCGTGCGATCGCGATTCAGCGCGGGCTCGGGAACGACGCGGCGGTCGGGCGCTGCACGCGCATCCAGTCGCGCATCTGCTGGTTCGCCGGCGACGGTGCGCTCGCGCGGACGAAGGCGCTCGAGGCGATCGCCATCCTGGAGCCGCTCGGCGAGACGGTCGAGCTCGCGCGCGCCTACAGCGGCGTGTCGCAGCTCGCGATGCTCGCGGAGGACTCGCGGCAGGCGATCGAGTGGGGCGACCGCGCGCTCGACCTCGCCACGCGCCTGCGCGACGAGAGCACGCGCGCGCACGCGCTCGTGAACATCGGGAGCGCGCGCGTGCAGCTCGCGCACGACGACGTCGAGATGCTGCTCGAGGCGCATGCCGTCGCCGACGCCGCAGGCAACAGCGAGGAGGCCGTGCGCGCGCTCAACAATCTCGGCTACTCCCTCATGTGCTGGGCCGATCCAGTCCCGGCGGCCGAGTACGCCCGCCGGGCGCTCGCGTACGCCGAGGACCACGAGGCACACACCTACGTCTCCTACGTGCGGACGACGCTCGCGTGGCTGCAGCTGCGCGCCGGCGAGTGGGACGAGGCCGAGCGGATCACACTCGGCGAGCTCGACCGCGGCATCGCCGTCGTCCAGGTGCTCGCGAAGACCGTGCTGACCGAGCTCGCGGTGCGCCGCGGCGACCCGGACGCAGGCGAGCGGCTCACTGACGCGACGGAGCACGCCGAGCGCGCGCGCGAGCTGCAGCGGACGGTGCCCGTGCTCGAGCTGACGGCCGAGCGCGCGCTCACAGCGGGCACGCCGATGCCGGCCGACCGCCTGCGCGAGCAGTTCGACGACGCGCTCAGCCGCGGCTCACTCGGGCGCTTCGCAGTGCGCCTCGCGGCGTGGGCGAAGGTCGCTGGCGTCGAGGTCGATCTCGGCCTCGAGCCGACGACGCCGCACGGCGCGATGACCCGCGGTGACTGGCGCGCGGCCGCCGACGGCTTCGGCGAGGTGGGGTGGACGTACGACCGCGCGCTGATGCTCTCGCTGCTCGACGACGAGGCGGCGCTCGCCGAAGCGATCGAGATCGCGCGCGGCCTCGGTGCGAAGCCGCTCGCGCGGCGCGTGGCGAACCGCATGCGCGAGCTCGGGATCCGCGTGCCGCACGGCCCGCGCGAGGCGACGCGCGCGAACCCGGCCGGGCTCACGGCGCGGCAGCTCGAGGTGCTCTCGCTCGTCGCGCGCGGGCTGACGAACGCGGAGATCGCCGACCGCCTCGTCGTCTCGCAGCGCACGGCCGAGCACCACGTCGCCGCGGTGCTCGCGAAGCTCGGCGCGCCCAGCCGGCGCGACGCCGCACGTGTGGCGTCCGAGCTCGGGCTCGAGCTCCACGCGTGACGCGGTGGAGCTCGGTTGTGCCGCGCGGTCAGCGCTTGGTCGCGACGGCCTCCGTGTAGGCCGCGGGGATCGCGATCGCGCCATCGCAGCGGAGCCGGTCGGAGCGCGTCGCGAGCGCGACGAGGTCGTCCTGCAGCGCGTCGCGCGCGTCGCCCTCGAGCGCCGCGAAGGCCTTCAGCGTCGGGCCGTACCACTGGCGGAAGAAGTCGACGAACCCCTCGGGCGAGGCAAAGCGGAACGAGAACGTGCGCTCATTCACCTCGAGCGATGCGATGCCGTCGCCGAAGAGCTCGCGCAGGTGCGCCTCGGTGCCCCACAGCATCGGCGACTGCACGCCGGCGGGCGGCGGCACGTGCTTGGCGACGGTGCGGAACAGCTCGCCGATGAACCCCTCGGGCGTCCAGCTCGCGAGCGCGATCGTCCCGCCGGGGCGGCAGACGCGCAGGATCTCCGCGGCCGCCTGCCGGTGGTCGGGCGCGAACATCGAGCCGAACACGGAGGTCACGGCGTCGAAGTACGACTCGGGGAACGGCAGCGCCTCGGCGTCGCCGAGCAGCAGCTGCACGTCGAGCCCTTCGGCAACGGCGCGGGCGCGGCCGCGCTCGAGCAGGCCGGGCACGTAGTCGACGCCGACCGTGGTACAGCCGTGGCGCGCCGCGGCGATCGCCGCGTTGCCGCTTCCGGTGGCGACGTCGAGCACGTGCCAGCCGGCGCGGAGGTCGGCCGTGTCGCAGAGCTGCTCCGCCACGAGCACCATGCGCGCGGCGACGACGGCGAAGTCTCCGCTCGCCCACGCCTGCTGCTGGCGCTGCTTGACGGCGGCGAGGTCGGGCTGCGGTGCGTTCACGGTGCTCGTCATCGGTCTCTCCTCGTCTCGTTTTGACACCGACGACGCTACGGCCTCGCGGCCCCGCTGTCGTCGGAAGCGCGTACCCATCTTGGTGGGCGCGCTACCTACGCTCGCGGCGGCTCAGAGCGAGCGGTAGAAGACGGTCGTAGGTGTGAGGCCGCCGCGCGGCAGCAGCGAGTAGTCCGGGATCTCGCCGACCCGCACCCAGCCCATCCGCTCGTACAGCCGCTCGGCGTCGCTGCCTGTGACCGTGTCGAGCACGAGCAGCGACTTGCCGCAGTCGCGCGCCGTCTGCTCGGCGGCCTCGATCAGCGCGGCACCGAGACCGCGCCGGCGGCCGCGCGGGTGGACGAGCATCTTCGCGAGGTCGGCGCGGTGCGGCTGGTTCTCCGGCTGTGCGAGTCCGAGCTGCACGGTGCCGACGATGCCGTCCTCGTCCTCGGCCACGAGCAGCGCACGACGGCCGCTCTCGACGTCCGCCGCGACGTCCCGCCAGAACGCCTCCGCGCGCGCTGGGTCGAGCGGGTGCATGAAGCTCACGCCGGCGCCGGCGGCGATGCACGCGACGAGCACGTCCGCCAGCTGCGCGATGTGCGCGTCCTCGACGGCGTGCAGGCGGCGGATGCCGTTGTCCACGTCGAGGTCATACCGGATCTACGCGGCCCGGGTGGCAGCGATGCTCAGGCTCTCGACGCCGTACGTGCTGCACGCCTCGAGCGCGCGCTCGCTGACGAACCGGTACTCGTTGCGGCGCGTCTCGGTGACGACGAAGCCGGCCGCGGCGAGCGCGTTCTCGTAGGCCTTCGCCGGGATGGCGCCCGCGATGCACGCGGCCCAGAGCTCCGTGTTGCGGCGCGTCCGCTCGCGCAGCGGCTTTGCGCTGACGATGTCGGCGAACGCGAGCCGCCCGCCGGGCCGCAGCACGCGCGCCGCCTCCGCGAAGACGCGGTGCTTCACCGGCGAGAGGTTCACGACCCCGTTCGAGATCACGACGTCGAACGTCGCGTCCTCGAACGGCAGCGCGTCGATGCTCGCCTCGACGAACTCCACGTTCGCGATCCCGTGCGCGGCCGCCGTCTCGCGGGCCCGGGCCAGCTGCGCGTCGGTGAAGTCGACGCCGACGACGCGTCCCGTCGCACCGACGAGCGCGGCCGCGCAGAAGACGTCGGTACCGGAGCCCGATCCCAGGTCGAGCACGCGCTCGCCGGGCCTGAGCGCGGCGAGGTCGAGGTGGTACCCGACGCCCGCGAACGACGCGAGCGCCTCCTCGGGCACGTGCTTCAGCAGGTCGGGCGGATACCCGACCTGCAGCGCGACGCCGCGGCCGGTCTCGAAGTGGCGCGGCGCGTCCGGGTGGTCGGCGACGTCGCGGTACATCTCCTGGACGCGGCGCTCGAGCTCGCCGCGGTCGACGAGCGCCGTCGCATCCTCCTGCGGGAGCGCCGACGGCTCCCGTTCGCTGTGCAGCATCGGAACCTCCTCTAGTGGAGCTCGGGTGCGTCGCCGCGCGCGACGCTCGCGATCAGCCCGTACGCGCGGTTCGCGCCGAGCGGGTGCATGAACGCGCCGGCCCGGACGTCGCGGGTGGCCTGGGCGAGCGGGCTCCCGTTCAGATAGCCGGCGCCGCCCGAGAGCGAGAGCGCGCGGTCGGCGACGCGGCTCGCGGCCTCGTTCAGGAACGCCTTCGCGATCTGCGCCTCGGTGAAGAGCGCGACGATGTCGCCGTCTGTGCCCAGCTCGGCCGGGTGCTCGGCGGCGTGGTCGTCGATCAGCTGTGCCGACCGCGCGAGCGTCGCGCGCGAGGCCGACAGGTCGAGCTCGTTCGCCGCGACCAGCATCTGCAGGTATGCGGCGTCGCCGTTCATCCGCTTCACGCGCGCGAGAGCCTCGGCATGGGCCGACTCGGCGATCCCGAGCGACGACGACGCGTGCAGCGTGCCCGCGTAGAGGTTGCGCTCCATGTACGGCGCCGGCGCCCCGACGGGGAACCCGCCGCGCAACGCAGCCTCGGGCAGCTCGACGCCGTCGAGCGTGATCGAGTGCGAGCCGGACGCGCGCATGCCGAGCGCGTCCCAGTCGTCGTGGACGACGACACCCGGCGTGGAGGTCGGGATCATCGCGTAGCCGTAGAGCTCGTCGCCCTCCTCCGTCTCGAACCGCACGGCCGTGTAGAGCGTCGTCGCCGCGGGCGACATCGTGCAGAACATCTTGCGGCCGCTGATCGTCCAGCCGTTCTCCGTGCGGGTCGCGGTCGTGCCCGGACGCGTGATGTCCTGCCCGGGCTCGCTGATCGCCGCTGCCATGATCACCTCGCCGCCCGCGATCTCCCGCATGCTGCGCTCGAACGCCCGCGCGCGCCGCTCGTTCCCGGACGCGGCGGCCACACGCCAGCGGCGGACCATGTTCAGCAGCGCGGCGAAGTGCATGTTCACGCCGATGGCGACGGACGCGTCCGCGCGCGCGAGCCTGCTCGCGGCGACGACGACGTCGTGGAAGCTCTCGACGCCGAGGCCGCCGTGCTCCGTGGGGATCGGCGCTGCGAAGTACCCGGCCCTCCGCAGCGCCTCGATCCCCTCGAACGGATAGCTCGCGTCGCGGTCGTGCGCCCCCGCGGACGCCGCGAGGTCCTCGCCGATCCGCTCGGCGAGCGCGACGAGGCTCGCGCCCTCGGGCGTCCGTGCCTCAAGCGCCAGCGCCATCGACGTCGACCTGGATGTCGACCGGCACGCCGTGCGTGACGATGTCGTAGACCGCGGAGCGCTGGCTGGCGCGCGCGGCGATCTCGCGCAGCTTCTCCTCGGGAGCGTCGCCCTTGATGCGGAACGTCATCGTGATCTTCTCGAAGCCGTTTCGCACGTCGTCCGACAAACCGAGCGCGCCGCGCACGTCCATCTCGCCCTCGAGCGTGGACGACACCTCGGTCAGTCGCACACCGCGCGCGGCGGCGACGTAGACGAGCGACGTCGTGAGGCACGCCGCGAGCGAGTGGAGCAGGTACTCGGCCGGGTTCGGGCCCGTGTCCGTGCCGATCAGGATCTGCGGCTCGCCTGCGTCGAGCTCCCACGCCTCGGTGCGGCTCGTGTCCTCCTGCAGCGCGGCGTAGAAGTCCTTGATCGTCGAGCGGTTGTGCGCCCCGTCGATCCAGGTGTTGCGCACGCGGAACGTGAACGCCGCGATCTCGGGCTGCGCCACGACGGCGTCGAGCGTCCCGAAGAGCTTCGCGGTGTCGACGCCGTTCCGCGGCGGGGTGGCAATGTCGGTCATGGATGCTCCTCCAAGCGTGTGAACAGGTGCCGACCACGCTAGGAAGGAGCCGCCGCCGCGGCATCGGGAGCCGCTGCCCGAGTTGGGCCGCGGCGGTACCTATCTGTGGGCTGCGCGCCTACCCACGTTCCACTCAGGAGGGCGGCGGGACGTTGCCGTAGACCGGCTTGCCCGCGCGTTCATAGGAGGAGATCACGACGCCCGTGCCGGTCGTGCGGGTGCCGGTCAACCGCAACCCGGCCGGCGCGGCGCCCTCGGCGAAGAGGCGCTTGCCGGTGCCGAGCACCACCGGGAAGGTCAGCACGTTGAAGACGTCGACGAGGTCGTGCGCGATCAGGCTCTGGATCAGGTCGCCGCTCCCGTGCACCTGGAGCTCGCCGCCGAGGCGCTCCTTCAGCGCCGCAACGTCGGCCGGGACCTCCCTGATCACGGTCGAGCCCTGCCAGCCGGCGCTCTCGAGCGACCGCGACGCCACGTACTTCGGCAGCGCGTTCAGGCGCGTCGCGATCGGGTCGTTCTCGTCCGTCACCTGCGGCCAGTAGCCGGCGAAGATCTCGTAGGTCTTCCGCCCGAGCAGGAACGCCTCCGCCCGCTCGAACACCTCGACCATGAACGCGCCGGTCGCCTCGTCGAACAGCGGCATCACCCAGCCACCGTGCTCGAACCCGCCGCTGCGGTCCTCCTCGGGACCGCCCGGAGCCTGCATCACGCCGTCCACCGTCACGAACGTCGTCACCGTGAGCTTCGCCATCTCTGCCTCTTTCTGTCGACTGCGTCGTCAGCACAGGGACCGCGTGGGTGCCGGAAACTCATCGCGGCGCGGGCCGGAGGCCGTCGACGATCTCAAGGAGCCGTTCGAGGGTGAGGCTCTGGGACGTGAGCTCGATCGACGTGCCGTCGCGCCTGAGGCGGACGGTCGCGAGCGGGAACGCGTCCGCCGGGCGGACCACGTGCAGCCGCTCGCCGTTGCGCTCGAGCTCCTCCGGCTCGGCGGCCGCGACGAACATCGGCTCGGCGTCCGCACGGTGCTCGTTGATCCCGAACTGGCGCGCGGCGTCGTCGCGGTGGTAGTGGAGATGGACCTGCTCGTATGACTGCGCGCGTCGCGGCCGCAGGTGCATCGCCCGGAGGTGCCAGGCGCCCTCGAGTCCGGTCGCGATCCAGACGGTGACGCGCGCGAGACGGCCTCGTGATCGATCCGCGACGTGCCGACGAGACGCACGGTCCGAAACCCGCGGCCGCCACGGTGCAGGAGCGCCAGCAGGTCTCGCTCGTCCATCGGGCGGTATCGTCGCAAGCCGAGCGCGATGAGCATGCACGCGTCGATTTCGTTCGATCCGACGGCGCCCGAGCAGCGGGAGAACCCGTTCGAGGTGCTCGAGCTCGCGCGGCGCGACGAGCCCGTGTTCTTCGCGCCGGCGCTCGGGCTCTGGGTCGTGACGCGGCACGACGACGTGCTGGCGGTGCTCAAGGACCACCGGACGTTCTCGTCGACAGGCGCGCTGCGGTCGTCGCCCGCGCCGCATCCGCCGGAGGTGCTCGAGGTGCTGGCCGAGGGCCACCCGGAGATGCCCTACATCATCGAGCTCGACCCGCCGCTGCACGACCGCATCCGCGGGCTCGTGGCGCGGGCGTTCACGCCGCGGCGCATCGGCGCGCTCGAGCCGCGGATCGAGGCGATCGCCGCCGAGCTGATCGACGAGCTCGCGCCGCGCGGCCGCGCCGACATCGTCGACGCGTTCGCTTGGCCGCTCCCGCTGCGCGTCCTGGGCGAGCTGTTCGGGTTCCCCGAGGCCGACCTGGAGCAGGTCCACCGCTGGGGCAACGACTGGCTGATGTTCCAGCAGCAGCGACCGGTGCCGGAGCTCGTCGAGCACGCACGCGGGCTCGTCGAGCTGCAGCGCTACTGCGTCGCGGCCGTCGAGGACCGGCGCCGTCGCCCGACCGACGACCTCCTCGGCGCGCTCGTCGCCGCGAACGAGGGCACCGACGAGCCGCTGACCACGGTCGAGATCGCCGGGCTGCCGCTCGACCTGATGGTGGCCGGCCACGTCACCGTCACGCGCGCGATCGGCAGCACGCTCTTCCGCACCTTCTCAGAGCCGGCGCTCCGTGACCACCTGCTCGACCCCGACTTGGCGCCGGTGGCGATCGAGGAGATGCTCCGGCTCGAGTCGCCGGCGCAGGGGCTCTTCCGCGTGACGACGCGCGAGGTGGACCTCGGCGGTGCGACGCTGCCGGAGGGGGCGCGGGTGATGGCGCATTTCGCATCGGCGAACCGCGACGCGTGCGTGTTCGCGCACGCCGACGCCTACGAGCCGGAGCGCGACGATATCGGTGCGCACGTCGCCTTCGGCAAGGGCATCCACTTCTGCATCGGGGCGCCGCTCGGCCGGCTCGAGCTGCGCGTCGCGCTGCCGATGCTGCTGCAGCGCCTGCCGGGGCTCCGCCCGGGCGCCGAGCCGCCGCAGCGGGAGGCCGTGTTCTTCGCGCGCGGGTTCACATCGCTGCCGGTGGAGTGGGACGCCTGAGCGGCGTCGTCATCGTCACCGGCGCCGCGACCGGGCTCGGTGCCGTCTACTGCCGGGAGCTTCGATCCGCGGGATACACCGTCGTTGGCGCCGACGTCGCGCCCGTCGCGGACGTCGACTTCGACGTGACGGTCGACGTGACCGACCGCGCCGCGACCGAGCGTCTCGCGGACACCGTGCTCGAGCGCTTCGGCCGCATCGACGCGCTCGTGAACAACGCCGCCGTCTACAGCACGATCGTCAAGAAGCCGTTCGAGGAGATCGCCGACGACGAATGGGCGCGTGTCTTCGACGTGAACGTGAAGGGCGCGTGGCTCTGCGCGCGCGCCGTCGCGCCGGCCATGCGGCGGCAGGGGCGCGGCAAGATCGTGAACGTGTCGTCGATGACGGTGCCGACCGCACCGCCGGGGTTCGCGCACTACGTCGCGTCGAAGGCGGCGATCGTCGGGCTCACCCGTGCCCTCGCGCGGGAGCTGGGCGCGGACGGCATCTGCGTCAACACGCTCACGCCCGACTACATCGCGTTCGACCGCGACTACGACAACCGGCAGCCCGAGATTGCGGCCGCGCTCGCCGCGCAGCGCGTGTTCGCGCGCGAGCAGACGCCGGAGGACATGATCGGCGCCTTGCTCTTCCTCGTGGGTCCCGGCTCGGACTTCGTCACCGGCCAGAACATCTGGGTGAACGGAGGGCGGGCGTTCGGCTGACCGCTACCGCCTGCCGCCCACCGCCCGCGTCGCGCCGCACGCGTCACAGACAACCACGCCAGAAGGAGTCCGCAGCACGTCGGCGTTCCGCCTCACCATGCGCCGGACGATAGGCGCGGCCCGGCGGTTGACGGAATCCCCCACGGTGGGTTGACCGCGTCCCTTCACCGCGGAGCGTGATCGGAACGGCGACCGTCTCTCAGGTCGCCGCCGACCAGATGAGCAGATCGAGGATCCGGGTCTCGCTGAGCCGGTGACCGCGCCTCGCAAGCTCTCGGTGGATCGCGCGGAGCGCCGCCCGGTTGCGGTCGAGGTCGCGTTTGTAGCCGCGGACGAGTGCCAGCGAGCGCTCGCCGAACGGAGCCTTAGGCCCGGGATCGTCGTCCACGAGGTACGTCTGGACGACGCTGTCGAGCATGGGGACGAGCGCCGGGCGCTTCGGGTGCAGCGCCTTGGTCATCTTCGAGCAGCCGACGCCGCGGATGTCCGCGAACGCGTCGAAGAGCTGCCTCAGCGGCAGCCATGGCACGGAGGTCCCCGCCGCCGCCAGCGACGCGTCGGGAGGGATCGCCCGCAGCCGCCGCTCGATCGCGCGACGCCGCTCGAGGATCGCTGCGATCTCCGCCGCCGAGATGCGGGCACCGCCGCGGTTCGCGCGTCTGAGGTCCGACTCGTCGAACGACGACGGTCCCGCGGAGCCGCCGGCCTCGAGGTGCGAGTAGCTCTCGACGAAGGCCAGCGCGACGGCCATCGGATCTTCGACGCCGACGTCGTTCCTCAGGACGACCGGCCGGAACGAGCTCGTCCCCACGGCGTCAGCGCCGGCGGCGTCGGCCCGACCTGCCGTTGTCGAGCGTCTCGATGACCTCGAGCGCCTGACCGGCCCCGCGCGCGACCGTCGTCAGCGGGTCGTCGTCGATCGAGATCGGGAGGCCGGTCTCCTGCCTCAGCAGCTCGTCGAGGCCGGGGAGCAGTGCGCCGCCCCCGACGAGCGTGACGCCCCGGTCGGCGAGATCGGACGACAGCTCGGCCGGTGTGCGCTCGAGCAGCTCCTTCACCGCGCCGATGATCTGCGTGAGCGGGCGCCTGATCGCGTCACGGACCTCGCTCGCCTCGACCGCGGCCCGGCGCAGCAGCCCTGTGACGAGGTCTCTGCCCGCGACGTCGGCCGCCGGCGCCGGCTCCGACCGCGCAACCGCGCTGCCGATCGTGATCTTCAGCGTCTCGGCCTGCTCCTGGCCGATGAGCAGCTTCTCGCGCTGCTGGATCGAGCGCACGATCGCGTCGTCGAGCTCGTACCCGCCGGTGGGGATCGAGTTGACCGCGACCATTCCGCCGAGGGCGGTGACGGCCATCTCGCTCGTGCCGCCGCCGATGTCGACGACCAGCGAGCCGACCGGCTCGGCCACTGGCAGCCCTGCGCCGATCGCGCCCGCGAGCGGCTCGTCGATCAGGTCGACGCGGCGCGCGCCGGCCGCAAGCGTCGCCTCTTCGACCGCACTCCGCTCGACCGACGTGATCCCACTCGGCACGCAGACGATCACCCGCGCGCGCGAGTTGCGTCCGGCGACCTTGCGGACGAAGTGCCGCAGCATCTGCTCGGTCGTCTCGAAGTCGGCGATCACGCCGTGCCGGAGCGGGCGTGTGGCGACGATGTGCGCAGGCGTCCGTCCGATCATCCGCCTGGCCTCGTCGCCGACCGCCTGCATCCGCCCCGTGCGCTGGTCGAACGCGACGACGGACGGCTCGAACAGGACGATCCCTTCACCGCGCCGGTAGACGACCGTGTTCGCCGTGCCGAGGTCGACCGCGAGCTGCGGGCCGGCCAGCGAACGACCCAGCCTCACGAGCGCATCTCCGTCGCGGACACGACACGACGGTAACGAGACCCCGCCTCGAGCGCGGCGAGTGGTGCTCGTCGCGGCCCCGATCGGCGATGTTCGACGGTCGTCTTGCCGCGCGGCCGCCGCGTCGCACGGGACGCGCGGCGGCCGGTCATCGTCGAGGGTTCAGCGTCGAATTGGTCTAGGCCGACTCGTCCTCGAGCTTGAACCCGATCTTCAGCGTGACCTGGAAGTGGTCGATAGCGCCGCTCTTGCAGTGGCCGCGGATGTTCACGACCTCCACCCACTCGATGTTGCGGAGCGTCTGCCCGGCGCGCGACACCGCCGAGCGCATCGCCTCGGTGACGCCGTCCTTCGACGTGCCGGTGATCTCGACCACCTTGTACGTCCAGTCCTCTGCCATCTCCACTCCTTTCGTCTCTAGGTTCTGCCGGCGCTCGACGCCGCGGTACCGCCAGCAACTGGCCTGCGAGCGGGAGCGATCGCGGCCCCGTTGTAGACGTCGACGCGGTCGGTCGCAGGACCTACGCACCGAGGCGCTTTCCGATCCGCGGGCGGCTCAGTAGCCCGGGATCGCGTCATGCACGAAGTCCCCGAACCCGTCGCTGAATCCTTTGGGATGCGAGGCCTCGATCGCGCGGTAGGGCGCGCTGCGAAGAACCTGCCTTCCAAGCCAGTCGTACGCAGTTGCGAAGCGTGGGCAGGAAGGCCCGCAACCCAGCGCGTGCCACGCGTCGGCCTCGTGTGGGGGCAGGACAGCCGAGCCCTGCTCACGCAACGCCTCGGTCACCTCGCGAAGCCGTGCCTTCCGGTCGTCCGCTTTCTGGCAGCAGGCGAGGAGGAGATACTTGTACAGCGCGGAGCGGAAGCTGATCCACTCGGTCGTCGCCTGGTGCACGTCCGGCGGCTGGAGATAGGAGCGAAACGTCGCGTCGATCCTGCCCTCGTCGCGAATCCACGCCGTCAGCACCAGCAGCTTGCGCTCCGTTGTGCGGTCGCTCTCGGGCAGGAAGGCGATCGATCGCGCCTGCGCGAACGCCTGGTATGCCGAGGTGCCTATATCGGAGGCCAGCGACTTCTTCAGTTCCAGCTCTTTCTGCCGATCGGACCACTGCTTCGTCACGGCCTGGACCACGAGAACGCCCACGAGCGAGAGGAGCACCCACTTGGAAATCGACCGCGCCGCGTCCGACGCCGAGCTGCCGACCCTTCGCCTGGTGCTCGGGGCGTCGCGCCCTTTCGCTGCGATGTCCTCCGCCTCTTCGAGACGGACCACGAGCTCCTTGCGCCTGCCGTCCGGGAAGCGAATCTCCAGGCGGCATGCCGAATCGCCTTCGATCAGGTCTCCGGAGAGGTCGGATCGCCGCGCCACGTGCCGATGTTCACACCGCGGATCGTTAGGGACAAGCAGGTCCGTTGACGCTGAGTAGTCGCGGGCGTACGCTCGCGTCGAATCGGCAGGCCTTGAGAAGGTTCCGCTCACATCGGTTGGGGTCGTCCACACCGGCTCCACCGGCTGAAGGGCGGCCCTCGAGTCCGGGCGTCGGCCGCTGGGCCGCGCGCGCTGCGCTCGTAGCCCTCTTGGCGCTCGGCGGCTTCGGCACGGCGTCCTGCGGCGGCAGCGAGCAAGCTGCAACCGCGCAACGCGAGTCCGGCAGCGTGTCCAACCCGGGGACGTCGTCGGAGAGCGGTACGGGTGGGCCGGGAAACGGTGATGTGTCAACGTCGACGTCGTCGCCCGGGACCGAAGGAGACGACCCCGACAATGTCGATTTCCTCACACGGCTCGACAACGGCGATTGCAAGGGTGTCGAGGAGGACTCGCAACGGGTCATCGATCAGAGCGCAGATGCGGCAGTCATCGCCGAAGCGCGCCTCGCCCATGCGCTTGCGAGCGGCTGCCTCGGCAAGAGCGCAGCGGCTGCGCAGGAGGTTGCTCAGGTCGAGCAATCGACGGACCTCCTAAGTTCAGCCTCGAAGCAGATCCTGGTCCGAATCCGGGCCTCGGGTGCACCGGCGAATCGAGCGCAGCTCACCAAGCTGCTCGTTCCGCTGACTACTACAACCACCACAACCACCACGACAACCACAACCGCTACCACCGCGACAGTGACGAGTACGGCCACAACCGAAACGACGCCGACGACAATCTCAACCGGCTGACCGGCAGTTCTCGCCACGGCGCGCGCTTCACCTCGCGCCGACAAGGAAGCTCGCACTGGCCACCGCGCCCCACAAGGAACTGGCCGCGCTCATGCGTCCCATCCAAAGCGTCGGTCGCTGCCTCAGCAGTCGTCGGCCACGAAATGCCCGGCCGTCCTCGGCCGTGCTGCGACACTCGCGCTTGCCGTTCCCGCCCGAGGGGTCCATGATCGTGGTTCGGGTTCCTGCACATGCACGGCAGGGACCGGACGCCGCCAATACCGGAGAGATCGATGCCGGTCGAGAGTCCGCTCCAGCGCGAGGTCGCCGCCGAGGACCTCCTCGACGAGCTTCGTGCGGCCCTCGGCCGCCTCGACGAGCTCCTGCGTTTCGCGATCGAGCGCGCTCGGGCCGCGTTCGGCGCGGGTGCCGAGACCGACCCGCACCGTGGGTTGTACGTCGACGACGACGAGGCCGCGCGACTGCTCACGCGCGCCCCTGCGGCGCCGCTCTTCGGATCCGGGGAGGGGCCGTCGCTCGCCCCGCTCGACGGCGCGGGCTCCGGGTTCGGTCGCCTCGCCGACGTGCTCGATCTCGACTCGTTCGACCTCGACGTCGTCGTGATCGCGCTCGCGCCCGAGCTCGATCTTCGCTACGAGCGTCTGTACGCGTACCTCCAGGACGATGTCACGCGCCGCCGGCCGACGGTCGACCTCGCGCTGCACCTGCTCTGCGCGTCGGCCGAGGAGCGCGTCGCGAGCCGCGCCCGGTTCGCTCCCGATGCGCCCCTGATGCGACATGCGGTCGTCGAACTCGTCGCCGAGCCCGGCCCGGCCGAGCCGCCGCTGATCGCACGCGCCGTCAAGCTCGACGAGCGGATCGTCCGCCACCTGCTCGGGCACGACGGTGCGGACGGTCGGCTCGACGGGGTGTGCCGCCTCGTGATCCCGGAGACGACGCTCGAGGAACTCGATCTCGCGCGCGAGACGGCCCGCCTCCTGTTCAGCCTCGGCGAGCGCCTCCGCGACGAGCGGGAGCCGCTGCGGCTCGTCTTCGACGGACCTCCTGGTGTGGGCAAGCGACCCGCGGCCGCGGCACTGGCGCGCATCGCCGGCGGCCGGCTCCTGACCTTCGACATCGGCGCTGCGCTCGGTGCGGAGATCCCGTTCCCGAGGCTGCTGCAGTTCGCGCTTCGCGACGCACGACTCGACGATGCGGTTCTGTACCTGAGCGGCATCGAGCGGCTGCGGGGCGACGAGCACGCCGCCGACGACGCGGCGCTCTCGAACGCGCTCGTCGAGCACGAAGGCGCTGTGATCGTCGCGCGGTCGTCCCACGCGACCGGCGCGCCGGCGCTGGAGCCGCTGCCGAGGTTCACCACGGTCCGCTTCGCGCTCCCGGCGCGGCCCGCGCGGCGCGCGCGCTGGTCGGCTGCGCTCGCGGCGGCACGTATCGAGCTCCCGGAGGAGGACCTCGATGCGCTCGCCGACCGCTTCCGGCTGACACCTGAGCAGATCGTCGACGCCGCAGGCGCCGTTCCGCACGAGGCTCTGCGCGCGGGCGGCGGCGCGCCGACGGGCGACCACGTCTTCGCAGCCGCGCGGGAGCGGTCGCGCGTCGGCCTCGAGGGGCTGGGCCATCGCATCCGGCCGCACTACGGCTGGGACGACATCGTCCTTCCCGAGGACAGGCGCCGGCAGCTCGAGGAGATCGTGAACCACGTTCGCTACCGGGCGCGCGTGTATGACGACTGGGGCTTCGACCGCAAGCTCGCTCTCGGCAAGGGGCTGAACGTGCTCTTCGCCGGGCCGTCGGGGACGGGCAAGACGATGGCCGCCGAGATCGTCGCGGGCGAGCTCGGGCTCGACCTCTACAAGATCGACCTGTCGGCGACGGTGAGCAAGTACATCGGCGAGACGGAGAAGAACCTCGCGCGCGTGTTCGCGGCGGCGGAGCGCGCGAATGCAATCCTCTTCTTCGACGAGGCCGACGCGCTCTTCGGCAAGCGCAGCGAGGTGCGCGACGCGCACGACCGCTACGCGAACATCGAGATCGGGTACCTGCTGCAACGGATGGAGGAGTACGACGGCGTCGCGATGCTCGCGACGAACCTGCGGCGCAACATGGACGACGCGTTCGTGCGGCGCATGCACGTGACCGTCGAGTTCCCGCTGCCGGACGAGCACGACCGGCGCCGGATCTGGGAGTCGATCTGGCCGGAGGCGACACCGCGCGACGCCGACCTCGACCTCGCGGCCGTCGCGCGACGGTTCGAGCTTTCGGGCGGGCACATCCGGAACATCGCGCTCGCGGCCGCGTTCCTCGCGGCGGCGGACGGCCAGGTCGTGTCGATGCAGCACCTGCTGCGCGCGACGCAGCGCGAGTACCAGAAGATGGGGAAGGTCGTGAACGCCGGCGAGTTCGACGCGCCGGCGAGAGAGGAGCAGCGATGAGCCACGTGCACGTCAGCGTCGGCGAGGATCGGATCCGCGGGCAGCAGCCGCAGCGACGCGCCGAACGGACCGAGGCTCACGTCCCGGACGCGCGCGCAGCGCTCGCAGTGGGCGCGGGCGTGCTCCGGTTGCAGCGAATGCACGGCAACCGGCACGTCGTCGGCCTACTGGCCGCGAGGAGGGACGCCGAGGGTGACGAGGGCCTCCGCCAGAGCCCCGAGGAACAAGTCGATCTCGAGCACGTCATCGAAGAGGCGCGCGGCAGCGGCCGGCCGATGGACGCGCACGCGCGGAGCCGCATGGAGTCTGCATTCGGCGCCGACTTCGCCGCCGTTCGCATCCACACGGGCTCCGAGGCCCACGCGATGAACATGGCCCTCGGCGCGAACGCGTTCACGCACGGGCACGACGTCTTCTTCCGCGATGGCGCCTACCAGCCCGGGACGTCGAACGGCCGCCGTCTCCTTGCGCACGAGTTGACCCACGTCGTCCAGCAGCAGGGCGGGGTTCGCCCAAGTCTCGTCGTCGGCCCCGCGGGAGATCGCTTCGAGCGGGAAGCGGACCGCGTGGCCGACACGGTCGAGCATCTCGGCGACCACGCGGCGGCGGCGAGTCCGCGACTCGTCGACCAGCGCGGCGAAGCCTCGCCGCGGATTCAGCGGCAGGGCGGAGTCGGCGGCGCGATCGCCGGCGCTCTCAGGTCGGTGTTCTATACGGCGAGGGCGTTCGTTCCGAATCACATTCGTGCCTCATCGACGCCCGACGCGATGGCTCAGGACCGGATCCCGCCTCGGGTCGACACACCGGTCTGGGTCGGCGTGATCGGCTTGAGCGCTCTTGGCACCCCCGTCACGTTCTCCGTGGAGCACCAGAGCGCCGCGAACGGGACAGTGACGATCGACGGGGCCGCGACGGCCGATCGTCGAGTCGTCGGAAGGCTCAATCTTCGCGGCGTCGGCCAGACGGCTCCCGGGAACGCGGGCCACCTCCAGCTCGTCGCGCGGCAGGGCGCCACGGAGCTCGCGCGCAGCGGCGGGTTCTCGGTCTCGTCAATCCCTCAGAACTGGAGCGTCGCGTTCCACTCCGACATCACGGGCGACCCGACCAAGCGGGGTTTGCGTGTGACCAACTCCTGGCAGTCGGACAGCCGCAACATCGCCGATCTGAATCAAGCGGAGCGCTCCGAATCGGTCCAGCCGATCTCCGCGAGCGGTCCTTTCAACATGGGCGCCTCGCACACGTCGGGGTACCTCGCGGGGACCCTGGGCTCCGTCGTCGACACACACAGCACCCCGCCGGGGATGGTCACGGGCACCGGCTCGCGGGTCGTGCAGCAGACGTTCAAGTTCAAGGACAAGCGCACGGGCGCCACGGACATCCCAGCGACCAACTCGGGCTACAAGATCTCGCGCGTCGCAACCGCCCGGGCCTCGGTCGGGGGCGTCGCCGGGTCAGCGCTCTGGGCCGCCGGTGAGACCGTGCAGAGCTGGCTCGGGCTCCGCGGCGGGTTCTTCCTCGCCACGTCGAAGTACGGCAGCGGCGGAACCGCGCACGGAATCACGTCGAGCGCTGCGAGCGGCAGCGCGCGGAACTCCCAGGTGGTTTGACGTCCGACATGCAATCGAGACGAGAGCCCGAAGTCGTCGACGTCCTGGAGGTGACGCGGCGGTACGAGGCGTGGCCGGACAAGGGCCCCGTCGTGGACGGGAAGCGGCTGACGTTGATGGCCGACGCGACAACGGTCGAGCCCGGCGAGGAGGCGCGTGTGCTGCACGTCTTCGAGCGGACCGAGGCCGGCGAGTGGCTCTACGTGATGGGGCCGAAGACGCCGTACGGCGAGCTCGTCGACGGGCGGGTCGCCACCGAGGCGCCGCCGGGAGACGACGACCCGCTCGCGCCGGCGGATTACGACGGCGCGACGCTGCCGAGCCCTGGTCTCGACACCAACTTCGAGGTGACGGTCTACTCGTTCGACGAGCCCGGCCTGCACGAGATCGTGTGGGAGGTTGGTGAGCTGCGCTCGAACACGCTGACGATCGACGTTGTCCAACCGAAAGAGCGGGAGGGCTGATGCTCGACGACCTGGACCGCACGCTCGAGGCACTGCTCCGGCACGAATTGCCGGCCGACCTCGTCTCGCAGATCGGGATCACGTTCGCGGCGCCCGACGATCACTTCCCGCCGCAGGCGGTCACGCTGCCGGCGCTCGACCTCTTCCTGTTCGGCGTGCGCGAGAACCGCGAGCTGCGTTCGGCGGAGCCGACCGTCGACCGCAGCGGAAACGGGCCCGTCGTGCGTCGGCACCCGCTCGTCCGAGTCGCGTGCACGTACCTCGTCACCGCGTGGCCGAGCGAGAGCTCCACGACGCCGTCGCTCGACGAGCACCGTCTGCTCGGGGAAGCCATCCGCGCGCTGCTGCGCCACCCGACGATTCCCGAGGCCGTGCTCCAGGGCGGCCTCGCCGGGCAGGAGCCGCCGCTGCCGACGACGATGCTCGAACCCGATCCCGCGCACAGCAACATCGACCTGTGGCACGCGCTCAGAGGCACGCCGCGGGCGGCGTTCACGTACACGGTGACGGTCGGCGTCGAGGCGCTCGAGCCTGTGCCGGCCGGACCGCTCGTCAAGGAGCGCCGCTTCCGTTACAACGTCGACGGGGAGCCCGCGGAGTAGCGCCGTGCGCGGACGGCCCGCGATCACAGGGATCGTGCGCGACGCCGTTACCGGCCGGCCGCTCGCCGGTGCGCGCGTCGAGGTCGCCGGTTCGGCGCGCTTCGACGCGTGGCTCGGCACGCGCGCCTTGCCGCACGGCGACGACTGGGACGGGATGCAGGAGCGCGACGACCGCGCGCTCACGGGGCCGGAAGGGCGCTTCCTCCTCGTCGACCTGCCGCCGGGCCGCTACACGGTCGTCGCGTCACTGCCGGACGCCGGGACGCGCTACGGCACCGCGAGCGGAACCGCGAGCGTCCCGCGCGAGGCCGGCTCCGATGTGCCGTCGGTCGACCTCGAGTTGGCGCCCACGACCATCGCGGGCACCGTGAAGGGGCCGGCCGGGTCCGGGGCGATCGCGCTCGCACGCGTGACCGTCGACGGGAGCAGCGAGTCGACGCTCACGGACACTTCCGGCGAGTACGTGCTGGCGGCGCTGGAGACCGGGTCGCGGACGGTTCGCGTCGCTGCGCGCGGTCACGAGCCCGCGAGCCGGGCCGTGAAGATCGCGACGCCGGGCTCGCGGAAGCGCGTCGACCTCCGGCTCGGGTCCTGACTGATGACAGTCCAGGGGTTTTCTTTCGGCGAGCCCCGTGTTTTACTAGCCACTGACTAGTCCCGAGGGGAACTGCGGCCGGTCGTACCCAACGCAAGAAGGGTGGAGGTATGCCGCAATATCTCTCCCCCGGCGTGTACGTCGAAGAGGTCCCGTCCGCTGTACGGCCGATCGCCGGAGTGGGCACGAGTACCGCCGGGTTCGTCGGGGTCGTCCCGAACTCGCTCAGCATTCCGCGTCCGAACAAGGACTTCGACCCGACGCAGGCGGTCGGGAACGCGAACCGTCCGTTCGTCGCGGAGACGTTCGCCGTCCCCGTTCCCGCGGGCGAGGCGCGTCTGTGCACGACGTTCAGCGACTTCACGCGTTTCTTCGGCGACTTCTCGACCGACGCCGGCCAACGCAATCTCGCGCACGCCGTGTACGGGTTCTTCAACGGCGGCGGCTCGCGCTGCTACGTGTCGCGGGTCGCGACCGCAGGCGACGTCGCCTCCGCGCTGCGCACGTTCGAGGCGATCGACGAGATAGCGATCGTCGCGGCGCCAGGCGTTACGACCGCCGCCGCGCGCACGGCGATCGTCGACCACTGCACGAACCTCGAGGACCGGTTCGCGATCCTCGACGTCAACGAGGTGCTCGAGACCGACGGCGTGTTCGACCCCACGCTGCTCGACCCGTCGAACGACGACAACGTCCTCCCGGACAACAGCGACTACGCAGCCGTGTACGTCCCGTGGATCCAGGTCTTCGATCCCGCCACGAGCATCCAGGACCCGGCCGGCACCGGGCTCGTCTATGTGCCGCCGAGCGGTCACGTCGCCGGCGTGTACGCGCGCGTCGACACGGAGCGCGGCGTGCACAAGGCGCCCGCGAACGTGACGGTGCGCGGCGCACTCGGGTTGCGCTACGGGATCTCGAAGCCCGTGCAGGACGGACTCAACCCGCAGGGCGTGAACGCGATTCGCGACCTGAACGGCAACATCCGCGTGTGGGGTGCGAGGACGCTGGGCGGCGACCGCAACGCCGAGTGGAAGTACGTGAGCGTGCGTCGCCTCTTCCTCTTCCTGCGCGAGTCGATCGACGAAGGCACGCAGTGGGTCGTCTTCGAGCCGAACGACGCGAGCCTGTGGGCGAAGATCACGCGCAACGTCACCGCGTTCCTCACGAACGTGTGGCGCGACGGCGCGCTCTTCGGCGCGACTCCTGCGGAGGCGTTCTACGTCAAGTGCGACGAAGAGACCAACCCGCCGGAGCTGAGAGACGTCGGCCAGGTCGTGACCGAGATCGGTGTCGCCGTCGTGAAGCCGGCCGAGTTCGTCATCTTCCGCATCAGCCAGTGGGCGGGCCCGACCACGAGCTGACCTAGGCCGCAAGCACCCGTCAAAGTGGTCGCCTACCGGACACCCGGTGTCTACCGCGTCGAGCGCTTCCCCGCGCCGCCGCCCGTGCTGCGAACAGGCGTGCCCGCGTTCCTCGGGTACACGACGGCCGGCAAGCCGCGCGAGCCGGTCGCCCTCGAGCTCGCCTCCGAGCTCGAGGCGCACGTCGGTGCGCCGCCCGAGGTCGGGTACCTGCACGAGGCGGTGCGCCTGTTCTTCGCGAACGGCGGCCGGCACTGCGTCGTCGTCTCGCTCGACGACGCGAGTCAGCCGGAGAAGGCGGTGGCCGACGCGCTCGAGGCGCTCGAGCCGGCGGACGACATCGATCTCGTCTGCGCGCCCGACCTGTCGCGTGCACGGCCGCCGGGCGAGCTGCCGTCGCTGCCGCCCGACCCGGGCCGCGTGCGCGTGCTGCAGGCGCTGGTGCTCGATCACTGCGACCGGCTCGGCACCCGCTTCGCGTTGCTCGACTCGCTGCCGAACGCGGGTCAGGGCGCGGTCCTCGAGCAGCGTCGAGGGCTCGCCGGCACGAACGGCGCGCTGTACTACCCGTGGGTCCGGCCGCTCGAGCAGACGGGGTTCACGCCGCCGTGCGGACCGGTGGCGGGCGTCTACGCGCGGACGGACGAGCGTGTCGGCGTCCACAAGGCACCGGCGAACGAGACGCTCGAGGGGATCGTCGACCTCGAGCTCTCGCTGGGCGACGACCAGCAGGGCGAGCTGAACCCGTACGGGGTCAACTGCCTGCGTGCGTTTCCCGGGCGCGGGATCCGCGTCTGGGGCGCGCGGACGTTGAGCGTCGATCCCGAGTGGCGGTACGTCAACGTCCGGCGGCTGTTCCTGACGGCCGCGCGGTGGATCGACCGCAACCTCGCCGACGTCGCGTTCGAGATCCACGATCCGAGGCTATGGGGGCGGATCGAGCGGGAGCTCACCGCCTACTTCGAAGACCTCTTCCGCCGCGGCGGCCTGCGCGGCGACACGGCGGAGGAGGCGTTCTACGTCAAGTGCGACGCGGAGACGAACCCGCTCGAAGGCCGAGAGCAGGGTCGCGTCGTCACGGAGATCGGTCTGGCGCCGGCCTCGCCGAACGAGTTCGTCGTCGTCTACGTCGTCCACGAGGCCGGCGGAACGACCGTCACCGGGCCGGTGAGACCCGGCTAGAGAGGAGGATCGAGATGCCAGTCGGAACGAGAACCGACCCGTATCGCGCACACGGCTTCATCGTGGAGCTCGACGGCATCGCCCGCGCCGGGTTCCGCGAGTGCTCGGGACTCGACACGAGCAACGACCCCGTGGAGTACCGCGAGGGGATCGACGGGCGCAACACGCGCAAGCTGCCGGGCATGACGAAGTACGCGAACCTCACGCTTCGCTGGGGGACCACGGACGACGTCGAGCTGTGGCAGTGGCGGCAGAAGGCCGCCGACGGGCTGGTCGAGCGCAAGAACGGCTCGATCGTGCTGCTCAACGAGGCCGGCGAGGAGAAGATCCGCTGGAACTTCGTCGCCGCGTGGCCGACGAAGTGGACCGGGCCGAGCCTCAACGCGACCGGGAGCGAGGTGGCGATCGAGACGCTCGAGCTGGCCCACGAAGGCCTGACGAGAGCCTGATGCTCCAGACCGAGTTCCCGTTCACGCTGCCGCGCGGCTACGTCGACGCGGAGGGCGACGTGCATCGCGAAGGCGTGATGCGTCTCGCGACCGCGAACGACGAGGTGGCGCCGCTCAAGGACCCTCGCGTCCAGGCCAACCCCGGGTACCTCGTGATCATCCTGCTCTCGCGCGTGGTCACGCGGCTCGGGTCGCTCGACGACGTCAACCCGCGGGTTATCGAGGGCCTGTTCACCGCCGACCTCGCGTACCTCGAGGACCTGTACCGCCGGGTCAACGAGAGCGGGACCGATCTCGTGGGCGTCACGTGCCCGCACTGCGAGCGGAGCTTCGAGGTGGAGATGAGCGCCGTGGGGGGGTGACGGGCCACCCCTCGGACGCGCTGTTCGAGGAGGTGGCGTACATCGCGTACCACTTCCACTGGCCCTACGAGGAGGTCATGGGCCTCGAGCATCCGGAGCGACGCCGGTGGGTCGGCGAGATCGCGCGCATCAACGAACGGCTGAACGAGGCAGGTGAGCGGGTCGAGTGGTAGTCGCGCTCCGGCTCGACCCGTACCTCAACTTCCGCTTCCTGGTGGAGATCCAGGGGATGATCGTCGCCGGCTTCAGCGAGGTGAGCGGTCTCCAGGCGGAGATCGAGACGTTCGAGTACCGCGAGGGCGGGCTCAACGACTACGCGCACCATCTCCCCGGGCCCGTGCGTTACCCGAACCTGGTGCTCAAGCGCGGGCTGACCGACTTCGACAACCTGTGGAGCTGGCACCGCGACGTGACGCGCGGGATCGTCCGGCGCCGTAACGGCTCGGTGATCCTCGCCGGCGACCTCGGTCACCTGCTCTGGCGCTGGAACTTCCGGAACGCCTACCCGGTGCGGTGGGTCGGGCCGGACCTGCGCGCGGAGTCGGCGACGGTCGCCGTCGAGACGCTCGAGCTCTCGCACCAAGGGCTGAGCAAGGGGCTGTTCGGGTGAGCGAGAACGACCAGCGCGAACCCGGCAACGTGGAGAGCCTGCTCCTCGGACGCCTCCTGCGCCGGACGGTCGGCTGGCCCGGGCTGCTCGCGGCGGAGCGCCCGCGGCGCATCCGGCTGCAGCGGCGGGCAGAGGCCGGCCGGCGGCCGCTCGTCGAGTCCGTCGCGCGGCGTTGGGCGGTTGCGC
>JBKPLI010000010.1:0-20871 GCA_046731555.1 Actinomycetota bacterium | reverse complement strand
GCGCGAGTGGGCCGCGGCCCAGCCGACGGAGCGCGCGGCAGTCCTGCGGCGCGCGGCCGAGCTGCTCGATCGGCACCGCGCCGAGCTCGAGCGGTGGATCGTGCGCGAATCCGGCTCCGTTCGGTCGAAGGCAGAGATCGAGATCCGGCAGTCGATCGACCACCTCCAGGTCGCCGCCGGGCTGCTCGCGCAGCCGCTCGGCGAGGTGCTGCCGAGCGCGTTCCCGGGCCGCGACAGCGTCGCGCGGCGCGTGCCCGTCGGCGTCGTCGGCGTGATCTCGCCGTGGAACTTCCCCGTCATCCTCTCCATGCGGTCGGTCGCGCCGGCGCTCGCGCTCGGCAACGCCGTGCTGCTGAAGCCGGACGTCGAGACGCCGGTCGTCGGCGGGCTCCTGTTCGCACGCCTCTTCGAGGAGGCCGGCCTGCCCAAGGGCGTGCTGCACGTGCTGCCGGGCGGCGCCGACGTCGGTCAGGCGATCGCGGCCGACCCGAACGTCTCCATGATCGCGTTCACCGGCTCGACGAGCACCGGCCGCGCCGTCGCGGAGACCGCGGGCCGCACGCTGAAGCGCGTCATGCTCGAGCTCGGCGGCAACTCGCCGCTGATCGTGCTCGAGGACGCCGACGTCGAGCTCGCCTCGTCCGCGGGCGCGTTCGGCTCGTTCCTCCACCAGGGCCAGATCTGCATGGCGACGAGCCGCCACCTCGTGCACGAGTCGGTCGCCGACGCGTACCTCGAGGCGCTTGCGGCGCGCGCGTCGCGCCTCCCGGTGGGCAACCCGGACACGGACGACGTCGCGCTCGGGCCGATCGTCAACACGCGCCAGCTCGACCGGATCCAGTCCGTCGTCGACGGGACGGTCGCGGCGGGCGCGACGGCGGTCACCGGCGGCGCGCGCGACGACCCGTACTACCCGCCGACGGTGCTGCGCGACGTCGCGCCCGGCATGCCCGCGTTCGCGGAGGAGATCTTCGGGCCGGTCGCGCCGGTGACGACGTTCCGCGACGACGCGGAGGCGGTCGTGCTCGCGAACGCGACCGAGTACGGTCTCGCGGCCGCGGTGCAGACGGGCTCGCGCGAGCGCGGCGACGCGCTGGCGGCGCAGCTGCGCGCGGGCATGGTGCACGTGAACGACCAGACCGTGAACGAGGAGTCGGCCGCGCCGTTCGGCGGCTTCGGCGCGACCGGCGGCGGCTACTGCGGCGGCAGCGCGAACCTCGAAGCGTTCACGCGCTGGCAGTGGCTCACGTCCCGCGACCGCCCCGTGGCGTACCCGTTCTAGCCGTGGGCGACTCGCTGCACTCGCTCGCGCGCGGGCTGGCCGTGATCCAGTCGTTCTCGAGCGAGCGGCCCGCGATGACGCTGAGCGAGGCCGCGCGCGCGAACGGCCTCACACGCGCGACCGCGCGCCGCATCCTGCTCACGCTCCAGGGCCTCGGCCTCGTCCGCGCCGAGGGCGCGCGCTTCACGCCGACGGCGCGCGTGCTCACGCTCGGCTGGGAGTGCGTGTCCTCGGTCGGCCTCGCGTCGGTTGCGCAGCCGCTCATCGACGCGTTCGTCGAGCGGACGGGCGAGAGCTGCGCGGCGTCGACGCTCGACCTGCCGGACATCGTCTGCGTCGCGGCCGCGTCGCCGCGCCGGCTGCTCGCGATCGTTCCGCGCGTCGGCGACCGGTTGCCCGCCCACGCGACCTGCGCGGGGCGCGTCCTGCTCGCCGGGCTCTCCGAGGACGAGCTCGACCACTATCTCGACGGCGCGCAGCTGCGGCCGTGCACGAAGCGGACGCTCACGACGGCGACCCCGCTCCGCGCCGAGGTCGACCGCGTGCGCACGCAGGGGTGGGCGTACGTCGACCAGGAGTTCGAGCTCGGCGTCCGCTCGGTCGCCGCGCCGATCACGGATTCGGGCGGCCGCACGATCGCGGCGCTGAACACGTTCGCCGCGAACGTCCCCGCACGCGAGCTGCGCACCCGGCTCCTGCCCGAGCTGCTGCAGACCGCGCACGCGATCTCGGCGCGTGCGACCGACCCGCTCGCCGCGACGACATAGCGGACCCCGATCTTCCGCGCTTGGAACCGCGGTGACCGGCGCGTATGTTCGGGGCATGGCCACCGTCGCGTTCCGGCCGCCGAGCCGGCCGCTCGCCGCAGTCGCGCCGCGCCCGTTCGTCCTGGGCGCGATCGGGGCGCTCGGCGTCGCCCTCGTCGCCACGACGACCGCCCTCGGCTTCGCCCACGACGAGTTCACCACCGACAAGCTGCTCCTCTACCAGTGGATGAGCGCCCCGTACATCGTCGCGGGCGTCGTCGCGTGGTGGCGCCGGCCGGAAAGCCGTCTCGGCCCGCTGATGATCGCCGGCGGCGTGGGTGCCGCCCTCTCCGGCTTCCAGGCGGCGAGCCCGGACGTGCTGTTCACGCTCGGCGCGGCGCTCGACATCCTGCCGGCGGCGCTCTTCCTCCACGTCTTCCTTGCGTTCCCGGACGGCCGGCTGCGCTCGCGCTTCGAGCGCGTGCTCGTCGCGACGACGTACGTCGCGGCGCTCGGGCTGCAGGTCCTCCGGATGTCGCTGGGGGCGTTCGACAACTCGCTCCAGGTCTCGGCGTCGCCCGGCACGACGCTCGCCCTCTTCCGCATCGAGCTCCTGTCGGTGAGCGCGCTGCTCGTGATCGGCGTCGGCGTGCTCGTGTTGCGCCGCCACCGCGCGGGCCGCCCGCGCCGCCGCTCGCTCGGGCTCGTGATCGACCTGTTCGCGCTCGGGCTGCTGCTCGCCGCGTCGCTGTTCGCGATCGCCGTGTTCGAGTGGCCCGGCTACGACGCGTTCGTCGTCGTGCAGCGCGCGACGTGGATCGTCGTCGGCCTGGCGCCGATCGTCTTCTTGCTCGGCCTCCTCGACGCGCGGCTCGCACGCTCGGACGTCGGCGAGCTGATCATCGGCCTCCGCGCCGGCCTGCCGCCGGCCGCGGTGCAGGACGCGCTCGCCCGCACGCTGCGCGACCCGTCGCTGACGCTCGCGTACTGGCTGCCCGACTTCGACACGTACGTCGACCTCGACGGCCGGCCGGTCAAGGTGCCGAGCCCGGACGGACGCGCGACGAAGACGATCGATGTCGACGGAAGGCGGGTCGCCGCGCTTCTCTGCGACCCGGCGCTCATCGACGAGCCCGAGCTGCTCGACGCGGTCGGAGCGGCCGCGGGCATCGCGCTCGAGAACGCGCGCCTGCAGGCCGAGCTCGCGGCGCGGCTCGAGGAGGTGAAAGGCTCGCGTGCGCGCGTGCTCGAGGCAGGGCAGGAGGAGCGCAAGCGCCTCGAACGCGACCTGCACGACGGTGCGCAGCAGCGGCTCGTCGCGCTTTCGCTGCAGCTGAAGATGCTCGAGCGTCAGCTGCGCGACCGGCCCGGCGCGGCCGCGAGCGTCGCGCAGGCGCAGCGCGAGGTGTCGCTCTCCCTCGAAGACCTGCGCGACCTCGCGCACGGCCTGCACCCTGCGGTGCTGACGGCGCACGGCCTTCCCGTCGCGCTCGAGCAGGTCGCCGCGCGCGCGCCGGTCCCGGTCCGGCTGGACGTGCAGCTGGACGAGCGCCTGTCCGAGCCCGTCGAGGTCGCGGCGTACTTCGTCGTCACCGAGAGCCTCGCGAACGTCGCGAAGCACGCGCGGGCGACAGAGGCGAGCGTCGCCGTCGCGCGCAGCGGCAACACGGTCGCCGTCGAGATCACGGACGACGGCGTCGGCGGCGTCGACGCGGAGGGCTCCGGCCTGCGCGGGCTCGCGGACCGCGTCGAGGCGCTCGGCGGCGCGCTGCACGTGTGGAGCCCGAACGGCCGCGGGACGCGCGTCCGCGCGGAGCTGCCGTGCGCGTAGCGATCGCCGAGGACAGCGTCCTCCTGCGCGAGGGGATCGCGCACCTCCTCGACGAGGCGGGCTTCGACGTCGTCGGTCAGTGCACCGACGTCGACGACCTGATGCTGAAGGTGCGCAGCTACTCGCCGGACGTGGTGATCGTCGACATCCGCCTGCCGCCGACGCATACGGACGAAGGCCTGCAGGCCGCGCTCGACATCCGCGCCGAGCACCCGGACGTCAGCGTGCTCGTCCTCTCGCAGTACATCGAGGTCGGCCTCGCGATGAAGCTGCTCTCCGACTCGGCCGAGGGCGTCGGCTACCTGCTGAAGGACCGCATCACCGACGTCGACGACTTCGTCGCAGCGGTGAAGCGCGTGGCCGACGGCGGCTCGGCGATCGACCCGAAGATCGTCTCGACGCTGCTCGCGCGCGAGCGGCCCGACGACCCCGTGGCCAACCTCACCCCGCGCGAGCGCGAGGTGCTCGAGCTTATGGCCGCCGGCAGCTCGAACCAGGGCATCGCCGACGAGCTGGTGATCAGCATCGGCGCCGTCGAGAAGCACGTCTCGAGCATCTTCGACCGGCTCGGACTGCCGTCCACGCGCAACGAGTCGCGCCGCGTGCTCGCCGTGCTCCTCTTCCTGCGCGCGTAGAGGCGCGTGCGGGCAGCCGCCCGTCGCGACGCCAGAAAACCCCACCCCAGGACGCAAGCCCGCGGCATGTCGACCGCGGCCGGCAGCTGCGACCTTCGAGTCATCACCCCAACTCGAGGAGACTCCCCATGAAATCCCGCATCATCCAGCCCAACCCGCCCGCCGAGCCCGAGCTCGGCGAGCTCAAGACCTCGAACAACATCGCGGCGCGCGTCGGGCGCTGGAGCGTCCGGCACTGGAAGACCGCCACCTTCGGGTGGCTGGTGTTCGTCGTCGCCTCGTTCATGATCGGCAACACGCTCGGCACGAAAACCCTCGACCCGGCCAAGTCGGGCAACGGCGAGTCCGGCCACGTGCAGGCCGTTCTCGCCGACGAGTGGAAGCAGCCGAAGTCGGAGGCTCTGATCATCCAGAGCAAGCACGGGACCTCGCACGACGCGTCGTTCCGCGCGACTGTCGACGGCGTGATCCACAAGCTCGAGGGCATGCCGCAGGTGAAGAAGGTCGAGTCACCCTACGAGCACGGCCACGAGGGCATGCGCTCGAAGGACGGCAAGACCGTGCTCGTGCCGTTCGAGCTCAACGACACCGACCTCGACAAGGCGCAGCTGAGCGTCGTCCCCGTCCAGGCCGCCGTCACCGCGTATGCGAACGCGCACCGCTCCGTGACGATCGACCAGTTCGGCGACGCGAGCTCGGAGAAGGAGCTCCAGAGCGCGATCGCCAAGGACCTCGGCAAGGCCGGCATGCTCTCGTTGCCGGTCACGCTCCTCGTCCTGCTGCTCACGTTCGGCGCGCTGATCGTCGCCGGCCTGCCCGTGCTGCTCGGCCTCACCGCCGTGTTCGCCACGATGGGCCTGCTTGCGCTCCCGAGCCAGCTGATCCCGCTCGACTCGCAGGTGAACGTGATCGTGCTGCTCATCGGGCTCGCGGTCGGCGTCGACTACGCGATGTTCTACGTCAAGCGGGCCAAGGAAGAGCGTGAGGCCGGTCGCGGTGCGCGTGCTGCGGTCGAGGCGGCCGCCGCGACGTCGGGTCGCGCCGTCCTCATCTCAGGGCTCACCGTGATCATCGCGATGGCCGGCATGCTCTTCACCGGCGACAAGGCCTTCACCGGCTTCGGCATCGCCGCGATGACGGTGGTCGCCGCCGCAGTGCTCGGCTCGCTGACCGTCCTGCCGGCGCTTCTCGCCCGGCTCGGCGACAAGGTCGACCGGCTGCGCGTGCCGTTCGTCCACCGCTTCCAGCGCCCCGAGGGCAAGGGCCGCGTCTGGGACGCGATCCTGACCCGCGTGCTCAAGCGCCCGCTGGTCTCGGCCGTGATCTCGGGCGGGATCCTGCTCGCCCTGGCCGTGCCCGCTATCCAGATGCACGGCGCGAACCCGAGCCCGGAGATGTTCCCGCCCGGTCTCAAGACGACGCAGGCGTTCAAGAAGATGGAGACCGCGTACCCGTCCGGTAGCGCCGTGATCCCGGCGCAGGTGATGGTCAAGACGGGCGACGTCACGTCCCCGACCGCTGCGAAGGCGATCGACGACCTCCGCGACCAGGCGCTCGCCAGCGGGCACTTCAAGTCGCCGGCCGACATCGAGACGAACCCGCAGAAGACGATCGCGCTCGTCACGCTCCCGATCGCGGGCAGCGGCACCGACGCGACCTCGAAGGCGGCGCTCGCGTCGCTGCGCGCGCAGATCATCCCGTCGACTGTCGGCAAGATTCAGGGCGCCGACGTCGGCGTGATCGGCGGCGCGGCGGCGGACGACGACTTCGCCAAGCAGATGAAGAAGTCGGCCCCGTACGTGTTCGCGTTCGTGCTCGGCTTCGCGTTCCTGCTCCTGCTGGTCACGTTCCGGTCAATCGTCGTCGCAGCCAAGGCAGTCATCCTCAACCTGCTGTCCGTCGCGGCCGCCTACGGCGTGCTCGTGATGGTCTTCCAGTGGGGCTGGGGCAAGAACCTGCTCGGCTTCGAGTACACCGGCGGGATCTTCGGGTTCCTGCCGATCTTCCTGTTCGTGATCCTGTTCGGGTTGTCGATGGACTACCACGTGTTCATCCTCAGCCGCGTCCGCGAGGCGTTCGACCGCGGCATGAGCTCGGACGACGCAGTCGCGCACGGCATCAAGTCGACGGCAGGCGTGGTGACGAGCGCGGCGACCGTGATGGTCGGCGTGTTCGCGATCTTCGCCTCGCTCCAGTTCATCTTCCTCAAGCAGTTCGGCGTCGGGCTCGCAGCCGCGATCCTGATCGACGCCACCATCGTCCGCGCGGTGCTCCTGCCCGCGACGATGAAGCTGCTGGGCGATCGCAACTGGTACCTGCCGCGGTGGCTCGAGTGGCTGCCGAAGCTCGACCACGAGGCTCCGGCCGAGCCCGTTCGGGCCCCGCAGCCCGCCTTCCAGCAGGCCGCCTAGCGCCTGCGCCACCCAGCGCCCCGGCCTCCTCACGGAGGCCGGGGCGCGCTTCCCTCCTTTAGCGAAAGGACTCGCCATGTCTGCCACCGCACTCCCCCACGCACCCGCAACCCGCCGCTCGAGCGCACGCACCGCAGGGATCGTCGTGTTCCTCGTCGCAGCGCTCTTCGCATCAGGCGGCGCCGCCCTCGTCGGCGTCCACCGCGGCGCTGACGACTCCGGTTTCCACACAACCGGTGCGAGCACGCTCTCGACGCCGACCGCCGCCCTCGTCACCGACGGCGTCGACCTCGGCGACGAACCCACGTGGCTCTTCCGCAACGGCCACCTCGCGACGCTCCGCGTCGACGCGACCGGCTCGAACGGCAAGCCGGTCTTCGTCGGCATCGCACGCGCGTCGCAGGTCGACGCCTACCTCGGCGCCGTCGCCCGTGACCGCGTCACCGACTTCGAGACCGACCCGCTCACGATCACGACCGACCGCCGCCCGGGCAACGCCGCCGCCGCGGCGCCGACGGCGCAGCGCTTCTGGACTCGCTCGTCGACCGGCACCGGCCCGCGCAGCGTCACGTGGCCCGTCGAGAGCGGCAACTGGTCGGTCGTCGTGATGAACGCCGACGGCACGCCCGGCGTCCGCGCTCGTGTCGACGCCGGCGTGAAGGTGCCGCTCATCCTGTGGCTCGGCGTCGCGTTCATCGCCGGCGGGGCCGCCCTCGGTGCGACCGGCGCGGCGCTGATCTACCGTGGCAGGAGGCGCACATGACCCGCGCGTACCGCATCTACCTCGCGGCGGCCGCGGTCGTCGCGCTGCACGTCGCGGACGACTCGTTCCTGCAACCGAACCCCGGCACCTCGGCCGGCGACCACCTTCTCGGCGGCCTCGTCCCGATCGCGCTGCTCGGCCTCGGCGCGTGGCTCTTCCCGCGCGTCCGGGCCGGGGCGCAGGCGACGATCGCGCTCCTCGCCGGCTGGTTCGGGGTTCTCGTCGGCATCGAAGGCGTCTACTACGCGACCAGCTCCGCAGGCGCCTCGGGCGACGACTTCACCGGGATGCTGTCGATCCCGGCGGGGCTCGCGCTGATCGGGCTCGGCGTGGTGACGCTCTTCGAGCACCGCCGCCGCGACGGCAACCGCTGGTGGCGCTACGGCCGCCCGCTGCTCGTGCTCGCGGGCGTCTACCTGCTTGCGAGCGTCGTGCTCTTCCCGTCCTCGGTCGGATACGTCGTCACGCACACGGCGCGCGCACACGTCCCGAAGGCCGACCTCGGCGCACCGTACAACGACGTCTCGTTCACCACGAGCGATGGGCTCCGGCTCAAGGGCTGGTACATCGCGTCGCGGAACGGCGCGGCAGTGATCTCGTTCCCGGGCCGCGCGTCGTCGCAGAAGCGCGCGAACATCCTCGCCGACCACGGCTACGGCGTGCTCGTCTTCGACCGCCGTGGCGAGGGCGAGAGCGAGGGCGACCCGAACCTGCTCGGCTGGCAGGGCGACCGCGACATCCATGCCGCCGTGAAGTACCTGCAGAGCCGCCCAGACGTCGACCCGCAGCGGATCGGCGGCATCGGCCTGTCCGTCGGCGGCGAGAACATGATCGAGGCCGCCTCCGAGTCGCGGGCGTTGAGGGCGATCGTGTCCGAGGGCGCGAGCGCGCGCTCCGTGCGCGACGATCTCGACAACGGCACGAACTGGCAGAACGTCCTGGGCGACGGCGTCGCGACCGCGGCGACGACGCTCTTCACCGACAACCTGCCCCCGGCGAGGCTGCGGACCCTCGTGCCGAAGATCCACGGTGCCGTCTTCTTCGTCTACGGCGAGAAGGGTCAGCCCGCCGAGCGGCCGGCCAACCGCGCGTTCTACGCCAGGGCACGCGGTCCGAAGGAGATCTGGGAGGTCCCCGGATCGGGCCACATCGGCGGCATCGACGCCCGGCCGGCGGAGTACGAGCGGCGCGTCGTCGGCTTCTTCGACCGCACGCTTCTGGGAGGCTAGGCCCGACGCATGCGCCGGAACCTCGCCGTCTCCGACCTCGGTGACCTGCTCGAGCAGCGGCTCGTCGCCGTCCTCGCCACGTATCGGCGGGACGGCGGCGTGCTGCTCTCACCGGTGTGGCACGAGTGGCGCGACGGCGGGTTCGACCTCGCGACCGGCGCCGGCGACGTGAAGGTACGGCACCTGCGCCGCGACCCGCGCGCAAGCATCGCCGTCTACGAGCAGGTGCCGCCCTACCGCGGCGTCGAGCTGCGCGCGCGTGCGCGGCTCGTAGCCGAGGGCGCGCACGACGTGGCCCGGCGCCTGGCGGTGCGCTACCTCGGCGAGGAGCAGGGCGAGGGGTACGTCGCGGGCGGCGGCGACGACGTGCTCATCCGCCTCGAGCCGGGCGAGCTCCGTGCCTGGGACTTCGCCGACGAGTACTAGGCCCAGGGAAGCTGGTCCCAGTACGCCGGCCGCTCGGACCGCGGCCGCTCGTACGGAGCGTACGCCTGCCGCGGGTCGGGGGTCGCCTCCGCGGCGCTCGCGTTGTGGCGCGCCGCCAACTCCGACGCCGGATAGAAGAGCTTCTCGTCCGGCGTGCGTGCACCCGTCGCGAGCACGACGCACGGCCCGTCGCCCGCCCCCACGAACACGTGCTCCGTCCCGGCCGGGCAGTGGACGAAGTCCCACGGCCCGAGCGGCCGCTCCTTCCCGTCGACGAGCAGGATGCACTCGCCGGACAGCACGAGGAAATCCTCCTGCTGTGACTCGGAGTGGTAGAGGCAGTTGGGCTTGCCGGGCTCGAGCACGGCGATGTTGACGCCGAGCTGCGGGAAGGGGTGCTCGCGGCCCTCGAACACGCAACCCGAGCCGAAGTCGTCCGAGTCCAGCCACGCGGTGTCGCGCACGTTGACGACGAACCAGCCGTCGCCGGCCGGCGCGAGGCCCGAGCCGGCGTCCTCGAGCGGCGCCTCGGGCACGTCAGACCTCGAGCTTGTCGAGCACGGGCGCGACGCTCACGACGTGGCGCTTGAACTTCAGCTCGGACTCCTCGAGCCCGGCGGCGACGCCGATCAGCTGCGCGAGGTGGAGGACCGGCATCTGGAAGTCGCGGCCGGTCGCCGCCTTGAGCTTCGACTGCCACGCGTCGAGCGAGAGGTGGCAGAGGGGGCACGGCGTCACCATCGCGTCCGCGCCGGCCTCCTTCGCCTGCTCGATCGGCTGGATCAGCTCGCCCATCGCGGTCTCCTCGCGGGCCTGGATGATCGGGAAGCCGCAGCACTTGATCTTCGCCGGGTAGTCGATCGCCTCGCCGCCGCACGCCTCGATGATCCGCTCGAGCGACCACGGCCGGTCGGGATCCTCGAAGCCGAGGATCTTCGACGGGCGCAGGATCTGGCAGCCGTAGAACGGCGCGATCTTCAGTCCCTTGAGGCCGCGGTGCGCCGACTGCTTGAGCAGCTCGTACCCGTCGCCCTCCGCGACCTCCCAGAGGAAGTGCCGCACGTCGACGTCGCGCTCGTACGCGGGGACGCCGACGGAGACGAGGTTCTCGTTCACGCGCGCGCGCAGGTCGGCGTCGTTCTTCAGCTGCCAGTTCGCCTGCCGCAGGTTGAGCGTGCACACGTTGCACACCGTCATCAGCGTGTCGCTGCCGGTCGCGGACGCGTACGCGAGGATGCGCGCGTTCAGGTGCAGGTAGTAGTCGGGCTCGGCCTCGTGGATGTCGCCGGCGCCGCAGCACGTGACGGACTGCAGCTCGACGAGCTCGAGGCCGACCTTCGGCGCGAGCGCCTGCGTCGAGGTGTCGAGCTCCTTCGCCGACAGCGACGCGAGGCAGCCCTTGTAGTAGGCGACCTGCTTCACGCCCCACCCTCCGGCTTCCTCGTCGGCTCCGCGCCCGGCGTGGCGTCGGCCTGCGTCAGCGAGCCCATGCCCTCGTTCGCGCCGCCGATCTCCTCCGGCTTCTCGTCTGGGAGGTACGGCCTGAGCGTGCCCTCGGCGAACGGGTCGCGGCCGTTGTCCTCGTCGTGGAGGTGCTCGAGCTTCGCGAGCGCGCGCTCGCCCTGCACGATCGCGTCGTAGCCGCGCACGCCCTGGTGCTGCACGAGGTCGTAGAGCCGGCGCGACTCGCCGACGCCCTCCGCGACGTGCGGCGGGAACGGCGGCGGCACCTTGCCGTGCTTCAGCAGGCCGAGTGCGAACTTCGTCTGCTTGATCGCCGACACGACGCCCTGCGTCTTCGGCACGAGCTCCGTCTCGCGCAGCCAGCCCGTCGTCTTCGCGGAGATGACGAACCACTTCGCGTGCTTCGCGCCCATGTCGCGGTCGATGCCCTCCTTCATCGACTCTGCGCCGAGCTTCGCGATCGCGTCGCGCGGGTCGACGCCCTTCGGGCAGCGCTCGTTGCAGAAGTAGCACCGCGTGCACTCCCAGATCCCGTGCTCGTCGTTCAGCGCGTCGAGCCGCTCGACCTTGCGCCCGTCGCGCGGGTCGCCGACGAAGCGCATCGCCTTCGCGAGCGCCTGCGGGCCGAGGAACTGCGGGTCGGACTCCATCGCGTTGCACTCCGACACGCAGCAGCCGCAGTTGATGCAGAGCGCCTCCTTGTGGACCACGTTCATACGCGACGGCGGGATGAGGTGCTCCTTGCCGCCGGGCGGCTCGAGGTAACCGGGCTGCAGGTACGGGTCGACGGCGCGGAACTTGGCCCAGAACGGCGCCATGTCGACCACGAGGTCCTTGATGATCGGGAGGTTCCCCATCGCCGAGATCGTCGGCACGTGGCCGTCCTTCACGACGTCGTAGATGCGCGTCTTGCAGGCGAGGACCGCGGCGCCGTCCATGCGCATGCCGCACGAGCCGCAGATCATCATGCGGCAGCTCTTGCGGTACGCGAGCGTGCCGTCGTAGCGGTCCTTGACGATGTCGAGGCAGTCGAGGAGCGTCGCCTCCTCGGGCGCGTCGATCTCGTACTCGCGCAGCTCGCGATCGCCCGTCTCGCGGTTGAAGCGCCAGATCTTGAGGCCGACGTCCATCTAGTACGTCCTCTCCATCGGCTCGAACCGTGTCACGCGGACCTCCTTGTACGAAAGCTCGGGGCCGTCGCCGTCCCAGCGCGAGATCGAGTGCTTCATCCAGTTCGCGTCGTCGCGGTCCGGGTAGTCGCGCGGGCGCGAGTGCGCGCCGCGGCTCTCCGTGCGGGCGAGGCCGGCCTGGAGCATGCAGCGCGCGAGGTCGATGCAGAAGCCGAGCTCGATCGCGCTCGTCAGGTCGGTGTTGAACACGTCGCCCTTGTCCTCGATCACGACGCCGCGGTCGAAGCGCTCTTTCAGCTCGTCGAGGTAGTCGACCTGCTGCGCCATCTGGTCCGGGTAGCGGAAGACGCCGAAGTTGTCGAGCATCGAGCTGCCGAGGTCCTGCCGGATCTGCCACGGCCGCTCGCCGCCTTCGAAGTCGAGCATCCGGCCGAGCTCGCGCGCCGCGTCGGCCTCGGCGCTCGCCGGCACGTCGATCGTCGTGTGCGAGAGCGCCCACTCCGCGGCGGCGCGGCCGGAGCGGCGGCCGAACGTGATCGTCTCCATCAGCGAGTTGCCGCCGAGGCGGTTCGCGCCGTGCACCGACACGCAGGCCGTCTCGCCGGCGGCGTAGAGGCCGGTGAGCTCGGTCGCGCCGTCGTTGTCGGTGTCGACGCCGCCCATGTGGTAGTGCGCGCCCGGCCGCACCGGCACCGGGTCGTAGATCGGGTCGACGCCCGCGAACGTCATCGACAGCTCGCGCGAACCGGGCAGGCGGTCGATGATCCGCTCGGCGCCGAGGTGGCGCATGTCGAGCAGCACCGAGCCGTTGATGCCGCGGCCGGCCTCGATCTCGGTCGTCTCCGAGCGCGAGACGACGTCGCGCGAGGCGAGCTCGAGCGCGTTCGGCGCGTAGCGCTGCATGAAGCGCTCGCCGTCCTTGTTGATGAGGTACGCACCCTCGCCGCGGCAGCCTTCCGTGAGCAGCACGCCCGACGGGTAGAGCGTCGTCGGGTGGAACTGCATGAACTCCATGTCCTTCAGCGGCACGCCGAGGCGGAGCGCCATCGCCATCCCGTCGCCCGTGCACGCGTACGCATTCGTCGTCACGCGGTAGATGCGCCCCTGGCCGCCGGTGCAGAGGACGACGGTCTTGCCGCCGAACGTCTTCAGGCCGCCGTTGACGAGGTCCCACGCGATCACGCCCTGGCAGCGGCCGTCGTTCTCGACGAGCTGCCACGCGAAGAACTCCTCGTAGACCTTGATGTCGCGCTTCACGAGCTGCTCGTAGAGCACCTGGATCAGCACGTGGCCCGTGATGTCGGCCGCGAACACCGTGCGCGGCGAGCCGGCGGCGCCGAACGGCCGCTGCGCGAGCCTGCCGTCGTCGCGCCGCGAGAAGAACGCGCCCCAGTGCTCGAGCTGGTAGATGTCGCCCGGCGCCTCCTTGCAGAGGACCTCGATCGCGTCCTGGTCGCCGAGGTAGTCGGAGCCCTTGACGGTGTCGAACGTGTGCGACTCCGGGTCGTCCGGCCCGGCGTTCCCGAGCGCCGCGTTGATCCCGCCCTCGGCCGCGCCGGAGTGGCTGCGCGTCGGGTGGAGCTTCGAGATGACCCCCACGTCGGCCCCCGCGTCGTGGGCCTCGATGGCCGCCCGCATACCGGCGCAGCCGGCGCCGACGACCAGGACGTCGTGGGTCGCTTCCACGAGACGGACGCTAGCGGAACGACCTGCCGCGCCGCGCCGCTACGGGTCGCCGCCTACGCAGCGGGACCGGCGGCCTTGACGGCCGGGTCGGCGTCCGCGAAGCGCTCGATGTTCTGGCGGAACATGTCCGCGAGCTCGCGCGCCTTCCGGTCGTAGGCCTCCGGATCGCGCCAGGTCGAGCGCGGCTCGAGGATGGAGTCCTCCACGCCGTGCACGTGCGTCGGCACCTGGAACCCGAACACCTCGTCCTTCCGGAACGTCGCCCCGTCGAGCTCGCCGGAGAGCGCGGCGTGCAGGAGCGCGCGCGTCGCCGCGATCGGCATGCGGTGCCCCTCGCCGAACGGCCCGCCGGTCCACCCCGTGTTCACGAGCCACACGTGCGGGCGGTGCCGCTCGAGCTTCTCGCCGAGGAGCTGCGAGTAGACCTCGGGCGGCTGCGGCAGGAACGGCGCACCGAAGCACGTCGAGAACGTCGGCTGCGGCTCGGTGACGCCGATCTCCGTGCCTGCGAGCTTCGCCGTGAAGCCGGAGAGGAAGTAGTACCGCGCCTGCGCGTAGTCGAGACGTGCGAGCGGCGGCAGGATCCCGAACGCATCCGCAGTGAGGAACACGACGTTGCGCGGATGGCCCGCCATCTTCGTCGGCAGCGAGTTCGAGATCTCCTCGAGCTTGTACGCGGCGCGCGTGTTCTCCGTCTTCGAGTCGTCGTCGAGGTCGACCGTGCCGCGCTCGTCGACGGTGACGTTCTCGAGGATCGTCCCGAACGTCTGCGTCGTGCGGAAGATCTCCGGCTCGGCCTCCGCGGAGAGGTTGATCACCTTCGCGTAGCAGCCGCCCTCGACGTTGAACACGCCGTTGTCGCCCCAGCCGTGCTCGTCGTCGCCGATCAGCTGGCGCGCCGGGTCGGCCGAGAGCGTCGTCTTGCCCGTGCCCGAGAGGCCGAAGAAGACGGCGACGTCGCCGTCGGGGCCGACGTTCGCCGAGCAGTGCATCGAGAGCACGCCCTCGAGCGGGAGCAGGTCGTTCATGACCGTGAAGATCGACTTCTTGATCTCGCCGCCGTAATAGGTCCCGCCGATCACGATCTCCTTGCGCGACGGGTGCAACACGACGAACACGCCGCTGCGCGTGCCGTCCTCGTCGGGATCCGATTCGACCGACGGCGCGTGCATGACGATCGCGTCCGGCTCGAAGCCGTCGAGCTCCTCGTCGGTCGGCGTGATGAAGAGCGTGCGCGCGAACAGCGCGTGGTACGGGTGGTCGGTGAGCACGCGCACGTTGATGCGGTGCGCGGGATCCGCGCCGGCGAACGCGTCGACCACGTAGACGTCCTGGCCCTCGAGGTACGCGGTCACCTTGTCGCGCAGGCGCTCGAAGCTCTCCTCCGAGAGCGGCTGGTTGACGTCGCCCCACCAGATGCGATCCTCGGAACCCGGCTCGCGGACGACGAACTTGTCCTTCGGCGAGCGGCCGGTGAACTTGCCGGTGTCGACGACCAGCGGGCCGCCGTCTGCGAGCGCACCTTCGTCGCGGCGGAGCGCGTGCGTGTACAGCATCGGGGTCGTCGGGTTCCACCAGATGCGGCGCGGGTTGAGCCCGTGCGCCGCGAGTGCGCCCGGTTTGAGCGTGGTCGTTATGGCCGGTGCCTCCTCGCTTCCTGGATCCGAGATGGTATCCGCGGCCGCGGGGAGACCGCGCGGTTCACCTACGGCGTGCGCGCGTTGAAGGTCAGGAGCTTCATCTCCGTCATCTCATCGATCGCGTACCGCAGCCCCTCGCGACCGGTGCCGGAGTCCTTCACGCCGCCGTACGGCATGTGGTCGACGCGGAAGGTGGAGACGTCGTTGACCATGATCCCGCCGACCTCGATCCCGTCGAACGCGGCGTCGATCACACGCTGGTCGTGCGTGAAGAGGCCCGCCTGCAGCCCGAAGGACGAGGCGCCGGCCGCGCGGATCGCATCGTCGACGTCCGCGTAGCGGTACACGCCGACGACCGGCGCGAACACCTCCTCGCAGGACACGCGCATGCTCTCCTCGAGGTTCGTGAGGATCGTCGGCTCGATCGTGTTGCCGTCGCGGCCGCCGCCCACGACGATCTCGGCGCCGCCGTCGACCGCTTCCTGCAGCCACTCCTCCACGCGGTCGGCCGCCCCGGAGTCGATGAGCGGGCCGACGTCGGTCTCGTCGTCGAGCGGGTCGCCGACCTTCAGCCGCTCGAAGCGCTCGACGAGGCCCTCGGTGAAGCCGGCGAGCGACTCGTGCGCGTACACGCGCTGTACGGAGATGCACGTCTGCCCCTGCTGCACGGTCGCGCCCCACGCGACGCGGTCCGCCGCGAACTCGGCGTCGGCGTCCTCGTGCACGATCACCGCCGCGTTGCCGCCGAGCTCGAGCGTGACGCGCTTGCGGCCCGCGCGCGGCTTGAGGCTCCAGCCGACGGCCGGGCTGCCGGTGAATGTGAGCAGCTTGATCCGGTCGTCCTCCACGAGCGGCGCCGCGTCCTGCGTCGTCGACGGCACGACGGCGATCGCGTCCTCGGGCCAGCCGGCCTCGAGCACGATCTGGGCGAGCTTCAGCGCCGTCACGGGCGTCTGGCTCGCCGGGCGGATGACGATCGGGCAGCCGGCGGCGAGCGCCGGCGCGAGCTTGTGGACGACGAGGTTGAGCGGGAAGTTGAACGGGGTGATGCCGGCGATCGGGCCGAGCGGCACGCGGCGCACGTGCGCGACCCGCCCCTCGTTGCCGGGCAGCCAGTCGAGGGGGACGATCTCCCCGTAGATCCGCTTCGCCTCCTCGGCCGCGACCTTGAACGTGAAGACGGCGCGGTCGGCCTCGACGCGCGCGGCCTTGATCGGCTTGCCCGCCTCGAGCGCGATCGTGCGCGCGAGCTCGTCGCGGCGCTTCGCGACGCCCGCGGCGATGTTCTCGAGCACCTGCTCGCGCTGCCACGACGGCAGCCGGCGCGTCGTGTCGAATGCGGCCGCGGCCGCGGCGATCGCGCGCTCGATCTCGCGCGGCCGCGCGCGATGCACGGTCGCCACGAGCTGGTTGTCGTACGGGCTCCGGACCTCGTACGCCTCGCCGCCGGTGAGCGTCTCACCACCGACGACGGCGCCGAGCTCGAGTGCCTGCTCGGTCGTCGCCATCTCCCCTCCCGTCCTACGTGACCAGTCCGGCCGGTTCCTCGATCAGCGAGGCCAGGGTATCGAGGAAGCGCGCGCCGCCCGCGCCGTCCACGACGCGGTGGTCGAACGAGAGCCCGAGCACGATCGTCGGCCGCGCCACGACGGCGCCGTCGACGACGACGGGGCGCTCGGCGATGCGGCCGACGGAGAGGATCGCGGCCTGCGGCGCGTTCACGATCGCCATGAAGGCGTCGACGCCGAACATCCCGAGGTTCGAGATCGTGAACGTTCCGCCCTGGAGGTCGTCCGGCCTCAGCTTGCGCGTCCGCGCCGCCTCGACGAGCTCGGTGCGCCGTCGCGCGATCTGCTGGAGGTCGAGACGGTCCGCCGCGTGGACGACCGGGACGACGAGCCCGTCGTCCGTCGCGACCGCCAGGCCGACGTTCACGTCGTCGTGCGCGGTGATCGCGCCTTCGCGCCAGCTCGCGTTCACACGCGGGTGCTCGCGCAGCGCAGCCGCGATGACGCGGACGAGGAGGTCGGTGTGCGTGATGCGGTCGCCGCCCTCACGCCGCCGGGCCGCGGTGCGCCAGCCCTCGAGCCGGGACGCGTCGGCCTCGCGCACGAGGAAGAAGTGCGGCACCTCCTGCCACGCCCGCTGCGTCCGCTCGGCCATGACCCGCCAGACCGACGACACGCGCTCCACCTGTCCCGCCGGGACATGTCCGTAGTCCGGAGTGAGGACATGTCCTGAAGAGACGTGCCGCTCGACGTCCGCGGCGACCACGGCGCCGTTCGGGCCCGACCCCGCGATGTCGCCGATCTGCAGGCCTTTCGCCTCGGCGAGCCGGCGCGCCTTCGGCGACGCGAGCGGCCGTCGCGGGGCCGCGACGCGTTCCACTTCCGTCACCACTCCCTGTCCCGAAGGGACGGGTCTGGAGTCCGGAGTACGGACATGGCCGTTGCCGACAGGTGCGGGCGCCTCCTCACCGGCGGCCAGCACGACCGCGATCGCCTGCCCGACCGGGATGTCGTCGCCGTCGGAGGCGCTCACCGACGCGAGGGTGCCCGACGCCGGCGCCTCCACCTCGACCGTCACCTTGTCCGTCTCGACCTCGAGGAGCGGGTCGCCCTTCGTCACCTCGTCGCCCTCCGCGCGCAGCCAGCGCACGACCTTGCCGGTCTCCTGCGCCATGCCGAGCGCGGGCATGATCACGTCGACCGGCACGGGCGGCCCGCTACTTCCTCACGAGACTTTTCGCGAGCTCCGACACCGACTCGGCGGTCGGCACCGTCTGGTCCTCGAGCACCGGCGAGAACGGGATCGGGACGTCCATCGCGCCCGCGCGCTTCACCGGCGCGTCGAGCTCCCAGAACGCGCCGTCGGCGATCACGGCCGCGAGCTCGGCCGACGCTCCGAAGCTCTGATGGCCCTCGTCGACGACGATCGCGCGGCCGGTCTTCCGTGCGGAGCCGACGAGCGTCGACGTGTCGAGCGGGGTCAGCGTGCGTGGATCGACGACCTCGACCGAGATGCCCTCGGCCGCGAGCAGCTCGGCCGCCTCGAGCGCGACGTACACCATCGAGCTCGTGGCGACGATCGTCACGTCGTCGCCCGCGCGCTTCACCTCCGCGACGCCGAGCGGGATCACGAAGTCCTCGTCGTCGGGGACGAGGCCCTTCATCGCGTAGTTCATCTTGTCCTCGAAGACGACGACCGGGTTGTCGTCGCGGATCGCCGCCTTCAGCAGCCCCTTCGCGTCGGCCGGCGTCGCCGGCAGCGCAACCTTCACGCCCGGGATGTGCGCGACCCACGCGTGCAGCGACTGCGAGTGCTGCGCCGCCGAGCGTCGCGTCGCGCCGAGCGTCGTGCGTACGGTGAGCGGCGCGTTCAGCCGCCCGCCCGACATGTAGTGGATCTTCGCCGCTTGGTTGACGACCTGGTCCATGACGAGCGTCATGAAGTCGCCGAACATGATGTCGACGACCGGCCGCATCCCGGTCATCGCCGCGCCGAGCCCGATGCCCGCGATCCCGGCTTCGGAGATCGGCGAGTCGATCACGCGCTCCGGCCCGAACTCGTCGACCAGCCCCGAGAGCGCCTTGAACGCGGTGCCGGCCTCGGCGACGTCCTCGCCGATGAGGTAGACGGTCGGGTCGCGCCGCAACTCCTCGGCGAGCGCCTCCTTCACCGCCTGCGCCTGCGTCATCTCCTTCACGCCGCGCGCGACCTCAAGCGTAGACATGCTCGGTCACCTCGCTCTCGGGCGGGAACTCGGCGGCGAGCGCGAACTGCACACCGCGCGCGACCTCCTCCTGGGCCTCGTGCGCGAGCCGCTCGAGCGTCTCCGCGTCGGCTATACCGTCGTCGACGAGGCGCGAGCCGAGCCGCGTGATCGGGTCGCGGTTCGTCCGCCAGTCCGACTCCTCGTCCTTGTTGCGGTAGTAGGCGCGGTCGACGTCGCCGACGTGGTGGCCGTGGAAGCGGTACGTGTTCGCGACGAGGAACGTCGGCCCTCCGCCGCCGCGGGCGCGCTCGACGGCACGCGACGCGGCGTCGTGCATCGCGAGCACGTCCTGCCCGTCGACCTCGTCGGCGGGGATGCCGAACGCCTGCGCGCGGGCGATGATCTGCCCCGCGGTCGTCTCGGAGTAGTGGGTGTACTCGTTGTAGAGGTTGTTCTCGCAGAGGTAGATCACGGGCAGCTTCCAGAGCGCCGCCATGTTCATCACCTCGTAGAGGAGGCCCTGGCCGAGCGCGCCCTCGCCGAAGAAGCAGACCGCGACCTGGTCCGTGCCGCGCATCTTCGCGCTCTGCGCCGCGCCGGTCGCGATGCCGGCCGAGCCGCCGACGATCGCGTTCGCGCCGAGGTTGCCGTTCTCGTGGTCGGCGATGTGCATCGAGCCGCCCTTGCCGCGGCAGTAGCCGGGCTCCTTGCCGAGCAGCTCGGAGAACATCCGGTCGATCGCCGCGCCCTTCGCGAGGCAGTGCCCGTGGCCACGGTGCGTCGAGGTGATGAAGTCGTCCTTGCGCAGCGCCTCGCAGACGCCGACCGCGACCGCCTCCTCGCCGACGTAGAGGTGCGCCAGGCCCGGCATCTTCGCGCTGCGGTACAGCTCGTTGACCTGCTCCTCGAAGGCGCGGATGCGAAGCATCTGCGCGTACATGCGGAGCGCCGTCTCGGCCGGCACGCCGAGCGCGGTCTCGGACGTGGTCGCCACGCCCGCACGGTACGGACGGGGTGCCGGTGCTGTCAAGCGTTGCTTTACATCGCGCTCAGGACCGGCCGCTAGAGCTGCCACTCGCCGTGGCGGAGCACGGGCACGCGCTCCCCGTCGGCGGTGAGGCCGGTGACCTCGAGCTCGTCCGAGCCGATCATGAAGTCGACGTGCGTGCCGCTCGTGTTCACGCGCGGCGCGTCGGACTCGTCGACGAGGAACGGGAAGCCGCTCCCGAGCGCGATGTGCGAGGCGGCGTTCTCGTCGAGCAGCGTGTCGTAGAACGTTGTGCCGAGCGGGCCGATGCGGCCCTGGCGGTCGACCAGCGCGAGCTCGCCGAGGCGGGAGGCGCCTTCGTCGAGCTCGGTCTTCGCGCGCAGCGCCTCGCCGTTCTCGTCGGCCTCGACCTCGACCGCGCGGCCGCCCTCGAAGCGCACGCGGAGGCCGCGCACGATCGTCCCGTCGCGCAGGACGAGCGGCTTCGTGGCGGTCACGTGCCCCTCGGTGCGCGTCGGGTCGGGCGTCGTGAAGACCTCTTCCGTCGGCAGATTCGGGAAGTGGCGGAGCCCCTCGGCGGTGGAGAAGTCGGCGGCCCACCAGACCGCGGTCGGGAACAGGCCGACGGTCAGCTCGGTGCCGGGGCCTCGCAGCTCGATCGCGTCGAAGCGCCGTTCCGAAAGCGTCTCGGCGTTGCGCCGCAGCGTCGCCATGCGCGCGTCCCATGCCGCTCCCGCGTCGGGCTCGTCGAGGCGCAGCACGTGCCAGAGCTCGTCCCACAGCTTGGCGTACGCCGCGTCCTCGCCGAGGTCGGGGTGGACGAGCTTCGCCCACTCGTGGTGCGGGCACGGGACGATCGACCAGTTCGTGGTGCGCTCGCCGACGATCCGCGGGATCTCCTTCACGTACGGGAGCTGGTCGCGGC
>JBKPLI010000009.1:0-12456 GCA_046731555.1 Actinomycetota bacterium | reverse complement strand
TGAGCGCGCTCAGCGTGCCGCCGCGGGCCTGGAGCGGCAGCATCGCGCGGAGGCCGTTCGCCCCGTCGTCGGCCGCGATCGTGAACGTGATCTTGCTGCCGTCCCACTTGAGGTCGTCGAAGCTGGACGCATCGCGCGCCTCGAGCCACTCGAGCAGCTGCTTCGAGGAGATGACCGGCACGCCGCGCGCCTGCGCCGCCGCGACGATCGCGTCCGAGCCGGCCGAGAGCGCCGTGTCGGAGTGCATGTTGACGACGAAGAAGCCGTAGTAGCCGTCCGCGCCGAGCGCCTTGTCGAGCAGCGCGTTCACCGTCGCCGGGTACGCCTGGCCGGCCTCGTCGTCCATCTGCGTCATCGCCTGGTAGACGCCGATCGTGCTGCCGTCCGTGTCGGCGAACTTCATCGGGATGCCCGAGCCGGTCATGAAGCCCGGCTTCGTCGCGATCCACGAGGCGGGGTACGCGTAGTAGTTCGTGTCGAGGCGGACGCCGTGCATGAGCTCGGTCTTCGGCTCGGTCGCCCAGTCGTCCCAGGTGACGCAGTGCGTGCGGTTCGTGACCGGCGCCGGGACGTTCGGGTACTTCGTCGCGAACGCGAGCAGCTGCGACGTGAAGATCGTGTCGGCCTCGGACGGCGTCCACTCGCCGCAGCCGTTGTTGATCGCGACGTGCAGCGCGATCTCGAAGCCGGCCTGGATGTACGCCCGGGCCTGCGCGTCCGTCATGGGGCTGTTGGCGTACATGTACGACGTCGCGCGCACGCACTCCCAGTCGACGACCGAGCAGTCAGGCCTGCTCGCGGCGGTGTACTGGTCGAAGCGGCCGGCCGTCCCGCCCACGCCGTGGTCGTCGCCCGTCATCACGACCGCCGCCTTGAGGTCGCGCGGGAAGTACCAGAAGCGCGGGACCGGCTTGCGGTCGCGCTCGATCGACGTGACGAGGTTGACGAGGAGCCGCTGCTGCTCGTCGGCCTGCGGGATCGCGATCTTGTTCGTGTCGAGCCAGTCGGGCTGCGGGTCGGTCGCCGAGGCGCCGTAGAAGAGGTCGTTCGGGCGGATGCCCGGCTCGCCGTCGCGCTCCTGGCCCGCCCACGCCGGGTTGCCCTGCCGCGTGTAGACGATCGAGCGCGAGAGGTCGAACGCGAACGCCGCCGCCTGGCCGCCGGACGAGCCGACGTCGTTGAGCGTCACGGCCGGGTTCGCCGTCGCGGTGGTGGCGTTCGAGTAGAGCGTCGCGACGGCGCGCGCACCCGAGAGCGTGTAGCGGTCGGCCGTGCCGTGGAACTGCATCGTGTCGCCCGCGATGCCCGTGCCGGGCGCGCTCGACGTGTCGACGCGGAGGTAGCCGTTCGCGAGCGTGCCGCCGGCGTCGGCGAGGCCGAGCAGCGACGCGAGCTTCTTGTCCGGGTGGAGCGCGACGAGGTTGCCGCCGCCCTGCACCCAGCTCGTGAGCGTCGCGACCTGCGCGTCCGTCACCGGCACGTCGCCGAGCACGACGACGTCGAAGCCGGTCAGCGCGGACGCGGACAGCTGCGAGACGTCGAGCGTGTCGAACGAGTCGACGCCCTCGGCCTTGAAAAGCTGGCGCGTGTAGTCGCTGAACGGGTTCGCGTCCGAGGTGACGATGAGGATCGGCGGCGGCGACTTGCGCGTCGTGAACGACCAGCTCTGACTCGAGCGCAGCGGGTTGCCGGCCGCGTCGGAGACGCCGCCCGTTCCGCCTGCGAGGCTCGCCGTGTACGTCGTCTCGAGCACGAGCGCGTCGGTCGGCGTCAGCGTGGCCGTGCGCGTCGCCGCGTTGTAGGTGACGGTCGCCGGGACGAGCTGGTTCGCCGCGTTGCGGAGCGTAAAGGTCGTCGAGTTGATCGTGGCGGGGTTCATGACCTCGCTGAACGTCGCCTTCGCGACGGCACCCGCGGCGACGCCCGTGGTGCCTTGCTCGGGCGACATCGAGTCGACGCTCGGCGGGTAGCGGTCGGGCGCGACCGAGGCGGTCATGTCGGCCTGGATCTCGGCGGCCGGGAGCGCACGGTTGTAGATGCGCACCTCGTCGATCAGGCCGTCCCAGAAGCCGACCGGCGACGAGCGGTACGCGCCCACGCGCCACGCGTTCGCGTTGCCGATGTCGCCCGTGAACGTCTTGCTCGCGACCTCGACGCCGTCGACGAAGAAGCGGGCCGTCGTGCCGTTCCACGTCGCGGTGACGTGCTGCCACGTGCCGGGCACGGGCGATTGGCCGGAGTCGAGGTAGCCGTCGAAGTCGGTGCCGAGCGTGAGCCGGTAGTGGCCGGTGACGTGGTCGACCCAGATCATCGGGCCGCCGCCGTCCCAGGTGCCGACGACCGCGACGTCCTTCTTGGCGGACGCCTTGTTCACCCATGCCTCGAACGTGAAGCCCGCGCGGTAGAAGGTGCCGAGCGCCGGCAGGTCGACGCGGTCGTCGTTGCCGTCGAAGGAGGCGGCGTTCGCGAACTTGCCCGCGGCCCAGCCGGCGCCGACCAGCGTCGCGCCGTTGCCGTCGCCGGAGATGTCCGAGGCGGCCGTGCCCGTGCCCTCGTCGAAGCCATAGCCGGCGACGAGACCGGGGCCGGGCGCGCCGTTGTTGTCGACCGTCACCTCGATCTGCGCCGTGCCGACGTTGCCGGCCGGATCGCGCGCGACCGCGCTCAGCGTATGCGCGCCGGACGTCGCCAGGCGCGTGTTCCACGCGAAGGAGTACGGCGCGGTCGTGTCCTCGGCGCCGAGGTTCGCGCCGTCGACCTTGAACTGGACTCCGACGACGCGGTCGCCGTCGGACGCGACCGCCGAGACGGAGACGATGCCGCCGACGACGGTGCCCGCGGACGGCGCAGCGATGCCGACCGCCGGCGCGGTCGTGTCGCACGTGGCCGTGGAGACGTTGACCTGCGTCCTCGCGGACGTGTTGCCGACGCCGTCGAACGCCTCGACCGCGACCGTGTACGCGTGGCCGCACGCGAGGCCGGTGAGCGTCGTCGACAGGAACGCGGTCGTCGTCGCGAGCGTGCCGTCGCGGTAGACGTTGTAGCCGGCGACGCGCAGGTTGTCGGTCGACGCGTTCCACTTGACCTTCACCGAGTTGCCGGTCGCGGACACGAGCGAGAGGCCTGTCGGAACGGTCGGAGCGGTGCGGTCGGCCGGGCCGACGCTCTCGGTCTTGTCGGCCGCGATCTCGGCGGCCGGGAGCGCGCGGTCGTAGATGCGCGCCTCGTCGATCAGGCCGTCCCAGTAGCGCGAGCCCGAGGCTCTCGACGAGCCGATGCGCCACGCGTTCGAGGTGCCGATCTGGGCCGTCCACGGCTTGCTCGCGACCTCGACGCCGTCGATGTAGAAGCGCGCGACCGCGCCGTCGTACGTGGCCGCGACGTGCTGCCACTGGCCGGTGACCGGCGCGCGTCCCGAGTCGAGGTACTGCGCGTAGTCGGGGCCGAAGGTGAGGTAGTAGCGGCCGTTGACGTGGTCGACCCAGATCATCGGGCCGCCGTCGCCGGGCTCCCACGAGCCCAGGACCGTGACGTCCTTGCGCGTGCCGCGCTTCATGACCCACGCCTCGAGCGTGAAGCCGGCGTTGTAGAACGTGCCGAGCTGCGGCAGGTCGACGTGGTCGTCGATGCCGTCGGCGAAGAGCGACGAGCCGAACTTGCCGGTCGCCCACCCGGCGCCGACGAGGTTCCCGACGTTGCCGTGGCCCGAGCCGTCGGCCACCGTCGCGCCCTGGCCCTCGTCGAAGCCGTAGCCGGCGACGAGGCCCGGGCCGGGGAAACCGCTGTTGTCGACCGTGAAGGCCGACTGCGTGGAGCCCGTGTTGCCGACGCGGTCGCGCGCCACCGCGGTGACCGTGTGCGTGCCGGCCGGGTACAGGCGCGAGTTGAACGATCCGGTGAACGGCGCGCTCGTGTCCTCCGGCCCGGCGTCGACGCCGTCGATCTTGAACTGAAGGCCGACGACCTGGTCGTTGTCGGTCGCGTTCGCGGCGAGCGAGGCCACGCCGTGCACGGACGAGCCGGCCGCCGGCGCGGTGACGCTGACGGTCGGGCCGGTGAGGTCGACGAACCACGTGTGCTGAGCCGGGCTGCCGTCGGTGTTGCCCGCCACGTCGATCGCGCGGACGTCGACCGTGTGCGTGCCCTCGCCGAGCCCCGAGTAGCTGACGGGGCTCGTACACGCTGCGAACGCCGCGCCGTCGCGGCGGCACTCGAACGTGCCGGCCTCGGAGCTCGTGAACGCAAGCTCAGCGTTCGTCGAGCTCGTCGGGCTGGACGGGCCGGACGTGATCGTCGTGCTCGGCGCGACCGTGTCGACCGCGAACGTCCGCGTGGAGCCGATGCCGGAGTTGCCCGCGACGTCGGTCGAGCGGACCTGCGCCGTGTAGGTGCCGTCCCCGGGGAACGACGAGAACGCCAGGCCGAGCGTCCACGACGTCCCGCTGCGCGTCGCCGGGCGGAAGACCTCGGTCGACGAGGAGAACGACGTGCCGTTCCAGTACAGGCCGGTGGAGGAGTTGCGAACCGAGACCTCGACCGTGTTCGGGCCGGAGCCGCCGTCGGAGACGGTGCCGCAGAGGCCGTCGGGGTTGCAGCCCGCCGCCCAGCGGGTGCTGCCGTACGGAGAGCCCTCGGCCGGGAAGCTGACGATCGAGGTCGGCGCGGTGTTGTCGACGCGGCGGTTCGCGACCACCGCGGAGGTCGTGACGTTGCCGGCGAAGTCGGTCGCGACGGCGCGGAGGTCGTAGAGGCCGTCGGCGAAGGTCGTCGTGTCGAGGGAGATCTGGTAGGGCGCGGTCAACTCGAGCGCGCCGATGTCCGCCCAAGCGCCCGTGCCGGCGGCCGCGCCCTGGAACTGCACGCTCTGGATGCCCGAGTCGGCGTCCGAAGCGTTCGCGGTCAGTGTGATCGTCCCGCGCAGGTTCGCGCCCGGGTCGACCTGCGTGACGGCCGGCGAGACGTTGTCGACGCGGAACGAGAGCAGCCGAGCGAGCCACGCGGAGAAGTCGACCGACGCGCTCTTCGAGCCCGTCGCGCCGGCGCTCGCCTGCACGACGTCGAAGTGCGCAGCCGTCGACCGGCTCGACGTGATGATCGACGCGGACTGCGCGTCGTAGCGCTCGGTCATGCCGCTCGGCGCCGAGAAGGTCGTCCCCGTCGCCGACGCGAACGCGCCGATGACGATCGAACCCGCCGCGGCGGTAGTGATCGACGCGGCCGTCGCGGTCGAGCCCGTGCCGCTCGACGCGGACGAGGCGAACGTGTCGACCGGAGAGGTGGACCTGACGCCGTAGTAGGCGGTGATCCCGCCGACCGCCTGCTGCCGATTGCCGGTGAAGGAGAACGTCACGGTCGACGACTCGGACGTGCCGGCCACCTTGTAGAAGATCGCCTGCCGGACGTCGGAGCCGTTCGTCGCGTTCGGACCGGCCGTCCAGCCGGAGGGAGTCGCGATCGTCATGCCGCTCCCGCCGCGCGCTGCAATCTGCGCGACGAGCAGGTCGCGCGCGACAACGCCGGTCGGCAGCGTGAGCGTGATGTTCGGCGAGCCCGTCGCGCCGTTGTTGCTCGTGCGCGAGACGCGGTGCGTGATCGCCGGGTCGATGACGTACGGGACGCGAAGCTTGGAGTCGTTCAGGCGCAGGCGCAGCCACCACGAGCCGTTCTCGTGGACGACCGTCCAGCGCAGGCCGCGCGGCGTGACCTTGCGCCCCTTGGCGTCGAGGATCTCGACGGGCTTGACCGCGAGCGGCAGCAGCGTGTGGCCGGCGCGCAGCGAGACCCCGCCGTCGACGCCGACGCGCGGCCGCGCGCCGTGCGTGTCGAGCTTCCAGCTCCACGTGTGGTCGCCGTGGTGCTTGCGGACGGTCAGGAACTCCTCGGTGACCCCCTTGGCGAAGACGACGGTCTCCAGGCCGAACGGGGTCGTCCGGGTCGCGCCGTGGCGATGCCGCGTCCACGCGCCGGCCACGCCCGACGCCGAGAGCGAGAGCCGCCCCTCCGCCCCGGCGACGACGATCGCGCGCGCCGCGAGCGAGCTCGTCTGGCGCGTGAGCGGCGCCTTGGAGTCCGCGGGGCCGACCGCCTGCGCGAGGAACCCGGGCATGGCGAACGCCGACTCTCCGGCGCGCAGCAGCTGGGTAGCCGCGAGCGCGACGGCGAGAGCCGTCATGAGGAGAGCCGCGCGCCGAATCCGAGTTTGCCGCAGGGACGTCGGGCGAGGCTCAGACCGAGGAAAGCCGAGGTCGAGCACGCACGCCCATTGAGCCTGAGATCGGCCCCGACCGCCACGGCCGTTCGGCGAGGCTGTCTAGACCTGTACTTGCCGTTCGGCTAGGCCGATCGTTAGCCGTAAACCGCGGCGTACGCGCCGTCGTCCGCGGCGAAGAACGCGTAGGCAACGCCCTTGATCGTCTTCGGGGCGAAGCTCACAGGGCTGCCGCCGCGGGTGAGCGCGGTCAGGGTGCCGCCGTGGGCCGAGAGCGGCAGCATCGCCTGGAGGCCGTTCGCGTCTGCGCTCGCATCGACGGTGAAGGACAGCGTGTTGCCGCTCCAGGAGAGGCCGCCGATGCTCGAGTCGCGCCGCGCGTCCAGCCAGTCGAGCAGCTGCCGCGACGAGATCACGGGGACGCCTCGCGCCTGCGCCGAGGCGATGATCGCGTCCGAGCCGGCGGAGAGCGCCTGGTCCGAGTGCATGTTCACGACGAAGAAGCCGTAGTAGCCCTGCGGCCCGAGCGCGTTGTCGAGCAGCACGTTCGCGGTGAACGGGTAGGGCTGGCTCGCCTCGTCGTCCATCTGGGTCATCGCCTGGTAGACGCCGATCGTGCTGCCGTCCGTGTCGGCGAACCTCATCGGGATGCCCGAGCCGGTCATGAAGCCCGGCGTGCTCCCGATCCACGACCCCGGGTAGGCGTAGTAGTTCGTGTCGAGGCGGATGCCGTGCAGGAGCTCGGCCTTCGGCTCGGTCGCCCAGTCGTCCCACGTCACGCAGTGCGTGCGGTTCGTCGCGGGCGCCGGGATGCTCGGGTACTTCGCGGCGAACGCGCCGAGCTGCGTCGTGAAGATCGTGTTCGCGCCGTCGAACGTCCACGAGCCGCAGCCGTTCGAGATCGCCGTGTGCAGCGCGACCTCGAAGCCCGCGTCCGTGTACGCCTTCGCCTGCGTGTCGGTCAGCGGGCCGTTCGAGTACACGTACGACGTCGAGCGCACGCACTCCCAGTCGACGACGGAGCAGTCGGGCGGGCTCGCCGCGATGTTCTGGTCGAAGCGCCCGGCCGTGCCGCCGACGGCGTGGTCGTCGCCCGTCATCACGATCGCCGCCTTGAAGTCGTGCGGGAAGTACCAGAAGCGCGGGATGGGCTTGCGGTCGCTCGAGAGGAGCGTGACGAGGTTCGCGAGCAGGCGCTGCTGCTCGTCGGCCTGCGGGATCGGCAGCTTGCCGACGTTGACCCAGTCGGGCTGCGGGTCGCCGGCCGCGTTGCCGTAGAAGAGGTCGTCCGGGCGGATGCCGACGACGCCGTCGCGCTCCTGGCCCGCCCACGCCGGGTTGCCCTGGCGCGTGTAGACGATCGAGCGGGCGAGGTCGAACGTGAACGCCGCCGCGTGGCCGCCTGCCGTGCCGACGTCGCGGATCGTCACCGCCGGGCTCGCCGTCGCGGTCGCCGCGTCGGAGTAGAGGGTCGCGACCGCGCGCGCTCCCGCGGCGAGCGAGTAGAGGTCGGCCGTGCCGTGGAACTGCATCGTGTCGCCGACGATGCCGGTGCCCGGCGCCTGTGACGTGTCGACCTTCAGGTACGCGTTCGAGAGCGTCGCGCTCAGGTCGCTGAGGCCGAGCAGCGAGGCGAGCCGCTTGTCCGGATGGAGCACGATCAGGTCGCCGCCCGCCTGCACCCACGTCTCGAGCGCGGCCGCCTGCGTCGCCGACACGGGCAGGTCGCCGAGGATCACGGTGTCGTAGCCGTCGAGCGCCGACGCCGACAGCTGCGAGACGTCGAGCGTCTCGTACTCCGTGATGCCCTCGGTCTCGAGAATCTCTTCCGTGTAGCCGCTGAAGTTGTTCGTGGTCGACTCGACGAGCAGGATCGGCTGCGGCGCCGGCTTCGTGGTGAACTGCGTCGCGACGTTCGCGCGCAGCGGGTTGCCGCCGAGGTCCTCGATGCCGCCGGTGCCGCCTGCGAGCGTGGCCGTGTACGAGGCACCGCGCGCGAGCGCGTCGGCCGGCGTCAGCGTCGCCGTGCGGGTCGCGGCGTCGTACGCGACCGACGCGGGCACGACCGCGTTCGACGCGTCGCGCAGCCTGAACGTCGTGCCGGTGAGCGTCGAGGGGTCGATCGCCTCGCTGAACGTGGCGCGCACGGTCGCGCCGCTCGCGACGCCGGTCGCGCCGTCCTCGGGCGTCAGCGAGTCGACGCTCGGCGGGTAGACGTCGGGCGACGCGGGCGTCGTCATGTCGGCCGCGATCTCGGCCGCAGGCAGCGCGCGGTTGTAGATGCGCACGTCGTCGATCCGCCCGTCGAGGTTGCCGGTCGGCGACGAGCGGTACGCGCCGACGCGCCAGACGTTCGAGCTGCCGACGTCGCCGGTGAAGGTGCTGCTCGCGACCTGGGTGCCGTCGATGTAGAAGCGCGCCGTGCCGGCCGCGAAGGTGGCGGCGACGTGGTGCCACTCGCCGGGCACGGGCGCCTGGCCGGAGTCGAGGTAGTTCGCGATGTCGCTGCCGAGCGTGAGCCGGTAGTGGCCGCTCAGGTGGTCGACCCAGATCATCGGTCCGGAGCCGTCCCACGTGCCGACGATCGCGACGTCCTTCTTCGACGACGCCTTGTTCACCCACGCCTCGTAGGTGAAGGCGGTGCGGTAGAAGGTGCCGAGTGCCGGCAGGTCGACGCGGTCGTCGTTGCCGTCGAGCGAGACCGCGGTGCCGTGCTTGCCCGCGCCCCACCCGGCGCCGCCGGCGAGCGTCGCCGTGTGCGTGTCGCCCGAGCCGTCGTTGGCGCTCGTGCCGCTGCCCTCGTCGAAGCCGTAGGAGGCGACTAGGCCCGGGCCGGGCTCGCCGCTGTTGTCGACCTGCACGCCGGCCTGCGAGGTGCTGGTGTTGCCGCTGGTGTCGCGCGCGACGGCCGACACGGTGTGCGCGCCGTGCGTCGCGAGGCGCGTGTTCCACGAGGCGGAATACGGCGCGATCGTGTCCTCGGAGCCGAGGTTCGCGCCGTCAACCTTGAACTGCACGCCGGCGACGCCGCGGTCGTCGGACGCGGTTGCGCGGAGGGTCATCGTCCCGCCGACGACGGCGCCGCCGGCCGGCGCGGTGAGCGCCAAGGTCGGCGGCGAGGTGTCGCACGCGGCGGTCGACGTGTTGAGCGTGGCGCGCGCGGACGTGTTGTCCGAGACGTCGTAGGCCTCGACGCCGATCGCGGTGGTCTGGCCGCACGAGAGCCCCCCGACCGTGGCCGACAGCGCCGTCGTCGTCGTGACGAGCGTGCCGTCGCGGTAGACGCGGTAGCCCGCGAGCCGCAGGTTGTCGGTCGACGCGTTCCACTTCACCTTTACGGAGCTCGTGGTCGACGAGACGAGCGCGAGGCCGGTGGGCGTCGTCGGCGCGGTGTGGTCCGGCGGGCCGACGCTCGAGCTCATGTCGCCGACGAGTTCGGTCGCCGGCAGCGCGCGGTTGTAGATCCGCACGTCGTCGATCAGCCCGTCGAAGAAGCCGATCGGCTCGTCCCAGAGGCTGAAGTCGCCGATGCGCCACCTGTCGGTCGTGCCGGCGTCGCCGGCGAACGCCTTGCTCGCGGTCAGTACGCCGTCGACGTAGAAGCGCAGGGTCGTGCCGTCCCAGGTCGCGGCGAGGTGCTGCCACTGGCCGATGACGGGCGAGCGGCCGGAGTCGAGCTTGTTCGTGTCGCTCGAGCCGATCGTGAGCGTGTAGCGCCCGGTCGCCGGATCGACCCAGATCATCGGGCCGTCGCCGTTCCACGAGCCCATGACGGAGACGTCGGTGCGCGAGCCGCGCTTCTGCACCCACGCCTCGAACGTGAAGGCCGTCCGGTAGAAGGTGCCGAGCGACGGCAGCTCGACGCGGTCGTTGATCCCGTCGAAGAACGCCGCGGAGCCGTGCTTGCCGGCGGCCCAACGCGCGCCGACCAGCGTGCCCGTCTTGCCGCGGTTCGAGCCGTCGGCCGCCGTCGTGCCCGCGCCCTCGTCGAACGCGTACGCCGCCTGGAGGCCGGGTCCGATCGCGCCGTCGTTGTCGACCGTGATCGCAGCCTGCGAGGTCGCGGTGTTGCCGCCGAGGTCGCGCGCGACGGCGCTGACCGTGTGCGGCCCGCTCGTCGCGGTGCGCGTGTTCCACGAGAGCGTGTACGGCGCGGTCTTGTCCTCGGAGCCGAGGTTGGTGCCGTCGAGCTTGAACTGGACGCCCACGACGCCGACGTCGTCCGACGCTGTGGCGCTCAGCGTTGTGGTGAGCGAGAGCGTCGCACCTGCGGCCGGCGCGGTCAGCGTCGCCGTCGGCGCCGTCAGGTCGATGCGCCACGTGTACGACGCGGGCGTCGGGTCGGCGTTGCCGGATGGGTCGATCGCGCGCACGGCGAAGGTGTGCGTCGAGACGCTGAGCCCGGTGTACGTCGTCGGGCTCGTGCACGGCGCGAACGCCGAGCCGTCGAGCTGGCACTCGAACCGGCTGCCGCTCTCCGTCGACGTGAACGCGAACGCCTGCGTCGTCGAGTTCGCGCCGCCGGAGAGCGGCGGCGAAGTGATCGTCGTGTTCGGCGCGGTGTTGTCGAAGGTGAACGTGCGCGAGAGCGTCGCGACGTTGCCGGCGGCGTCGGTCGCGCGCAGCTTCGCGACGTACGAGCCCGTCGCCGGGAACGACGTGCCCGGGAACGCGAGCGACCACGAGCCGGCCGAGACGACCACCGGCGTGAAGAGCTCGAGCGTCGAGGCGAAGGCGGTCCCGTCCCAGTAGAGCCCGCCGGTCGAGCGCCGTAGCGACAGGTCGACGAGCCCCAGGCCGGAGCCGCCGTCGGACACCGTCCCGCAGAGCCCCTGCGTCGGGCAGCCGGTCGCCCACGCGGCGAGGTTGTACGAGGTCGCGGCCGGGAAGGTGGTCGCGGTCGCCGGCAGCGTGTTGTCGACGCGCACGTTCGCGAACACGGTCGAGTTCGCGGTGTTCGAGGCGTTGTCGGTGACGACGGCGCGGAAGTCGTAGAGACCGTCGGCGAGACCCGTCGTCGCGAACGCGCGCGTGTACGGCGCGGCGGTCACGGCGGTGCCCGCGTTCACCCATGTCCCGGAGCCGGCGACCGCGCGCTGGAACTGCACGCGGGCGACGCCCGAGTCGGCGTCGGACGGCGACGCCGCGAACGTGATCGTCCCGCGGACGTTCGCGCCCGGGTCGGTCATCGTCACGGTCGGCGGGACGTCGTCGACGCGGAACGACAGGAGGTGCGCGAGCCAGTGACCGGAAGTGAGCGCCGAGGTCTTGTTTCCCGTGGAGCCTGCGGCCACCTGCGTCGCGGTGTACGAGCCGGCGCTCGCGCGGGCAGCGAATCCGGAGCCCGACGACTGCGCGTCGTAGCGCTCGCTCATCCCCGACGGCGTCGAGAACGCGGTCCCGATCGCGGCCGCGTACTCGGCGACGATCAGCGAGCCGGGCGCCGCCGTCGTGATCGCGGACGCGACGGCGCTCGCCGACGTGCCCTTCGACGCGCCCGCCGCGAACGTGTCGACGACGGAGGTCGTCTTCAGGCCGTAGAGGGCGCTGATGCCGCCGACCGCCTGCTGCAGCGGCGCGGCGCCGCCGAAGGTGAAGCTCGCGGTCGTCGGCTCGGCCGCGCCGGCGATCCGGTAGTAGGTCGACTGGCGGAGCAGCGTGCCGTCCGTGCCGTCGACCGCCGACGTCCACCCGGCGGGCGGCGTGACGGTGACGTCGGTGCCGCCGCGGACGGCGACCTGCGCGACCACCAGGTCGCGCGGCGCGACACCGACGGGGATGTTGAGCGTGATGCTCGTCGCGCCGGCCGTGCCGTTCGTAGTCGCCAGCGAGTCGCGGTGCGTGACGGCCGGGTCGATCACGTACGGCACCGGCAGCTTCGAGTCCTCGAGCCGGAGGCCGAGCGTCCACGAGCCGCGCGTCGGCGTGACCGTCCACCGCGTGCCGCGCGGCGTGACGTCGCGACCGCGCAGGTCGAAGATCTTCGCGGGCAGGATCGCGAGCGTCCCGAGCCGCCCGTCCGCGCGGAACGACACGGCGCCGTCCGAGCCGACGCGCGGCGTCGTCCCGCCCGTGTCGAGGTTCCAGCGCCACGTGCGGGCGCCGACGCGGCGGTCGACGGTGAGGTACTCCTCCGTCACGTCGCGGCCGAAGACGACCGTCTCCTTGCCGAACGGCGTGGGGCGAGTCGCTCCGCTGCGGTGACTCGTCCAGCGGCCCGTGACGCCGGCGGCGGCGACGTGGAGCCT
>JBKPLI010000008.1:0-5828 GCA_046731555.1 Actinomycetota bacterium | reverse complement strand
ACTCGCAGTCCGGGTCGAGCTCCTCCGGGATGAGCGAGTTGAACGTCCACCCCTCGCCGGCGCCGTGGCAGTCCATGACGACGATCTCCGTCGCGCCGGCCGCCTTCGCGCCGCGGACGGCCGCGTTGATCTCGCCCGTGTAGAGCTTCCGCCCCTCCTCGTACATCGCGTGGCCGCCCGACACCTGCTGCCACTTCGTGATCCCGGCGACGCCCTCCATGTCGCTCACGATGAAGACCTTCATCCCCTATTCCTCCTTCAGAGGCTCCTGGATAGCGACGCACACGGACGCGCGGGAAACCCGCGCGTCCTGAGGACGGCGCCGCAAGCGTCGCCTCACGCGGACACCATCTCACCGACGACCTCGCCGCGGCTGTTCTCGACCGGCACGTGGTCGAACTCGTCCAGCCCGAGGACGCGCGCGAGCGCCGGGCCGATCGCGCGGTAGGCGCCGTCCTCTGCCTTGAGCGCGAGACCGCGTCCGTCCGGCGTCGCCGCGCAGAAGAGACCCTCGGCGCCGCCCTTCGCGATCCAGCCCTCGCCGAGGCGCATCAGGTCGGTGTCGACCGCGTCGACCGAACCGCCGACGAGCTCCGGCTGCGCGCGCATCGCCTCCGCGATTCGGTCCGGGGTGCGCGTGAGGAGCCTGGCCATCTCCGACAGGGGCATCGCGAAGGTCGGCACGCCGCAGTGGTCGATGCCCCGCTGGTCTCCGCCGACGAGCTCGTGGATGCGCCGCTGCAGCGGATGCTCCGGGTCGCGGTACGGGTGCAGCGGCCAGCCGTGCGGCCGGCACGCGGCGAGCATGCCCGCGTGCTTGCCCGAGCAGTTGTGGCCGAGCTTGCCGTCGGGACGTCCCTCCTGCGGGCCGTTCTCGAGGTCGTCGACGGTGGCGCCGGCCCGCGCGAGCACCTTGCGCACCGCCTCGAGCTGCGCGGGCTCCGCGCGATGAGAGGCGCACGCGATCGCGATCTCGTCGTCGCCGAGATCGTCGTAGCCCTCGACGAACGGGATCGCCTGGATCGGCTTCGCCGACGAGCGCAGGAACCACACGCGCTCCGGGTCGCCGTACGCCGGCCCGGCCGTGTCGGCGACGTGGACGTGGTGCACGGCCTCGACGAGCCCGCCGCGGCGCACCTCGACGCGGATCGGGTCGGTCATTCGTCCGGCTCTGCCGGCTGGGAGGTCGCGAGCGCGCGGCCGCGCCCGTCGAGGGCGCGGACCGCGTAGAGCTTCGCGCCGCGCTCGACGCGGATGCGCGTCTCGAACCCGTCCTTCGGCGCGCGCGCGACCTCGCGCAGCGACGCCTCGTCGTCGCCGGCGAGCACGGCCCAGCCCGCGACCGCGGTCGAGCCGTTCCAGCTCGCGTGCACGTCGTTCTCGTCCAGGTCGTGGCGCTCGACGGCGATCGCCGGCTTCGTGTCCGGGCGGCCGACCCACGCGAAGCGGTAGGCGCGGTACGAGTCGACGTCCTTCGGCAGCTTCGCGTCGAAGAGCACGGCGCCGTCGCCGTCGTGCTCGCTCACGTACGGCTCGGCGCCCCAGCCGACGACGACGTCGCCGCCGTCGCGGAACTGCGCGTTGCCCTGGCTCGTCGAGAGCAGGCTTCGCGGGTGCGTGACGGCGCGCGCGACGGTCGCGGTCATCGCCTGCTCGTCCACGCGCAGCGCGAGCGCGCGCGAGCGCTGCTCCTTCGGCGGCGCGGCGCCGTCGTCGAAGAGCGTGATCGTCCCGTCGGCGCGCCGCTGCGCGTCGTGCTGCCACCAGAAGCGCGCGCCCGGCCCCATCCGGAAGTCGCTCTCTTTTCCGCCCAGCCGCCAGATCACGTCGCCCGTGCGGCGGTCGAGCTTGTAGACCGCGCTCGTGTTGCGCGCGGAGACGAGCAGGTTGCCGTCGTCGTCGAGCGCGACCGAGTTGACGTGGAAGTAGTCGCCCGGGTCGAGCGGCCCGTCGGGCGGCGGCTTGAAGTAGCTCTCCGACCGGGCGACGTGGTCGAGCGAGTGCCACTCGAACAGGAGCTCGCCGGTCGCGACGTCGACCTCCTGCACGACGCCCTCGAGCGTCTTGCCGACGTGCCGGTAGGCGAGGAGCAGCGCCGTGCCGCGCGGCGTGAGCGTGAACTCGTGCTCGTCGGCCTCGAGCCCGTTCGCCGCCTGCACGGTCGCGATCCGGCGGTACGACTCGTCGACGATCGCGAACCGCCCCTTGCCGTAGCCCTGCGCCGAGTGGCCCTCCCACCACGTGAGCACCGGCCGGCCGCGGTAGGTCTGCACGCGGAAGTCGGTCGCCTCGGGCGAGACCGGGTGCCACCAGACGACGTCACCCGTGCCGTTCGCGATCAGCGCGCCGCGCTGCTCGGCGTCGCGCTTCGGCGCGAGGAAGTAGTAGCGCCGCGCCGACGGCGTCTCGACGTCGAGCACGGGCGGGCGCAGGTCGGGCCGCGACGCGAAGCTCTGCGCGCGCTTCGCCTCCCCGCAGCCCGCGAGAAGGAGCGCGGCGAGCGGCAGCAGGAGGAGGGGGCGGGCCTGCACGCGGAGGATCCTGCCTGCAACCATGGAGGCGTGCCCGAGCTACCGGAGGTGGAGACGTGGCGCCGCGAGCTGGACGCGGCCGTCAAGGCGTACCCGATCGCGAAGGCTGGGCCGGCGCACGTCGCGACGCTGAAGACGTTCGACCCGCCGCTCTCGACCCTCGACGGCGAGGGGTTCAAAGGTGCGGAGCGGCGCGGCAAGCGGTTCCTGCTCCCGACCGACGATGACGAGCTCGTGCTGATGGTCCACCTGATGAGCGCCGGCCGGCTCCGCTACCTGCACTCCTCCGAGAAGGGCCCGAAGACGCCCGTGTTCCGGCTGACGTTCACCGACGGCGGGCAGCTCGTGATGACGGAGGCCGGGCCGAAGAAGCGCGCGGGCGTCTGGCTCCTGCGCCCCGACGCCGTGCGGGACGAGCTCGCGCACCTCGGCCCCGAGGCGGACGAGCTCGACGCCGAGACGCTCGAGCGGATCCTCGCGTCGGACTCGCGCCGCCTGCACTCGATGCTGCGCGACCAGCGGCTCATCGCCGGCATCGGCCGCGCGTGGGCGAACGAGATCCTTCACGCGGCCAAGCTGTCGCCGTACGCGCTCTCGACGCAGCTGACCTCGGAGGAGGTCGCGCGCCTCGACGCAGCGATCCGCGAGGAGATGGCACGCGGGCTCGCGCTGCGCGCGAAGGGGGCGAACGACGCGAAGACCTACCGCGTGCACAACCACCTCGGTGAGCCGTGCTGGCGCTGCGGCACGCCGCTCGCGCGCGTCGACTTCGAGGAGCACACGATCTTCTACTGCCCGGAATGCCAGACCGAGGGCCGCGTGCTTAAGGACCGCCGGCTCTCGCGCCTGCTCAAGTAGACCGTGAACGCGCTCGGCATGCTCGCAAGGTGAGGATCGAACGCGTGACCGAGGCGTCGCCCGACGTCGTCGATGCGCTCGCGCGGCTCCTGCCGCAGCTGTCGCCTGGCCGGCCGGCGCCGACGGCCGAGGACGTGGCCGAGATCGCGCGCGACACGACGCTGCTCGTCGCGCGCGGCGACGACGGCGCGATCGTCGCGACGCTGACGCTCGTCCTCACGCGCATGCCGACGGGCTTCAAGGGCCGGATCGAGGACGTGATCGTCGACGAGGCCGCGCGCGGGCAGGGGATCGGCGAGCGTCTGACCGAGGATGCGATGCGGCGCGCGGCGGAGGCGGGCGCGCGGTCGGTCGAGCTCACCTCGAGCCCGGCGCGCGAGGCGGCGAACCGCCTCTACCGGCGGCTCGGGTTCGAGCCCCGCGAGACGAACGTGTACGTCTGGCGCCCCCGTTAAGTTCACCGGCCATGATCAGGACGCAACCGAAGGGCGGCGGCTGGCTCGAGGTCGTGTGCGGGCCGATGTTCAGCGGCAAGAGCGAGGAGCTGATCCGGCGGCTGCGGCGCGCCGAGATCGCCGGCCAGCGCGCGCTGATCGTCAAGCCGACGGTCGACGACCGCTACGACGTCGGCCACGTCGTCTCGCACGCCGGCGCGCGCATGCGCGCGGTGACGGCCGACGCGAGCGCAGACGTGCCGCGCCTTGCGCAGGGCTACGACGCGGTCGGCATCGACGAGGTGCAGTTCTTCGACGAGGACATCGTCGACGCGATCGACAGCCTCGTCCGCCGCGGCACGCGCGTCGTCGCCGCCGGCCTCGCCCAGGACTTCCGCGGCCTGCCGTTCGGCGCGATGCCGACGCTCCTCTGCGTCGCGGAGTTCGTCGACAAGCTCGAAGCGGTGTGTCACCGCTGCGGCGGCCCGGCCACGATGACGCAGCGACTCGTCGGCGGCCAGCCCGCGCCGTTCTCGGGCGAGACGGTCGTGATCGGCGCGCTCGACTCGTACGAGGCCCGCTGCCGCGGCTGCTACCAACCGGGCGACGACGTCGCCGAGGCGTCGCGCTTCGCGGTGCACAGCGTCCGCGTCTGAGCGCGCCGCCACCTGTCCCTTCGGGACATGTCAGTACTCCGGACTGCCGAACCGTCCGAAGCGGACATGGCCGCTGTGGAAACCGCTCGACCGCACCGCACGGCTGCTTCCCGGATCGTCCCTTCTGGCCATGGCCGCACTCCGGACTGCGGACACGTCCGAAACGGACAGGCGGCGGCCGATCTGGTACGAAGGCGCAATGCCGCTCGAGACGCTGCCGTACGCGTGGTACTCCTCGGAAGAGATCCTCCGCGCGGAGCGCGAGCGAATCTTCGCGCGCTCGTGGCAGTACGCCGGCCGCACCGACGAGGTCGCCAGGCCCGGGTCGCTGCTGCCTGTCGACGCGGGCGGCATCCCGCTGCTCGTCGCGCGCGACGCCGCCGGGACGCTGCGCGCGTTCGTCAACGTCTGCCGGCACCGTGGGTCGATCCTCGTCACGGAGCCAGCGCGGCGCGAGACGATCCAGTGCCCGTACCACGCCTGGACGTACGCGCTCGACGGGTCGCTGCGCGCGGCGCCGCGGAGCGGTGAGCTCGACGGCGACCTCGACGCGCTCGGCCTCCTGCCCGCGAGCGTCGACACGTGGGGGCCGTTCCTGTTCGTGAACGCCGACCCCGACGCGCCGCCGCTCGCGGACGCGCTCGGCGAGCTGACCGAGCTCCTCCCGCTCGACGGCCTGCAGTTCCACTCGCGCACGCGGTTCACGCTGAACGCGAACTGGAAGGTCTCGGTCGAGAACTTCCTCGAGTGCTACCACTGCGCGACCGCGCATCCCGCCTTCGCGGCCGACGTGGACGTGCGCCCCGACGCCTACGAGCTCGAGCCGCACGAGACGTTCGTCGCGCAGTTCTGCACCGCGAAGGCGACCGGCGAGCGCGGGCAGTTCCACCTCGTCTTCCCGAACACCGGCATCAACGTCTTCCCCGGCCCCGCGAACCTCTCCATCGGGCCGATCCTCCCCGACGGCCCGGAGCGCACCGTGCGCTTTCTCGACTACTTCTTCGCGCCGAACGCCGACCCCGACTGGATCGAGCGCTTCCTCGCCTACGACGACCAGATCGGGCAGGAGGACACCGCGCTCGTCGAGTCGGTGCAGCGCGGCATGCGCTCCGGGCTCGTCGGTCACGGCCGGCTGATGCCCGAGAGCGAGCAGCTGATCGCCGCGTTCCAGTCCTGGGTCGGACGCCGGCTAGACGGTCACGCGTAGCGTCCCGTCGCGTAGCTCGAGCGTCCCGCCGAGCCGCTCGATGAGCACGCGCCCGACGATCGAGCCGAGGTCGCGCAGCTCGTCGCCGAGGAGCACCGGCCCCGACGCGTCGTTGACCGGCGCGAGCACGAGCTCGCGCCGC
>JBKPLI010000007.1:0-14159 GCA_046731555.1 Actinomycetota bacterium | reverse complement strand
CACGCGACGAGCCCGCCACGGCGTTCCGCTACGACAACGGCAGCGCGCACGTCCTCGCCTGCGCACTCGCGTCCGTCGTCGGCGAGCCGCTCGACGCGTACGCGCAGCGGCACCTGTTCGCCCCGCTCGGGATCGAGCGCTGCGCGTGGCCGCACGACCCGGAGGGGTTCGCGTACGGGTTCGGGCACCTCCGCCTGCGGCCGCGCGACGCCGCGCAGATCGGCGAGCTCTACCGGCGAGGCGGCGGCGACCTCCTCGACCTCGGCTTCGTGTGCGAGGCCACGCGTGCGCACTCCGCCGGCGGAGGGCCCGAGGGCAGGCCGTACGGCTTCCTGTGGTGGATCGGCGAGCGCGGGTTCTTCGGCGCCGGCTACGCCGGCCAACTGCTGACGGTGCTACCCGAGCAGGACGTCGTGGCCGTCGCGACCGGCAGCGAGGCACTCCTGCGGCCGGGCTGGCGGAACCCGCGCTCGGCTGTCGAGCGCGGGTTCGCCGGCCCGTGATCACCAGTTCGCGGGCAGCCCCGGCATGTGCGGCGGCAGCGGGACGCCGGCCGGGTGGATGACGTAGGCGATGCCGCCGCTGCGCGACGTCGGCAGCCACACGTTCGCGAACTGCTGGCGGTCGAAGACGTTCTCGACCGCGTCGTTGCTCGGGATCAGCCTGGACGCCGGGTCGTTCACGACCACGTCGCCCGTGCTCGTGAAGCCCTTGACGACCATGAGGTGGCCGTTCGTGCCGTAGCCCGCCCCGGTGAGCTCGTTCTTCTTGAACGACACGGAGGCGACGAGCGGGATCCCCGCCTTGATGAACTGCTCGGCCTCCGTCAGCGACCGCAGCTGGACGACCTCGCCCTCGAGGCCGAACGACCCCGCGTAGGCGGTGTTGAACGGCCAGTTGCCGGCACCGTCGTAGTGCCAGTCGAAGACGTGCATCGCCGCGTAGTCGACGCTCGGGTCGGCGAACGGGATGCCCGCCGTCTGCGCTGCCGTCGGTCCGGTGCCCCAGTACTCGACGATCATCTCCGTCGAGGTCGGGCTGCACCACGCCTCGCCGCCGTTGTCGAACTCCGGGTACTCGCCGATGTGCGCCTCCTGCGAGTACCTGGGTACGTCGAGCGTGATGCCCTGCGCGCCGCCGAGCGGCCCCGCCGGCACGGCCTTGTCGGTCGGCAGCGCCGACGCCACCGCACCGAGCGAGCGGACCGTCGGAGCGGCCGTCGTGCCGTGCTTGCGGTAGAGCGTCAGCCGGAGCTCGTAGTCGGTGAGCGCGACGTCCTTCGCCGCGAGGAACGTGTCGATCGCGATCGTCCCGTCGGCGTCGCCCTGCCCGCCGAGCGAGGTGCGGTGGACGTCGCCCGACGCCTCGGCCGGCATCTGCGACGTCCAGCGGCCCATCACGTACCACTTCGTCGTCGTTCCGGCGGTCGTGTGTCCGCGCAACTCGACCTGGATCCACGTGCCCTGCGGCGTGTCCGCGGTCCAGCTCGCGACGAGCTCGGTGAGCCCGAAGCCCGGCGCGTACGTCGGCGACGTCCAGGTCGCGTAGTCGTACGTCGTCGCCTGCGTGCTCGTGTCGAACGGGTCGTCGTAGTCGAGCGTGCCGGCGGGGCTGCCCAACGTGAGCGCGCCGTCGCCGACGGCTGCCGGCTGCACGCCCGCCGACGTGCCCGACGCGAAGTCCGCGCCGGTCGTCCAGCCGTGGTAGCTGATCGAGTCGTGGTTCGCGGGCGCCTTCGCCGGTATGGCGGGGCCGGCGAGGACGAGCGCGGCCGGAACGGCCGCCACCGCGGCGAGCAGACGAACGGTACGACTGCGAACTGTCATGAAATCTCCCCCAACCCTGATCGAAGGTCCTCGGCCAGCGCGATGCTAGGACCCCGCCGGGCGAGTGTCAAAGGGGTTACCCCCGCTCGCCCGTCTGGTGGCTCCAGAGCGTGACGAGGCGGGCGACGAGCGTGACGAGGAAGATCTGGCCGATCAGCGCCTCGATGACGACGAGCGCCTGCGGCAGGCCGGTCGTCGGCGAGAGGTCGCCGAAGCCGAGCGTCGTCAGCACGACGAAGCTGAAGTACAGGTACTCGCCCTGCGTGTGCGGCCCCTCTTGCGCGAAGAACGGTCGGTCGCTGAACGCGTCGATCGCGAGGAACGCGAACGCGAACAGCAGGCCCACGAGCACGAAGATGCAGATCGCGCCGAGGATCGTCTCGAACGTCACGCGGCGATGGGCGAGGACGCGGGTGATCGTCACCGGCAGCGTCGCGGTCACGAGCAGCATCACCGGCAGCAGGTACGCCAGCCCGACGAGCTCGTCCGACGACGTGAGGAGGAGCAGCGACGACACGACGACGGCGATCGCGATCGAGATCGCATGCCGCCGCGTGATCCGGTGGCCCGTGTCGGGGTCGCTGATCGCGACGACGAGCGCGAGCGCGGAGAGGAGCGTGCTCCCGAACGCGCCCCAGCGGCGCGCGTCCACGAGCTCGAGCAGCAGGAAGTTCGCGAGCAGGAGCACGAGCAGGCACGCGTAGCTGTCCACGAACCGGACGGCGTCGGCACGCGCCCGCTCCACTCGACGACCCAAGCGCGACGGCTAGCGGACGCTGCGGGCCTGGAAGAAGACCCAGATCGCGACGGCCGCGGGCACGCCGAACAGGATCGCGAGCACCCAGTGGCCCGAGAGGAGGAAGAGCAGGGTCACGAGCGCGAGCACGGCCGCGAGCAGCCCCGTGCGCTGCAGGATGCGCCCGCGGGCGCGGGATCTGCCGCCGGCGCTCATCGGCTCGTCCTTCTCACGCAGCGCATCACACCACGGCGGAGCCTCCTCGGCAAATCGCAATCCTGTACCGTCGTGACGTGTTCGTGAGGATCGTCATCCTCGCCGCGGTCGCGATCTTCCTCGTGCTCTGGGTGCGCGCGGTGATGGACGCGTTCCGCCGACCGGATCTGAGCACGTCCGCGAAGGCCGCGTGGGCGATCATCATGCTCGTGCTGCCGTTCATCGGGCTGCTCGCGTACACGATGCTGCGCCCGTCCGACGCGCAGATCGCGCGCAACCGCGCACGCTAGGCAAACGCGACAGGAGGTGACGGGATGGCGAGGACGATCGTGGTCGGCTTCGACGCGAGCGACGCCGCGAGCCGTGCGCTCGACCGGGCGATCGACGAGGCGCGCGCGTCGCAGGGCCAGCTCGTCGTGGTCGCGGTCGACGAGATGCCGCTGAACCCGGAGGGACCGCAGAACTTCGGCACGCTCGACGACAGCCCGGCGCGCATGATCCCACTCGTGCAGCCGGACGAGCTCGAGCCGATCCTCAGCGCGGCGCGCGACCGCGTCGAGGCCGCGGGCGTGAGCGCCGACTACCTCTGGGCCGCCGGCGAGCCCACCGAAGAGATCCTCGGCGCAGCGCGCGAGCGCAAGGCCGACGTCATCGTCCTCGGTGCGCACCACCACGGCTTCTTCGGCCGTCTCTTCGGCGCGGACGTCGCGGGCGGCATCCGCCGCGAGGCCGACTGCGACGTGCTCGTCGTCGAGTAGCGCTCGGCGTAGGCGCATACGCTCCGGCTCGTGAAGGCGGGCGCGCTCGCGGCGGGGGCGGCGCTGGCGGCGGCAACGGCCGCGGGAGCAGCGCTCCTGCCCGTCCGCGTGACGGTCGACGGCGTCGCCGGCGCGCGTCCGGGCATGACGCCCGCGGCCGTCTCGACGCTCTGGGCCATCCGCGTCAGGCCGAGCTACGATCTGCGTCCTGGCTGCGGCGAGGCCGTGCTGCGCGGCTGGGACGGCGTGACCGGCACGGCGATCTTCATGCCGCGCGACCGCTTCGGCGCCGTCTTCTTCCGGGAGGGCGCGGCGACCGCCCGCGGCATCGCGGTCGGCTCGAGCGTGGCGACGGTCAGGCGCGCGTACCCCGGGATGACCTCGCGGTCGAGTCGCTTCCACCACGGCGGCCGCGAGTGGTTCGCCCGCCGCGCGACCGCCCCGCGCTGGGAGCTCCGGTTCGACGTCGACCGGAGCGGGCGCGTGACGCAGATCGCCTTCGGGACCCACGCAGCCGTGCGGCTGGACGAGGGCTGCGCCTAGTCGGGGCGCGCGTTTTACGTCCGTCTTACACAGCACCCCTGGGTCCCGAACAACTCTGGCGTCCTTCTAGACGAGAACGCCTACGACAGGAGGGTTCGCAATGCGCAGGTTGACGTTCGGCTCCGTCGTGCTGGTCGTGCTCGCGGCGTCGGCAGGGCTCGCCGTCGCGGCCGGGCTGCACAACAACGGACGGAGCGTGAAGGCGGTCGCGGGGACGTTCGCGGCCGCGGGCTCGTCCACGAAGACGAGCACGTGCACGACCGAGGACGGCAAGTCCGTGGCGATCACGTACGCGCGCTACACGGGAACCGCCGCCGGCGATCCCGACCTGGCGGGGGCGATCCGGATCGACGCCCGCAGCCTCATCAACACGACCGACGACGTCGGCACCGTCTCGGGCCGGCTGCGGATCGACGTCGCGGCGGGCCGCGACACGGTCGCGAACTTCGAGGCCGTGTACGACCACGGCAAGCTCGCAGGCCTCGCCGCCGGACATGCGCACGACCCGGGCGTGCGGCTGCTCGCGAACATCTCGGCGGGCTTCAGCGCCTCCGGCGGGTTCACGGACGGCAAGATCGGCGCGAGCGCCGGCGGCTCGGCCGTCGAGCTCGGCCCGGCGCGCTGCAAGAAGACGCACGCGCCGGCGGAGAAGAGCGAGGCGCGCGGCACCGTGTCGGCGCTCTCGACGACGTCCATCACCGTCGCGGGTCTCACGTGCGCGATCCCGTCCGACCTCGCGCAGAAGGTCGCGGGCGAGGTCAAGGTCGGCGACCGCGCCGAGATCCGGTGCTCGCTGACGAACGGGCAGAACACGCTCGTCAAGGTCAGCAAGAAGCGGTAAGGGCGGAGAAAGAGCAGGCGGCCGCGGCGCGGGGGGCGCCCGCGGCCGCCGACGCTCGCCGCGTCAGCGGGCCGAGATGTACTCGGTCAGGTACTGGATCTGGAAGCTCTGCTGCCGCGACTGGTGCGCGACGAGGTCGCCGATCGTGACCACGCCCGCCACGTCGCCCTCGACGACGACCGGCACGTGCCGGATCTTCCGGTCGGTCATGATCGCCATCGTCTCCTCGACCGACGTCTGCGGCGTGACGACGATCACCGGTGCCGACATCACGTCGCGAACCTTCGTGTCGCGTGACGTACGGCCCTCGACGGCGATGCGCCTGAGGTAGTCGCGCTCGGTGAAGATCCCCTCGATCCCGCCGCCGCCGGTGACGAGGACGGCGCCGACGTTCGCGTCGACCATCACCTTCACCGCCTCGAAGACGGACGCGTCCCCGTCGATCGAGATGACGTCGCGACCCTTCTGGTCGAGGATGTCCGAGACGGCAGTCACCGCGAGATCGTCGGGGGTCGCGGCGCGTCTGTCAAGAAACCTCACCCTCGCGGGATCAGCTCGACGGCGTCGCCGACGCTGATCGTGCCGGGCCGGACGACGGAGCAGTCGAGCGCGATCGCCGCGTCGAGATCGTCGACGATGTGCTGCAGGACGCCGCGGTCCTGCTCGAGCGTGTCGGGGTCGAAGGTGGTCATGACGCACCGTGTCCGCGGCCGGGCGACGGCGACGTAGGAGGCGCCGCCGCCGATCTTCAGCATCCGGCCCGCCCACGTCTTCTCGGCGAGCCCGGGCACGCCCTCGATCACGACGTTCGGCCGGAGGCGGCGCCGGTCGTAGCCGAACGCCTCGATGCCGCCGTCGGTCACGACCGTGAGCGGGAGGACGTCGAAGCGCTCCTCGACGCCGTCGTCGCGGACGAGCTCGGCCTCCGGGAGCGACGTGGCCGCGCGGACGGCCTCGAGCGCGGCCTCGTCGTCCCAGCGGACGCCGTCGACGAGCGGCACGCCCTCGCGGTCGAGCGTCCCCGCGAGACCGAGGAGCCGCGGCCGCACCCGCGAGGTGACGATCCGCCCCCGGTAGACGACCTGGACGAGCCGGTCGCCGGCGATCCCGTCCGACAGGAGCTCGGCCGTCTCGAGGCGCTCGCCGCGGAGCGACTTCACCGGGTAGCGCCACAGCTCCGCGATCCGCACGCGACGCACAACGAGCCGGGACGGCGCCCGCTTCCCGCGCCCGAATCCCCCGTTCGAGCTAACGGGGCCTGCAACCGAGGCCGATGCAGGGAAGGCGGCTCATGGGCAACGTCCTCGTTTCACCGACCTGCCGGCTCCGGTCGGCCTTCCGGCGCCTCGCCTCCGAGGAGCGCGGCATCGCGCTCGTCATGGCGCTGATGATGATGACGGTGCTCGGCATCGCCGGCGGCGGTGCGGCCTACTACACGGTCACGAACCTCCACTCCGCGCACCGGAGCAAGGCGAACACGAACGCCTACTCCGCCGCCGAGGCGGGCATGAACGCCGCGCTCGCGTACATGTACGGCCAGCTCGACAGCGACGGCGCACCGTGGGTCGCGGGCACGACGGACTCGAACGGCGTCTACCACGCCACGGCCGGGATCAGCCCGAAGACGCAGGCCCTCTTCACCGCGAAGGCCGGGCCGGCGCCGGGCGACTGCCGCAACGTCGCGTCCTGGACGACGACGTCGAGCGGCGACTACCGCTACTGCGGGACGCTCGTCGTCAGCGGCACGAGCTACGTGTGGCAACTTCGCTCCGAAGGGCGCTCGAACGACGGCCAGCGCTACCAGACACGTGCCGTGACGAAGAGCATCACCGTCCGCGGGATCAACGACGGCGCCGACGCGGTCTCGTGGACGCGCTTCTACCAGGACAACCCGAACACCTGCCTGACGATCGACGGCGTCGACGTGCCCGCGAACATCGCGACGCGCGGCGGCATCTGCATCAGGAACGGCGGCAAGATCACCGGCTCCGGGACGACCGTCGACGTCGGCGGCAACGTCACCGTCGAAGGCCCGCCCGTCGACACCGCAGTGACGTACGCGTCGAGCGGCACCGGCTCCGGCTGGACGAACTCGAACAACGCGCGCACGAACGACGGCACCTACGCCACGAACTCGATCGCCGTGAACTCCTCGGGCGCGACGCTCGTCGTCAGCGGCTTCGGGTTCAACATCCCGAGCACGGCGTACATCAAGGGCGTCGACGTCGAGATCGAGCGCAAGGCGGGCTCGTCGAGCAGCCTCTACGACGAGGACGTCTTCCTGCGCAAGTCGACCGGCAGCGTCGGCACCGACCACAAGAACTCGAGCAGCTACTGGAGCACGTCCGACTCGCTGCGCGAGTACGGCGGCTCGACGGACCTCTGGGGCACGACGTGGACGCCGGCCGAGATCAACAGCTCGAGCTTCGGCGTCGCGCTCCGCGCGACGAACGACAACAACAGCGTCTCGGTCACGGCGTCGGTCGACTTCATCCGGATCACGGTCACGTACACCGGCGACACGACCGAGGGCGTCGGCACAGCGGCGCAGGGCGTGAAGAAGGTGCATGTCGCGGGCAGCTGCAAGTTCAACAATGCAGCCACGTGGTCGCGCCCGTGCGGCACCGCCGACAAGGTCTACTCCCAGACGACGCCGACGACGGTGCCGGAGGGCCTGGACATGCCCGACGTCGACCTCGACTACTGGTTCCAGAACGCGAAGCCCGGCCCGAAGCACCCGTGCACGAACGCGAACACGAACATGGCGCCGCTCGTCTTCGACAACGACAACTCGACGAACTGGAACGACAGCCTCCAGTTCAACGACGACCCGCGCTACGACATCACACCGGCGGCGCGCAGCTACAGCTGCCAGTTCGTCGAGAACGGCCAGGTGGTCGGCGAGCTCTCGTGGAACAGCAACACGCACGCGCTCACCGTCAGCGGCACGCTCTTCTTCGACGGCGACGTCCGCTTCGACGACGACGGCATCCAGGCCGTCAACTACCACGGCCGCGCGATCATCTACGCGGCGGGAAACATCGAGTTCGACGAGGTGGTCTGCGCCGGCGGGAGTGCGACGACGGCCTCGAACAGCTGCATCATGAACGGGCAGATGTCGAACTGGAACCCGTCCGGGAACATGCTCGTCCTGCTCTCGAACGGCAACTCGCAGTACGACCAGGGCGGCACGACGTGCTCGCCGTCGGGCTCGACGTGGTGCCCGAACGGGCGCTACGCCGGCGGCTTCCAGGGCGTCGTGTACGCGAAGGGCTCGTGCAACATCCAGGAGCGCTTCCACGACTCCGGCCCGGTGATCTGCAACACGATCACGATCTCCGCGTACGACGGGTCGACGTACTCCGGCAACCCCACGATCTACGCGTTCCCGTCGCTCGGTGAGCTCGTCGAGGGCCAGAAGTACTCGGACACGTCCACCGCGACGGCGTTCGAGCTCGTCGGCGGCTACTCCGACGGCTAGCCCGTCGGGTCACCGCCGGGCAGAAGCCCGGCGGTGAACCCGTACTCGTTGCCCGGCTCGAACTCGGGCGACGGGAGGATCTCGAGCGTGAACTGCGGCGGGAGGCCGTTCTCGCCGATCGTGGTCTCGAAGTCGAGCGGCTCGCTCGAGAGGCCGTGCGCGACCACCTCGCCGCGCGCGTCGAGCAGCCGCAGCTCCAGCTTGTACTCGGAGTCCACGCGGATGGACGACTTCAGGAGCTCGCCGAACGGGCCGCACTTGAGGATGCACGGGTTGACGATGATCTGGAAGCGCTCGAAGTACTTGTCGCGCAGCTTGAACGCGTCGTGGATGTCGTGATCCGGTGAGATCACGTACTCGCACGCGTCGCCCGCGCCGTTGCCGTTCGAGTCCTCCTGCTTCGGGTTCGCGTTCAGCGGGCAGTTGTCGGAGCCGTCGAGGACGCCGTCGTTGTCGTCGTCCGGGTCGACGACGTCCGCGATTCCGTCCTTGTCGGTGTCCGCCTGGTCCGGGTTGAAGTCGTTCGGCGCGTTGTCGCACGCGTCGCCCCGCCCGTCGCCGTCCTTGTCGCTCTGCGTCGGGTTCGACGTCCACGTGCAGTTGTCGGTGGTGTTCGGCGCACCGTCGTTGTCCCAGTCGGTGTCGCAGACGTTGCCGATGCCGTCGTGGTCGTCGTCCCGCTGGTCGGGATTCCGGTTGTACCGGCAGTTGTCCTTGAGGTCGTCGACGCCGTCGTAGTCCGCATCGCCGTTCGGCGTCGGGTCGCAGGCGTCGCCGAGCCCGTCGTGGTCGATGTCCGATTGGTTCGTGTTGGCGACGAGGACGCAGTTGTCGCTCGTGTCGACGACCGTGTCGTTGTCGTCGTCGAGGTCGCAGGCGTTGCCGGTTGCGTCGCCGTCGGTGTTCGTCTGCGAGGCGTTCGACACCTTCGGGCAGTTGTCGCCGCCGTCGAGGACGCCGTCGCCGTCGTCGTCCGCCTCCGCGGAGTCGCCGAGGCCGTCGCAGTCGGCGTCGCCGTCGCCGAGCTCGACCGCCGCGAACGCGTTCCGCACGTTGCATGCGTTCGACGACGTGAAGCCGTTCTTCCCCGAGGACGCCCAGTTCGTCGCGTCGACCACGGTCATGTTCCGCTGGTCGATGAAGTTCGCGTTGGACGGAAGCAGGTGCGTGAGGACGTCGAAGTAGAGCCGCTCGGCCTTCGTCCGGCCGAGGCCCTGGATCTGGAAGCCGCCGAAGAGCCCGCCGTCGGTGACGAGGAACGACGCCTTGTTCGGGATGCCCGCGTTCGTGTGGACGCCGCCGTTGTCGGCCGTCGTGACGACGAAGCCGCTCATGGTCGCCGGGTCACCGTTCGCCGGCGGGTTGCTCATCGTGCGAATCACGCCGAGCGCCGACCCTTCCCCGATCGTCCAGTCCGGGTCGATCATCGCGGCGAAGTAGTCCGAGTAGTGCTCGTTGAGCGCTCCGGGCTGGTTCGTGCCGGCGAGGTGCGCCGTGAAGTCGGTGACGCCGTGCGTGAACTCGTGCGCGATGACGTCCTTCGTACCCATGTTGTTGTTGAACTCGAAGTGGTGGCACCACGGCGTGTACTGCGCGTTGATCGAGGGGCCGAGGCCGCCCAGGGCCACGTCGAGGATCAACGGGATCTCGCTGTCAGCGCCGTCGAACGACAGACGCCCGTGGGTGTTGCGGAAGTAGTCGTAGACGTTGTTCACGAAGCCGTTCGCCGCGAAGCCCTCGGCATCCGGAGAGGTGCCCGCGAGCTGACCGGCCTGCGTGAACCAGCCGGTCGCGCCGAAGTACCAGCAGATGACGGGCGATGTGTTGTTCGCGGTGCGGATCGACATGCGCGTCGCGACGTGCTCGACCGGATCGGCTGCGAAGAGCTCGCGCCCCGTCTGCGCGTCGACGTATGCGCCGCGCGTCGGCACGGTCACGTGCCAGGCGAGGCGCGTCGCGCTGTCGAGACCCCACGCAATCCGCTCGGCGACCGACATGGTGAGGCCCGCGTTGTAGTAGACGAGCGCCGGCGGCTCGACGGGGTCGTCGGTGTAGCCGGCTGCCTTCTGCACGATCGAAACCGCCGCGGACGAGCTGATGACCGGCTTCGTGCCGGCGGGGAGCAGCGGGAGGTACGCGCCGTTCGTCGCGACGACCGCGCCGCCTGCGAGGTGCACCGCGAGCTGTGCGTCCTGCACGGGCACGCCGCGCACGGTCTGCCCGAAAAACACGTCCTGCGTCTCGCCCTCGCCCGCCTGCCGCACGACCTGGAGCTGCGACCGCGGGTCGCTCAGCCCGTACAGGTCGCGGAACCGGTCGAGGAACGACAGCGCGCGGTCGGTCGCGGTGGCGCCCTCCGTCGGAACGGTTGCGCCGACGAACCGCGCGGCGCCGTCGGCGAAGTCCGCCGACACGGGCGTGCTCGATGCGGCCTGGAGCCGGTCGAGCGCGCTCTTCTGCTCCGGTGTGGGCTCGCCGGCCCGGGCGACGCCGGCGAAGAGACCTGCGAGCACAGCGAGGACGACGACGAACGTGCCTGCCTTCATGAAATGACCCTCCCTCTCGGTGATGCCCAACACGACGGGCGAACGCCGCGGCTTCTTCCCGCGTACGATCGGCCGGTGAAGATCCGCGCCGCGGTGCTCGAGCAGTTCGGTCGGCCGCTCGAGGTGCAGGAGATCGACCTCGCGGAGCCGCAGGCCGGCGAGGTGCTCGTCCGGCTCGTCGCGTGCGGCGTCTGCCACACCGACCTCTACACCGCCTCGGGCGCCGACCCGTCCGGCTATTCGCCGACCGTGCTCGGCCACGAGGGCGCGGGCATCGTCGAGCGCGTCGGCGACGGCGTGACGTCGCTCGCGGAGGGCGACCACGTCGTGACGCTCTTCTCGCCGCAGTGCCGCGAGTGCGTGCACTGCCGCGACCCGCGTACGAACCTCTGCCTCGCGATCCGCGAGCAGCAGAACCTCGGCTACCTCCCCGACGGCACGACGCGGCTCTCGCGCGACGGCGAGTCGATCCGTCACTTCATGGGAACGTCGACGTTCGCGGAGTACACCGTGATGCCGGAGATCGCGCTCGCGAAGGTGTCGCCCGACGCGCCCCTCGACCGTGCCGCGCTGTTTGCGTGCGGGCTCTCGACCGGGCTCGGCGCGGCGATGAACACGGCGAAGGTCGAGGCCGGCTCGACGTGCGTCGTCTTCGGCGCCGGCATGGTCGGCCTCGGCGCGGTCGCCGGCTGCCGCCTGCGCGGCGCGGAGCGCATCGTCTGCATCGACCTCTCGGAGGACCGCCTCGAGCTCGCGCGCGGGCAGGGCGCGACGGACACGATCATGGGCGGCCCCGACTCCGTGCAGGCCGTGCTCGACCTGACCGGCGGCTTCGGCGCCGACTACACGTTCGAGGCGACCGGCAACGTCGCCGTCATGCGCCAGGCCGTCGAGGCCGCGCGCATGGGCTGGGGCCTCGCGACGGTCTGCGGCGTCGCGGGCAGGGGCGAGACGCTCGACGTGGTCCCGCGCTTCCTCATCACGGGCCGTCGCGTCGCCGGCTCGTCCTTCGGCGGCGTGAAGGGCCGCGACCAGGTGCCTGAGCTCGTGCAGCTCTACCTCGACGGGCAGCTCGACGTCGACCCGTTCGTCTCGCACCGCATCACGCTCGACGAGGTCAACCGCGGCTTCGAGCTGATGGAGGCGCAGGACGGCATCCGCAGCGTGATCGCGTTCGAGTGAGCCGATCGCACGCCGCGTGCACGGCCGCGCAGGCTCGGCCGCGGCGCGTAGGCTCCGCGCGTGGCGCAGACGCGGCTCGAGATCCACGAGGGCGGCGACCCGTCCGGGCCAGCCGTCTTCTACCAGCACGGCACGCCCGCCTCCGGCGTTCTGCACCCCGGCTACGACCGCTCCGCGCGCGAGCTCGGGATCCGCCTGATCGGCCACGACCGCGCGGGCTACGGCGGCTCGCCGCGGCGGCCCGGCCGCCGCGTCGTCGACGCCGCGCGCGACCTCGACGCGCTCGCCGACGAGCTCGGGATCGACCGCTTCGCGACGTGGGGCATCTCCGGCGGCGGCCCGCACGCGCTCGCGTGCGCCGCGCGCTGCTCGGACCGTCTCGTCGCGGTCGCGAGCCTCGCCTCACCGACGCCCTACGAGGCCGACGGGATCGACTGGTATGCCGGCATGGGCCAGGAGAACCTCGACGAGTTCGGTGCCGCGCTCGAGGGCGAGGAACCGCTGCGCCGCTACCTCGAGCCGCAGGCGGCGGGCTTCCTGGCCGCGAGCGCGGACGAGCTGCGCGAGCAGATGCACACGCTCCTCGGCGACGTCGACCGCGAGGCGCTGACCGGCGAGCTCGCGGAGCACCTGCTCGACTCCGCCGCGCACGGCCTCGCCGGCGGCGTCGACGGCTGGCTCGACGACGACGTCGCGTTCGTCGCGCCGTGGGGCTTCGAGCTCGCGGAGATCGATCGGCCGGTGCTGCTCGTCCACGGCCGCGACGACCGGTTCGTGCCCGCCTCGCACGGGGACTGGCTCGCCGAGCGCATCCCCGGCGTCGAGGCGCGGATCACGGACGAGGATGGGCACCTGACCCTGATGGAGCGTCGCGTGCACGATGTGCACGCCTGGCTCCTCGCACACCTCGCGTGAGCGCAACGGCCACCGTCAACGCCGGCGTCCGCAAGGCGATCCTCGCCGCCGCCGACAGCCCGCGCGTCGGCCGCTTCGTGCGCAGGCACGGCATGAAGCTCGGCGCATCGCGCTTCGTCGCCGGCGAGACGTTCGAGCAGGCGATTCCGGTGCTGCGCGGCCTCAACGAGCGCGGCCTGCGCGCGAACACGACGCTGCTCGGCGAGGGCGTGCGCGACCGCGCCGAGACCGAGCGCGTCGTCGCGGCGTACACGTCCGTCCTGGACGGCATCGCGGAGCACGAGCTGCGCTGCAACGTCGCGCTGAAGCTCACGCACCTCGGGCTCGACATCGACGAGGAGGTCGCGTTCGAGAACGTCGCACGCCTCGTCGAGCACGCGCGCGAGCGCGCGAACTCTATTCGGATCGACATGGAGCAGTCTGCGTACGTCGACGCGACGCTCCGCATCTACCGGCGCCTGCGCGAGGCGGGCAACGACAACGTCGGCACCGTGCTGCAGTCCTACCTCTACCGGACGGAGCGCGACCTCGAGGAGCTGCTGCCGCTCGGACCGAACCTGCGGCTGGTGAAGGGTGCGTACCTCGAGCCGCCCGACCTCGCCTACCCCGTGAAGGCGGACGTCGACGCGGCGTACGCGCGGCTGCTCGAGCGCATGCTGTCGGAGGCGGCGTTCACAGCGGTCGCGACGCACGACGAGTCGCTCATCGAGCGCGCGATCGCATACGCGGACGAGCACGGGATCGCGCGCGACCGCTTCCAGTTCCAGATGCTCTTCGGCGTGCGGCCGCAACTGCAGCTCGACCTCGCCGGCCGCGGCTTCGACGTGCTCGTCGCGACGCCGTACGGGCCCGAGTGGTACCCGTACCTCATGCGCCGCCTCGGCGAGCGCCCCGCCAACCTGGGCTTCTTCCTCCGCAACGCCATTCGACGGTAGAACTACGGCATGCGGCTCGGACTCGTCGTGATCGCGCTCGGCGTCGTCGCCGCGGGCTGCGGCAGCTCGCAGCCCCTGTCGAAGACGGCGCGGCCGTGCCTCGCGAAGCTCGGGCAGTACGTGCGGCACCGGCCGCGGCCGATCCCGCCGACGAACACCGTCGCGCTGCTGCCGGTCGTC
>JBKPLI010000006.1:0-9438 GCA_046731555.1 Actinomycetota bacterium | reverse complement strand
GACGGGATCGCCGGCAGGCGGTCGACGGGCCACTGGAGCTCGTCCTTGGTGATTGCTGCGGCGCGGACGCGCACGAGCGCGTCCCCGGCGCCGGGCTCCGGCGTGTCGATCTGCTCGAGCTGAAGCCCAGACTCCGTCAGTCTGACTGCACGCACCATCCCTCCGTTCGTCGAGCCTCGAAAACGCTAGTACACGCGTCCGCAAGTTCGGTGGTCATGCGGCGAGCTAAACGGTCCCTTCGACGATGACCGACCGAACTTCAGGATGGCTGTATTAGCGCGTCGCTACTTCGGGCAGCGGCGCAGGTGCACGCAGGCGCGCTCGACCCGGACGGCGAAGTTGATGTTCTCGCCGCCGCCGGCGACGAGGATGCCGACGACGTGCCCGCCGCGGTCGACCGCCGGGCCGCCCGAGTTGCCCGGGTTCGCGGCCGCGTCCGTCTGGATCTCCTTGCGGCCGACGCGGCTGACGATCCCGGTGGTGACCGTGCCGCTCAGGCCGTACGGGCTGCCCATGAGGATCAGCTCCTGGCCGGTCTTCGGCGCGGGCCGCGTTGCCTTCTGCCAGAGCGGCGGCGCCTTCGCCGGGCGGCCGTTTGCGCGCAGGAGGGCGAGGTCGTTGTTGGGGTCGCGGCCGATGACGTCGGCGGTCCACTCGTTGCCCTTGCGCGTGATCTGCACCTGGCTGCCCGCGCCCGCCACGACGTGGTTGGCGGTCAGGAGGTAGCTGCCGCTCCTGTTCGTCCACGCGACGAACGCGGTGCCGAGCTTCGAGTCGGTCTTCACCGTGAACACGCTGCGCAGCGTCCGCGCGGCGAGCGGGGCGACGCTGCCGGAGCGCGCGCGGATCGCGGCCTGCGTCTTGCTGAGGCGCGCCGCCGCCTGCTTCGCGTCGAGCTGCGTGAGGCCGAGCTCGCGCTCGAGTCGCTCGGCGCGCACCTCGGCGGCGCGGCCGGCGTCTATCGCCGCCTGCTGCCGCCAGAGCGCGAAGAAGGCCGTACCGAGCGCGATGACGGCGAGGACGAACCCTGGCACGGGGCCGCTGACGAGCGGGCGGCGGCGTGCCTCGTCCCAGTCCGGCGTGAAGTCCACGAACGGTGAGATGCCGCCCCTCGATCCAACTTGCAAAGAATCCCTCGGACGAGGGACGCCTGTGACTAACGAAGTTGAGCGAGGTCGCGCTCGATCGCGCGCACGCGCGCGCGGCGGCGGAAGCCCGCGACGAGGGCGAAGCCGAGGGCGCCTGCGATCGCGAGCGCGACGACCGCGCCCGGAAGCAGGAGCCATGCGGCCGAGAGCCGGCCGCTCGCGGCGGCGGCCGACGCGCCCTGCGGCTGCAGGTCGGTGTCCGCCCAGACGGCCGCCTTCTTGCCGGCGGGCTGGAACGTCGCCTGCGGGTAGAAGACCGCGATCCGCCATTCTCCGGCGACCTTCTTCGCCTCGCCGCGGAACGCCATCGAGATGTTGTTCGGGTTCCGCGGTGCGACGAACAGGTCGAAGCCGACGTCGCCCGGGTACGAGTAGTTCACCGTCCAGCCGTGGTACCGCTCGACCCGCGCGTCGAAGCGCTGGAACTGGGTGTCGCCGCGCATCCAGTCGGCGCGCGATCCGCGGGCATCGGGCGTCACGAGGTCCCAGCCCTTCGCGAGGTCGCGCCGCGCGATCACGGCCGGGACGAACGCGTCGAGGAGGGCGTTCAGCTCCTGCCGCGGCGGCTTCACCGTCCGCGGCTCACCGGTCGCCTGCACCGGCTGCTCGGTCGCCGTCGTCGGCGTCGCGGCCACGGTCGGCTCGCGCTGGATCGCCGCCGAGTGCGTCGGCAGCAGCTCGACCGCCACGACGACGGCGACGATCGCGCCCACGATCGCCCCCGCCCAGACGAGGCGGCGGCGCATCCGCGGCGACGACAGGACGACCGTGCTCACGCCCCACACGGTAGCCCGCACCCTGATCCCCGGTGGCGCTCATTCGAGAACTGCATGATCTCCGTGGGTGAATTCCTTGCGTGATTCCGCCCGGGTCCGTATGCTCAACGCCGCCATGTTCCTCGGGATCGCGAACGCAGACGTCGCACCGCGCCGCTAACAGCGGCCGAAGTGCGTCCTCGTTCCGTCCTCTTTTCCGTCCCAAGGAGCATGTGTGTCCCAGCCAGCAGTCGTCGTCTCTGATCTCCGCAAGGAGTTCGTCCGCAAGGAGAAGCGGTTCCGCCGCCGCCGGCGCGCGGCGCTGAAGGACGTCTCGTTCACGATCGAGCGCGGCGAGTGCGTCGCGATCCTGGGGCAGAACGGCTCGGGCAAGTCGACACTCGTCCGTCTGCTCTCGACCCTGCTGCTCCACGACGGTGGCTCGGCGACGATCTTCGGCTACGACGCGTTCCGCGAGACGCGTGCCGTGCGGCGGCTCGTGAACCGCGTCTCGGTCGAGGCGAGCTTCTTCAAGAAGATGAGCGCGGCCGAGAACCTCGGCTACGCGGCGCGCTTCTACGGCATGACCCACAAGCAGACGCGCGACAAGATCCCCGCGATCCTGAGCCGCGTCGGCTTCCCGCCGGACCGGCGCAGCGAGCCGATGGAGGCGCTGTCGCGCGGAATGCAGCAGAAGGTCGCGCTCGCGCGCGCGCTGCTCACGAGCCCCGTGCTCCTGCTGCTCGACGAGCCGACGACGGGCCTCGACCCGCGCTCGAAGCAGGAGGTGCAGGCGTTCATCCGCGAGATCCGCACGGCGCACGACTCGACGATCCTGCTCTGCACGCACGACATGAACGAGGCCGAGGAGCTCGCCGACCGTGTGGGTCTGCTCGATCGCGGCGAGCTGCTCTTCCTCGAGCCGGTCGAGTCGGTGAAGGAGCGCTACGGGGTCGACACGCTCGAGGAGGCGTTCTTCGCGGCGACGGGCCGCACGTTCGAGGACGAGAAGTCCGAGGAGGACGAGGAGAGGGAGGTGTTCGCGTAATGGCAGCTGTCCAGGCGCCCGGTATCGCGTCACAGGTCCGGCACGAGCTGGTCGGGCTGAGCGGCGTCATCGAGCGCAACCTGTACCTCGTCAAGCGCTACTTCTGGTGGGACGTCGCATTCCTGATCTGGACGATCGCGAACACGCTCACGATCGTGTTCATCGCGCGCGGCGTCGACATGCCGAAGGCCGAGCAGGACCGCCTCGCGACGGCGCTCCTCGTCGGCGGCGTGATCTGGGCGTTCCTCGGGATCATCTTCGAGATCGTCACGGAGACCGTCGCGTGGGAGCGCTGGGAGGGGACGATCGAATACACGTTCATGGCGCCGGTCTCGCGGCCCGTGCACCTGTTCGGGATGGGGATCTTCGCGGTGCTGTACGGGATCGTGCGCGCGGTGATCCTGTTCGTCGCCGTCGTCGCGTTCATCGGCATCGACGTCCCGAACGCGAACTACGCCGCGGCGCTGGCGCTGCTCGCGATCGCGTCGATCTCGTTCATCGGGATCGGGATGATGACAGCCGTCCTGCCGCTCATCTCGCCGGAGAAGGGGACGCAGCTCGGGTTCATCGCGCAGGGGCTGCTGCTCGTCGTCTCGGGCGTCTACTACCCGGTGACCGTGCTGCCGCAGTGGATGCAGTGGATCTCGACGATCTCGCCCGCGACCTACGCGCTGCGCGGCACCCGCGCGTCGATCCTCCACGGCGCCGGGCTCGCGTGGGCCGACGTGTGGCCGCTGCTGCTCATCGGCGCGGCGTCCATCCCGCTCGGCCTCGCGATCTTCCGCACCGGCGAGCGGTACGCGAAGCGCCACGGCAAGCTCAAGAGGTCGGGATGATCGCCGTCCGCCGCGCGGAGTCGGATGCCGACTACGCTGCGTGGGCGCGGATCAAGACCGCGGTCGTGCCGAGCGAGCCGGCAACGGTCGAGCACCTCCGCAAGCTCGAGGACGAGCCGGGCCGGCTGGTGCTGCTGGCCGACCTCGGCGGCGAGCCGGTCGGCTGCGGCGTCGCGGGCCGGTCGAGCTTCGGCGGCCGCGCGTTCGTCGCGGTGCGCGTGCTCGCCGAGCATCGCCGCCGCGGCGTCGGCACTGCGCTCGCGGACGCACTCCTGGAGCACGCGCGCACGCTCGGGGTCCCAGGGCTAAACGCGTTCGTGGACGCGGCCGACGAGGACGGGCTGCGCTTCGTGCGCCGCTTCGGGCTCCAAGAGGTGGACTACCAGCTCGAGCAGGTGCGCACCGTCGGCGACGAGCCTGCGCCCGTCGTCCCGGACGGCATCGATCTCGTCGCGCTCGACGGCCGCCGCGAGGAGCTGCTGCGCGCCGTCTGGCCGGTCGCCGAGGCTGGCTACGCCGACATGCCGACGCCGCAGCCGATGGAGGTGCCGCTGTCGGAGTGGCTGCGCGACGAGGCGACGCTCCCCGACGGCTCGTTCGTCGCGTACGAGGGCGACGAGCTCGTCGGCTACGCAGGCCTGATCGAGCGCCCCGAGGACGGGACCGCGGAGCACGGCTTCACCGTCGTGCGCCGCGACCGGCGCGGCCGTGGGATCGCGCAGGCGCTGAAGCGCGCCGAGATCCACTGGGCCTCGCAGAACGGCATCCACACGCTGCTCACGTGGACGCAGCGCGGCAACGAGGCGATGCAGGCAGTGAACCGCGGGCTCGGCTACGTCGACCGGGAGCGGGTGATCACCTTCCAGGGGCCGCTCCCGTGATCGAGGTCGAGCAGCTCTCGTTCGACCGGCTCGGCGAGTGGCTCGAGCTGCGCAACCGCATCGAGTCCGACGACCCGCTCGGCATGGACATCCTCGTGAGCCGGCGGCAGCGCGATCCCTCGCACGTCGACCTGCTCGCGACCCTCGACGGCGTCCCGGCCGGTGTGGGCGTCTACGGCCACATGGTCGACGACCCCGTGTCGCCGATCGGGCGCACGCACTTCCGGGTCCTGCCCGAGCTCCGCCGCCGCGGCGTCGGCACCGCTCTCCACCGCACCGCCTCCGAGCTCGGCCGCGCGAACGGCGACGAGGAGCTCGAGGGCGAGGTCGCCGACCCCGCGCCCGACACGCTCGCGTACCTCGAGCATCGCGGCTACCGGCGCGTGCAGCTCATGATCGAGTCGCGGCTGGACCTCTCGCAGCCGTCCGAGGACGGAGAGCGCGCCGCGGTGGAGCTCGCGTCGGTCGCCGAGCGGCCGGAGGCGCTCGAGGACGCATACCGCATCGCCCTGGAGAGCGAGCCGGACGTTCCCGAGTCGCGCGAGTGGGTGCGGCCGGCGTCGTTCGACGACTGGAAGCGGCGCGAGGTCGACGACCTGCTCTTCGTCCCCGAGCTGTCGCTCGTCGCATACGTCGACGGCATGCCCGCTGCGTACGGGCTCGTTCAGACGGAGCGCGACGGGGTCGCCGGCCACCTCGCAACGGGCGTCGCGCGTGCTCACCGCGGCGCCGGGCTCGCGACAGCGCTGAAGCGCGCGCAGATCGACGCCGCTCGCGCCGCCGGCCTGCGCGAGCTCGTGACGTGGAACGAGGAGAGCAACGTCCCGATTCGGCGGGTGAACGCAAAGCTCGGCTACCGCGTCGCGCGCGAGGTCGTCCGGTTCCGGGGGCCGCTGCTGTGAGGCGCCAGCCGGCGACGCGCGTCTTCTACATGCTCGAGTTCCTCCTCTCGACGCCGGCGTGGGTCGTCGTCTCCCTCTACCTCGTCCGCGACCTGCACCTCTCGCCGCTCGAGCTCGTGCTGATGGGGACCGCGATGGAGGCCGCCGTGTTCCTCGCCGAGGTCCCGACAGGCGTCGTTGCCGACACGTACAGCCGCCGCCTCTCGCTCGTCATCGGCTATCTCGGGATGGGCGTCGCCTGGACCGCCGTCGGTCTCGTCTCGACCGCATGGGTGATCGTCGCGCTGTGGGCGGTCTGGGGCGTCGCGTACACGTTCACGAGCGGTGCGTACCAGGCGTGGATCACAGACGAGGTCGGCGCCGAGAACGTCGGCCCCGTCTTCCTGCGCGGCGCGCGGCTCGGCTTCGCGGGCGCGCTGACGGGGCTCACGGTCTTCGTCGCGATCGGGACCGTGTCGCTGCGGGCCGCCGTGATCGTCGGCGGGCTCGTCACGATCGCGTGCGGGATCGGCAGCGCGCTGCTCATGCCCGAGACGGGCTTCGACCGCCGGCCGCACGACGAGCGCGAGACGGCGTTGCGCGAGCTCCGCTCGACCGCGGTCAACGGCGCGAGGTTCATCCGCGCGAACCGGCTCGTGCTGCTGCTCGTTGCGACCGAGCTCTTCGCGGGGATGGGGAGCGAGGCGTACGACCGTCTCCGCGAGGCGCACGTCATCCGCGACGTCGGGATGCCGTCGTCGCCCGACAGCGTGATCTGGTTCGGCGGTGCGGCCGCCCTCGCGATGGTGTTCGGCTTCTTCGCCGTCGGCCCCGTCCTGCGGCGCGTCGAGCGTCACGGGATTCCTGCGGTCGCGGGCTTCCTCGTGGCGTTCACGGCCGGGATGATCCTCTTCCAGCTCGCGTTCGCCTTCTCGTCGGTCTTCTCGGTCGCGATGGCGACCCTCGTCGCGACCGGGCTCGCGCGCAGCCTCGCCGCGCCGCTCTACGACACGTGGCTCAACCAGCAGATCACGGATTCGAGCGTGCGGGCGACGGTGCTGTCGATGAGCGGGCAGTCGAACGCGGTCGGCCAGGCGGCCGGAGGGCCGGTCCTCGGCGCCGTCGGCAACGGGCTCGGCATCCCCGCCGCGCTCGCCGCCGGCGCGCTCCTGCTCGTGCCCGCGCTTGGCCTCTACACGCGCGCGCTCCGTCGTCACGGCCGCGAGCCCGAGCTCGAAACGCTGCCTGCGCCGGAGGCCGTGTGATCGAGCTGCGCCCGCTCGAGACGGACGAGGACGTCGACACGTACGTCGACGTCCGCAACCGAATCCACCCGGACACGCCGCTCACGCCCGAGCAGGTGCGGGACAACCCGAGCGAGGGCCGGCTCGACCTCGTGGCCTACCTCGACGGCACACCCGTCGGGGCCGGCTCGACCGCGCGGCACTTCGACGACGCGAGCTCGCCCACCGCGTACGCGAGCGCGCGTGTCCTGCCGGAGCACCGCTGCAAGGGCGTCGGCACCGCGATCCTCGCGCGCATCTCCGAGCACGCGCGCGCCGACGGCCGCGACCGCCTCTACGTCGTCGTGCGCCTCGACGACGAGGACTCGTGCTCGTACTTCGGCAAGCGCGGCTTCGACGAGGCGCTGCGCATGGAGGAGGTCGTCCTCGACCCGGCGCAGTCCCGTGTCGAGATGCCGGAGCTACCCGGGCTCGAGCTCGTGCCGCTCGACGAGTCGCTCGACCGCGCGGTCTACGACGCGGCCTGCGCGATCGAGCCCGACCTGTCGTCGGCGCTCGGGGTCACCGTGCTCGACTACGACCGCTGGCACGCGCGCAACCTCGGCCCGCTCGCCGACCGCGCGTGCTCGTTCGCCGCGCTCGACGGCGACGTGGTGGTCGGCTACGCGATCCTCGGCCACGGCGGCGCCGACGGGATCGGCGACCACTGGATGACCGGCGTGCGCCGCGCGTACCGCGGACGCGGCCTCGCGCGTGCGCTGAAGGTCGCGCAGATCGCCGCAGCGCGCGAGCGCGGGTTCACGGAGCTGCGCACGACGAACGCGTCCGACAACGTGCCGATGCGGCGCGTGAACGAGCGGCTGGGGTATCGCGCGACGCTGACCTGGCTGCACCTACGCGGGCCGCTGCTCCCGGCGTAGGTCCTCGAGCAGCTGCGGCAGCTCGGTGGCCGTGCTCGTCTTGCGGATGTAGGCGACGGCGCCGGCCTCGGCCGACTCGCGCTCGTGCGAGATGACGTCCGAGCCGCTCAGCATCACGATCTGCGCGTCTGGCGTCTGCGCGTGGATCCGCTTCGTCGCGAGCACGCCGCTCATGCGCGGCATCTGCAGGTCGATGAGCACCACGTCCGGCTGCAGGTCGGCCGCCATGTCGATCGCCTCGAGGCCGTCGCCGGCCCGGCCCAGCACCTCGACGTCCGGCAACGTCTCCAGGAGCGCCTCGAGGGCGTCGAGGAACCGCGTGTCGTCGTCGACCAGCAGGATCCGCACAGCGGCGGGAAGTATGCCCCGCCCGCCGTTTTTGTAGAGTCGCGAGGGTGTTCGAGGCGACGAGGCCTCAGGCGCTGGGGGACGCCCGCGCCTGGGGCTTTTCCATTTCGAGGGAGGAGCGCTCATGGCGATGATCGAGAGCAAGGACCGCGCGACGTCGGATCCCGACGCCCGGAAGCGTGTGTTGAAGGAGATGGAGAAGCAGGACGTCGAGTACCTGCTGCTCTGGTTCACCGACCTCGAGGGACACCTGAAGAGCTTTGCGATCACGCCTGCCGAGACGGAGGGGGCGTTGAACGACGGCATGGGCTTCGACGGCTCGTCGATCACCGGCTTCAACGCGATCGAGGAGTCCGACATGGTCGCGATCCCCGACCCGGACACGTTTCGCCTCATGCCGGCGCGTCCCGGCGAGGCCGTCGTCGGCCGGATGATCTGCGACGTCGTCAAGCCGGACGGCGAGCCGTACGAGGGCGACCCGCGCTACGTCCTGCGCCGGGCGCTCGAGCGCATGGAGTCGATGGGCTTCGACACGTTCAACATCGGTCCCGAGCTCGAGTACTTCCTCTTCAAGTCGAACGACTCGACGGAGACGCTCGACGAGGGCGGCTACTTCGCCATGACGACCCTCGACGCGGCGACCGAGTGGCGCAACGAGACGATCAAGGCGCTCGAGGCGATGGGCATCCCGATCGAGTACCACCACCACGAGGTCGGCCCGTCGCAGCACGAGATCGACATGCGGTACGCGGCGGCCCTCGAAATGGCCGACCACACGCTTACCTATCGCCTGATCGTGAAGGAGGTCGCGGCGAAGAACGGCGTCTACGCGACGTTCATGCCGAAGCCGATCTTCGGCGAGAACGGCTCGGGCATGCACACGCACCAGTCGCTCTTCAAGGACGGCCGCAACGCGTTCTTCGACTCGGACGACGAGTGGCATCTGTCGGAGGTCGGCAAGGCGTTCATCGCCGGCCAGCTCAGGCACGCCCGCGAGCTCTCGGCCGTGTTCGCGCAGTGGGTGAACTCGTACAAGCGGCTCGTGCCGGGCTACGAGGCGCCGGTGTACGTCGCGTGGTCGCGGCGCAACCGCTCGGCGCTCATCCGCATCCCGCTCTACAAGCCCGGCGCCGAGCAGGCGACGCGCGCGGAGATCCGCTGCCCGGACCCGGCGTGCAACCCGTACCTCACGTTCGCGGCGCTCCTGCACGCGGGCCTCGAGGGGATCGAGAAGGGCTACGAGCTGCCGCCGCCGATGGAGCGCAACCTCTATCACCTGACCGCGGAGGAGCGGCGCGAGCAGGGGATCGTCTCCCTGCCCGAGACGCTCGGCGAGGCGATCGACGAGTTCGCGCAGTCCGACCTGATGCGGCGCGC
>JBKPLI010000005.1:0-7343 GCA_046731555.1 Actinomycetota bacterium | reverse complement strand
GCGGTCGTCGGCGTGGTCGGCGCGGCCGGCCACGCGGCGCAGACCTCGCCCGCGGGCGCGGCGCTCGCGTTCGACTGGGTGCACGTCGCCGCCGGCTCGCTCTGGATCGGCGGCCTCGTCGGGCTGCTCGTGCTGTGGCGGAGCCTGCCCGAGGCGCGGCGCGTCGCGGGGCTCGTCGTGTGCGTGCCGCGCTTCTCGAACGTCGCGTTCGCGTCCGTCGTCGCGCTGATCGCGTCGGGGATCGCGGCATCGCTCCTCCACCTGCCGACGCTCGCGTCGCTCTGGGAGACGTCGTACGGGCAGGCGATCCTGGCAAAGGTCGCGCTGCTGCTCGGCGCGCTGCTCCTCGCGGCGGTGAACCTGCTCTCGACGAAGCCGCGCCTGCAGGCGCACCGGCGCCGGCCGGAGCTCGCGCCCGGCGCCGCGTCGCTCCTCCGCCGCCTCGTCGCGGGCGAGGCCTTGCTCGTGGGCGGCGCCGTGCTCGGAGCCGCGGTGCTGACGAGCCTCGCGCCGCCGGCCGCGGCGCTCGGGAAGGTCGGGAACGCCGACGCGCGCCTCGGCCCCGGCCCGCTCGCGCACTCGACCGTGCGCAACGGCTACCGCATCGACGTCTCCGTGAAGCCGAACCGCGCGGCCGTGCCGAACGACTTCTCGGTGCGCGTCACCCGCAACGGCAAGCCGGTGCGCGGCGCGCTCGTGACGACGAAGCTCGCGATGCTCGACATGGAGATGGGCGAGCAGGGTTACCAGCTGCGCGAGACCGCCCCGGGCGTGTACTCGCGCATCGCGCCGGCGCTCGTGATGGTCGGCCACTGGGGGCTCACGTTCCAGGTCGTGCCGCCCGGCCGGCCGCCGATCACCGTCCAGCTCGTGGACCGGGCGAACGGATGAGCGGCGTCGGCCTCCGCCTCGCCGCGGCCCTCGTCGCGCTCGCCGCGGGCGTGGGGGCCCTGGTGGTGCTCGTGCTGCTCCTGCGCTCGGCCCTCCCGTAACGGGGGAAGCGGAGGCTCCGGGGCCGAAACTACACTTGGTCGCCGTGTCCACGGTCGCCGCAGCCGGCCGTCGCTACCTGCCTCGCGGCTGGAGCGACCTCGGCCTCCAGCTCGCCATCTGGTTCGGCTTCCTCGCCGCATACCAGGTCGCGCGCGGGATGGCCGACCGCGACCCGTCGCAGGCGTTCGCGAACGGTCTGAAGATCGTCGAGCTCGAGCAGGACGTCTCGAACAAGCTCGTCGAGCTCAGCCTGCAGCAGTTCGTGTCGACGAAGGACTGGCTCGCGCCGGTCGTGTCGTGGACGTACTGGAACTCCGAGTTCACGGTGCTCGGGCTCGCGCTGCTGTGGGTCTACCTGCGCCGGCACGAGGCGTTCACGCGCTTCCGCAACGCGATCCTGCTCGCGAACGTGCTCGGCCTCGTCGGCTACGTGCTGATGCCGACCGCGCCGCCGCGCCTGCTCGGCGTCGGGTTCGTGAACGAGCACCGTGACGGGTTCGTGCAGATCGCGGCGAATCCGTACGCGGCGATGCCGAGCCTGCACGCGGCCGACGCGCTGATCCTCGGCGTCGTGCTCGCGTTCGTCTGCCGCAGCTGGTGGGCGCGCGCGTTCTGGGCGCTGTGGCCGGCGTGGGTGTGGTTCGCCGTGATGGCGACCGGCAACCACTTCTGGCTCGACTGCGTCGCGGGCATGGCCGTGGCAGTCGTTGCGCTCGCCGTGGTCTACCGCCGCGAACTGCCCCGGCGTGCCGTCCATCGAGGGTAACCGGCCGTCCGTCGACGCCGAGCAGTCCCCGCCGGGGGACACTGGTACGGTCCGCCCGGTGAGCAGGGCAGCCGCGATCAAGCAGGGCTACACGACGGGAGCACGCAGCCTCGCGACGCGGTCGATCACCGGCCTCGCGCGCACGCGCGTCACCCCGAACGCGCTCACGGCGGCAGGCGTCTCGCTCTGCGGCCTCGCGTCGATTCTCGTCCTGTTCGAGGACCGGAACGAGATCCTCTTCTTCTGGCTCGGCGCCCTCGTCTTCGTGATCGGGTCGCTGCTCGACATCCTCGACGGGGCGCTCGCGCGCGTCGGCGGGAAGTCGACGCCGTTCGGCGCGTTCCTCGACTCGACCACGGACCGCGTCAGCGAGACGTTCATGCTCACGGCGATCGCGTTCGTGCTCGCGCGGCACGACCATCCCGTCTTCGTCGCCGTCGCCGTGCTGGCCGTCGCCGGGTCGCTGCTCGTCTCCTACACGCGCGCCCGCGCGGAAGCGCTCGGGCTGCGCGGCGACGTGGGCATCGGCTCGCGCGCCGAGCGCGTCGTGGTCATCACCGCAGGTCTCGTACTCGCACCCTGGGGCGTGCTCCCCTGGGCGCTCGTGCTCCTCGCCGGCACGGCGTGGGTCACGGTCGTCCAGCGCGTCCTGCACGTCCGCAAGCAACTGATGGAGGGCAAGTAGTGGAATCGAACGGCAACTCGTCGAACGGCACCGGTCGCCAGCAGGACAAGGTCCGCGTGGCGCTCATCGGCGTCGGCAACTGCGCCAACTCGCTGCTGCAGGGGCGTGAGTACTACAACGACGCCCCGGACGACCAGTTCGTCCCCGGCCTCATGCACGTCAACCTCGGCGGCTACCACGTGCGCGACATCGAGTTCGTCGCCGCGTTCGACGTCGTCGAGGGCAAGGTCGGCGTCGACCTCGCCGAGGCGATCTGGGCGCACCCGAACGACACGATCAAGTTCGCCGAAGTACCGCGCACCGGCGTCACCGTCTCGCGCGGCATGACGCACGACGGCATCGGCAAGTACCTCTCGCAGGTCGTGAAGAAGGCCGACGGCCCGACCGACGACATCGTCTCGATCCTCAAGGAGCGCGAGGTCGACGTGGTCGTGAACTACCTCCCCGTCGGCTCCGAGGCGGCCACGAAGTGGTACGCGGAGCAGATCCTCGAGGCGGGCTGCGCGATGGTGAACTGCATGCCGGTCTTCATCGCGCGCGAGGACTACTGGAACGAACGCTTCCAGAAGGCCGGCGTCCCGATCATCGGCGACGACATCAAGTCGCAGGTCGGCGCGACGATCACGCACCGGGTGCTCACCTCGCTCTTCCGCGAGCGCGGCGTCCACCTCGACAAGACGATGCAGCTGAACGTGGGCGGCAACTCCGACTTCCTGAACATGCTCGAGCGCGACCGCCTCGAGTCGAAGAAGATCTCGAAGACGAACGCCGTCACGTCGATGCTCGACTACGACATCGGAGCGAAGAACGTCCATGTCGGCCCGTCGGACTACGTCCCGTGGCTGACGGACCGCAAGTGGGCGTACATCCGCCTCGAGGGCTCGAGCTTCGGCGACGTGCCGCTGAACGTCGAGCTCAAGCTCGAGGTGTGGGACTCGCCGAACTCGGCCGGCATCGTCATCGACGCCGTCCGCCTCGCGAAGCTCGCGCTGAACAACGGCATCGCCGGCTCGCTCGTCGGGCCGAGCTCGTACCTGATGAAGTCCCCGCCCGAGCAGATCGCCGACGACGACGCGGCCGAGCTCGTGGAGGAGTTCATCGAGCGCAACCGCCGCCAGGTCTCGGTGCCGGCGACGGCGCCGCTCGAGGTCTAGGCACCCAGAACGGCGGAGGGCCGGCGCGGGCCGGCCCTCCGAATCGTTCCTTCGCGGCCGCGCTAGCGCGGCTCGATCTCGTCCGCGCCCTTCACCTTGGGCTCGGAGGTCAGGAGCTGCAGCTCGGCTGCCCGGACGTCCCGGTCGCGCGGCGGCAGGCCGGCCTCCGGGGCACCGATGCGGCAGTCCGTGCTGAAGCGCGGGTCGTTGTCCTGCTCGCCCTGGAACGACGTCTGGCCGGAGCACTGGTTGTTCAGCACCCGGAACAGGACGTGCGTCGCGGTCGTCCGCTGGACGTCCCAGGAGCGCAGGATCAGATCCGGTGCGATCGGCCTCGGGTTGACGGACGGGAACGCGTCCGGCTCCGAGGTGAGCACCTTCTTCCAGCCGGCGGAGACCGCCGGGTCGCAGGTCGGGTTCGGGTTCGGCCGCGACGTCGCGTCGCAGGCGAGCACCTCGAACTGCCGGAGGGCCGTGAAGCGGTTCTGGCCCGGGCCGATGAGGGCGCTCGCGTTCAGCGCCGTGAACGACTGACGGCCGCCGCCGAGCGTGATCACCACCCGCTGGCCCTGGACGGGCTGGCCCGCCGTGCTCGACCAGTTCGTGCCTTCGGTGTCGTCGATCAGCGCCTGCTGGTTCGTACCGTCGCCGGTCGCCGTGCTGCCGTTCGCGATCGAGGCGACGTTCGTCGGAAACTCGATCGTGACCGTGCGGTTCTCGCCGGGCCGTAGGTCGTCGATCCGGAACCGGACCGCCCCGTAGCCGGGGGCGGCGGCGATGAAGTTGTAGCCGGCGCCGTTGTCGTCCCCGCGGCGGTCCTGGTGGTCGTCGTCGTCGTCGTTGCCGCGGCCGTGGTCGTTCCGGCCCCCGTGCAGGTTGTGGCCGTCGCCACGGTGGTCGCCCGTCGCGACGAAGCCTGCGGTGTCGTCGAGGTTCGTCGGCGTCGGCGGAGTCGTCGGCGCCGGGTCGTTGGCGGGGTTCGTGTCCGCGATCTGCGTGGCGCGGGCCTCGTAGTCGCCGACGTAGACCTTGGCGGCGACCGGCACCGACTTCCCGTCCCGGGCGACCGCCCTGAACGTCACCGTCGCGTTCCTCTCGAGCGGCGAGGAGAAGTCCGGGATCGGGTCGCCGTCGGTGTTCCCCGTCGTCGACGCGAACTGCCCGAAGCCGCGCTCGGCGAACCCGCGCCAGAGGAGATCCTGGTTCGCGCCGCCGAAGCGCGTCTGATCGGCCGCGAGCATCGCGTTGCGCGCGTCGAGCAGCGTCGGCCCGACCGGCATGAGCGACATCGCGTCGTAGTAGAGCTGGATCCAGCGCCGGTTGCCCGGGCACGCCGAGACCGGCCGATCGCCCGTCAGGCACGCCTGGTCGACGGCAGCACCCTGCGACGGGTACCGGTTCAGGAACAGCTGGCGGAGCGTGAACTGCGTCGCGATCCAGATCTCGCCGTCCGAGTGCACCTCGGGACCGGGCACGTCGTAGCCGTAGTCGCCGAGGTTCAGCGGGTCGACGTGCGCGTTCCGGCCGGGCGCCGGGAACGGGCCGCTCATCGGCCAGTTCATCGTGTAGTTGCGGATGCCGGTGACCGAGTTGCCGGTCACGTACGCGCCTTCGACGAACGGGTCGACGCCCCACACCGGCACGAAGTGGCTCTCGAGGAGGTACTCGACGGCGTCGAAGTCGCCGAACGCCTCACCCATCGCGCCCGCGTGCGAGCCGGCGCGGCGGAAGCCCTTGCCGATCATCCGGTTCTCGATCATGTGGCCGTACTCGTGGCCGATGACGGCCATGTCGTAGTCGCCGTCGACGCACGGGGCGTAGAACGAGCCCGGGATCGGCTGCCAGAGGAACATGTTCGTGACGGACGGCGTGCCGTCGCGGTTCGTGCCCATGTTCGCGTTGTCGCGGCCGGCGAACGACGGGTAGCCGCCGCTGATGGCGCCGGCCTGCGCGTTGCCCGTCACGGCGTCGTTGCCGAGGAACGGCGGCGGCGTCGTGAAGTTGTTCGCCTGCCCGTTCCACTGGCTCTCCGTGAAGCCGAGGTGGTACGAGAAGTCGTGCATCCGGCTGTGCATTGCGAACAGGTTCGTGACCGCGGCCGAGATGTCCGCGCCCGTGCCGGCGCGCGGCTGGCCCGTGGCCGGGTCGACGAGCTGGTTCGGGTCGCACCCGCTCGTGAACCACGCGTTCGTGAACGGGTACACGTAGTCGCGCGTCGCGCTCGTCGGCTGGAAGAGCGTTGCCGCCGGGCGGCCCTGCGCCGCGGTGATCCACAGCTCGCGGTCGTTCGCGGCGTTGCCGTTCGTCGTGTGCGTCGACGTGCCGGGGTTGATCTCGTCCCACGGCATCGACACGTTCCCCGAGTTGGCGACGTTGCCGACCGCGAGGTTGCAGCCCGCAGCCGGCGTCCAGCACCACGTCTGCCGCACGTCGGTCGACGGGTAGTTCCACGGGAACCGGTTGAGCGGCGTCGTCACGGGGAACGCCGGGAAGACCTTCCACGTGGGGTTGTCCACGGCGTTGTCGACGATGCTCGAGCGCGCGAGGATCGTGCCCGACGCCGCGTCGACCGTCTGCGCGTAGCCGGAGTCGACGCCGTCCGTGACGATCGTCTGGTACGCCGGCCGGGCCGCGTAGCCCGGGACCGGGAACGCCGTCTTGCGGACGGACTGCGTGTCGTCGAGGCCCGTCACGACGAGGTCGGTCCAGCCGTCCTCGTGCCCCGCGACGGTGACGTCCGAAGTCGCGACGTTCTGGCCGACCGCGTTCGCCGCCGTCACCCAGGCCTGCTCCGGCGAGAGCTGGTACGAGCTCTCGACCGCGTCGCCGCCGGTGAGCGACGAGGACGCGAAGGTGATGTTCCAGCCGCCGCCGTCGTTCCCCGCGACAGCGACCGTCACGAGGCCGTCGGGCGCGGCGAGCACGCCGTCGTACGTCTGGCCGAGCAGGACGGCGTGGCCGTCACCGCCGGCGAGCGGCGTGTCGCGGACGAGCTTCAGGTCGGCGGCCGAGCCGAGCCCGAAGAGCGCGCGCTGTCCGTCGAGCCACGTGCGTACCGCCGCGACGGCATCCGGTGCGACGACGCCGGTCGCGAGGTTGCCGTCGAGGTTGTACACCGTGGACGGCGTACCGAACCTGTTCCACGCCACCTCGGCGCCGAGCTGATCCGCGGCCGCAAGCTGTGCGGCGCTCGGCGCGACGGAGGTGGTGCGGACGTCGAGGTCCGGCAGCGCGTCGGCCGCCGGCAGCTCCGGGTCGACGGCGGCGAGACCCGACGAGCCGGTGAGGAATGCGGACGCAGCGATCGCAGCCAGCACGGCCAGAGCGAGCGCCGCGGTCCTCCGGCGAATACCGGAGAATCGAGCCTTCTCCATCTCTGCCTCCCCTTCTGACCTTCTCGGTCTACTGGTTGGTCCGAAAAGGCCGCAGGGCCTGGGTCCTACACGATCCTCGCCGAATCTGCGGAAGCAAAAGGCCCGGATAGACTCGATTCGGTGGCGCTCCGCATCTGTCTCGTGACGCCGTTCGCCTGGTCGCAGGCACACGACGTGAACGAGCACGTCGCCGGCATGGCGGGCGGGCTCCGGGCGCTCGGCCACGAGGTGACCGTGCTCGCGCCCTCGACGCGCGCGGCCGACCTGCTCGCGGGCCGGCGGGCGCTCGTACGCGGCGAGCGCGCGGACGTGATCGCCGTCGGCGCAGCCGTTCGCGTCTCGCGCCGGTCGCAGATGGGCGTGCCGGTGGG
>JBKPLI010000004.1:0-4604 GCA_046731555.1 Actinomycetota bacterium | reverse complement strand
GCGCAGGTCGTAGCCGCGCGGCGACACGAGGCGCTGCAGCACGCCGCCGGTCGCGTCGAACCACGCGCGCGTGTGCACCTCGGCGAGCGCGGCCTCGAGCTCGTCGTAGTCGTCGCAGCGGAAGACGTCGAGACCCCAGCTGCCGAAGCGGGGCTTGAGCACGAGCGGCGGCTCGAGCTCCGGGATCGGAAGCCACGGTGCGACCTGCGCCGTGCGCGGGTGCGGCAGCCGCGCGTTCGCGAGCACGGCGGCCGTCGCGAGCTTGTCGTGTGCGGTCGTGAGCGCGAGGCGCGGGTTCAGCACCGTCACGCCGCGGTCCGCGAGGCGGTCGAGCGCCCACAGCCCCGGCTCGACGCCGTCGAGCGTGCGCAGCACGTCGAGGCGTCCGAGCGCGACGTCGCCCGCGCCGAGCTGCGTGAGCGCCCGCGCGGGAGACAGCACGGGGCCGAACCGAGTGTTCGTCGGGGTGAGGCGCGTCGCGACCACGGCGAACGTGCTCATTGCGCCGGATGGTGCAGGTCGGCGAGGCGCTTGGGAAGCGCCGCGACCACAGCGTTCCCGGACCGACACCGGACCGTCATGGACGCCTGTTCACCGAACCGACACCAGGCGCTCACGGGGCCGTTGCCCAGCCGCCGCTGCGGGCGCCGTACGGTCGCCGGCGGGGTTGATATCAGACGGGAGGAACGACGGAATGAGACGAATTACTGCGGTTCTCGCAGTGCCGATCGCGGCGCTAGCCGTGACGGTCGGCGTCGCGGCACATGCGAGCGAGCTCGACTTCACGCACATCCCGACGGCGAACGGCAAGGCGACCGGCTACGCGCCGCCGAACCGGCTCTCGCCGGAGCTCGCGGAGGTCGCGTGGGCGCAGGGATCGACGACGCTCGAGAACCCGGACGGTGGCGTGAAGTACTACGGCTATCTCGACGACGGGCGGCCGATGGTCCCGGCGCTCGGCTCGAACGTCGAGGCGCAGAAGACCGAGCCCGACAAGAACGCGTACCTCGTCTTCAAGGACGGCCTCGACGGCGCGGACCCGGCGTACGACTACGGCCAGCGGTTCCTGTTCCAGGGGCACGAGGCCGGCACGCCGGGCTACGTCACGCGCATCAACCTGGACGCGGACTCGGACCATCGCGTGACGCTGCTCGCCGACAAGACGTCGGCAGGGGCCGCGATGAAGACGATCGACGGCATCACCTGGGACCCGTGGGCCGAACGGCTGCTCGTCACGAACGAGGGCGGCTCGACCGGCGGCGTGTACCAGCTCACACCCGAGCCGGGCGGTGCGGTCGACGACATCTCGGGCCAGCTCGGCCGCGCCGGCTGGGAGGGGATCCAGAACGACAACCGCGGCAACGTCTACCTCGTCGAGGACACAGGCGGTGCGAACGGCACCGGCGCCAATGCGCGCGCACGGCGGCCGAACAGCTTCGTGTACCGCTTCCTGCCGAGCGATCCGTCCGACCTGAAGCAGGGCGGGAGGCTCCAGGCGCTGCAGGTGATCGTGAACGGCACGCCGCTCGTCTTCGGCCCGACGGCCGACGGCGACATCAACGCGGCGGGCTACCTCGCGCTGCATCAATACGGCACGTCGTACCCGACGAAGTGGGTCACGATCGCGACCACGACGGCGGCGAGCCCGCTGCCCGGCCCAGACGCGAACGCGCTCGCGAAGGCGGCCGGCGCGACGCCCTTCAAGCGGCCGGAGAACGGGCTCTTCCGGCCGGGCTCGAAGTTCACCGAGTTCTTGTTCGACGAGACCGGCGACACCGACAACCGCACCTCGGCGGCTGCGTCCGGCGGCTTCGGCGCGATCTTCTGGCTCGACCAGTCGCCGAAGAGCGACGACGGACGGATCCGGGTCTTCTACAACGGCGACCAGCAGCACTCGGCGTTCGACAACGTCGCGTTCTTCTCGGAGGACAAGATCGCGTTCGTCGAGGACGCCGGTGACACGCTGCATGCGCAGCGGAACGGCCTCGACTCGGCCTGGCTGTTCGACGTCGGCAAGGACTATTCGAATCCGGCCGTCAAGCCGATCCGGTTCGTCGCCGAAGGCCGAGACGCCGCGGCGACGATCGACTCGGGCCTCTCGGGCACGCCGGGCTTCACGAACGACGGCGACAACGAGATCACGGGCATCCACGTCTCGGACGGCGATCCGTCGGAGGGCGGGATCCTCGGCGCCAAGGCTCCGCGCCCGTTCACGAACGGAAAGTGGCGCGCGTTCTGGACGCAGCAGCACGGCGACAACGTCACCTGGGAGCTGATCGCCGCGCCGTAAGGCAAGTCGGCCGTGGGGGCACTGCGGGCCCGGAGCGCATGCGCTCCGGGCCTGCGCACGTCGCGGCGCGCACAACTAGCATCGGATTCGCATGCGCAGGACGCTCGAACGTGAGGTGAAGCTCGAGCCGGGCGACGCGTTCGCGCTGCCGGAGCTACCGGGCACGCCGCTCGCGTCGCGCATCTTCACGTCGACCTACCACGACACGGCGCCGCGGAGCCTCGCGCGCGCCGGCATCACGCTGCGGCGGCGGCTCGAGAACGGGGTGTCGCTCTGGCAGCTCAAGCTCCCGGTCGCCGGCCCGGGCTCGCGGACGGAGCTCGAGGTGCACGGCGGCCCGATCGGGCCGCCGGCCGAGATCGCCGACCTGCTCGTCGCACACCTGCGGCACGGCCCGCTCGAGCCGGTCGCGACGCTGCGAACGCGCCGGAAGGGCGTGCGCGTCGCCGACGGCTCGGTGGCGGTCGCCGACGTGGTGTACGACGCGGTCGACGTGCTCGCCGACGGCCACGCGGCGGGCGGCTTCGGCGAGATCGAGGTCGAGCTCATCGACGGGCACGACGACGACCTCGAGCGGCTGTCGCAGACGCTCCAGCGCGCCGGTGCGCGCGCGTCGGCGGGCACACCGAAGCTCATGCGCGTGCTCGCTCTGGACGCGGCCGAGCCACCCGCGCGCAAGGCCGCGCCGGTCGAGCATCTGCGCTGGCTCCTTATGCGGCAGCTGCGCGAGATCGAGGCGCACGACCCCGGCGTGCGGCTCGGCGTGGAGGCCGAGGAGGTGCACAAGTTCCGGGTGGCGACGCGGCGCTCGCGCGCGCTCATCCGTGCCGCGCGGCCGCTGATCGACGATCGCCTCAAGCCCCTCGCGGGCGAGTTGAAGTGGCTCGGCGGTGCGCTCGGGCCGGTGCGCGACCTCGACGTGCTGCTCGACCACCTGCGCGAGCAGGTCGCCGGCCTCGACGGCGACCGCGCGGCCGGCGACAAGATCGTCGCGTCGTTCGAGAAGCAGCGCGACGCGGCGCGCGCGGCGATGCTCGACGCGCTCTCGTCGGAGCGGTACCTCACGCTGCTCGACCGGTTCGCCGCCGACGTCGGGCCGCTCGGAGACGTCGAGGCCGACGTGACGCTCGAGCACATCGCCGGGCGCGAGCTGCGCCGGCTGCAGAAGGCGTACGGCGCGCTCGGGCCCGACCCGTCGGACGACACGCTGCACGAGCTGCGCATCCACGCGAAGCGCGCGCGCTACGCCTCGGAGCTCGCAGCGTCCGGCGGCCGCAAGCGGTACGAGCGCGCGGTCGACGCGCTGAAGGAGGTGCAGGACGTCGTCGGCGCGCATCAGGACGCCGTCGTCGCGGAGCAGAAGATCCGCAAGGTCTCGCGGTCGCTCGCGGCCGGGCGGCTGATCGAGGCCGAGCGCGCGCGCCGTGTGCAGGCGCGCGCAGAGCTGCCGCAGGCCTGGCGCGGCGTCGAGTCGGCCGCGGCGAAGCTCTAGTGCTGCTGCTCGTCCGTCATGCGTCGGCCGGAGACCGCGACCTGTGGGAGGGAGACGACCACGAGCGTCCGCTCGACGACCGCGGCCGCCGCCAGGCCGAGGCGCTCGTCGACCAACTCGCGGGCTTCTCGGTCGAGCGCGTGCTGACGAGCCCCGCGCTCCGCTGCGTGCAGACGGTCGAGCCGCTCGCGGCCGCACGGGGAATCGAGCTCGAGGTGCTCGACGAGCTGACGGAGCACCGGCACTGGGACGACGGCGCCGAGATCGTCCGCGGGCTCGCGGGCACGCCGATCGTCGTGTGCGGCCACGGCGGCCTGCACGACGTCGTCGCGGACGCGCCGAAGTGGAAGAAGAGCGCGACGTTCGTGCTCGACGACGAGCTGCGGCTCGTCGAGGTCCTGCCGCCGCCTGCCTAAGCGGCGACGCGCCGCTCGGCGAGCTCGAGGATCGCGCCCTCGCGCACGCCGCCGCGCACCGTGCGCAGCGGGACGCCGAGGCGCTCGTGTATCGCGGAGAGGATTACCGCGCCCGCCGCAAGGGTGCGCACACGGTCCGGGTCGACGCCGTAGCGGTCGACGATCTCGTCCGACGGCGTCTCCGCGAGCAGCTCGACCGCCTCCTCCAGCTCGGACCGGCCGAGCTTCGGGCCGACGACGCCGCCGACCGCACGCGCGCTGCCGCCGACCGCGAGCGCCGTCTGGGGCAGGGGCGGCGTGAAGCCCTCGAGGTAGCGCTCGACCTCCGCGCGCGCCTCGGCGACCGCCTCCGCGCCCGGCGGGTCGCCCGGCAGCAGCCGCGAGGTCAGGCGCATCGAGCCGAGGT
>JBKPLI010000003.1:0-4376 GCA_046731555.1 Actinomycetota bacterium | reverse complement strand
GTCCTCGCGCGTCGGCTGCACGCCCTCGGGCGCCGCGCGGCCGAACACGCCCTCCGCCTCCGCGAGGTTCGGCGTCACGACGTCCGGCTCCGCGGCGAGCGCGGCCGCGAGCACCTCGCCCGCCGCGTCCACGAGCGTGAGCGAGCCCGAGAGGAGCCGCGTCAGCCGCGCGTATGCGTCGACGGGCGCTCCCGGCGGGATCGACCCCGAGCAGACGAGGGCACCGTGCCGCGAGGCGACCGCGGCCTCGAACGCATCCCACGCCTCGGGGGGCAGCTCCGGCCCCGGCTCGTTGAGGATGGTGACGCGCCCGCTGCGCTCGAGCATGATCGCCGCCGACCGCACCTCGCCCGGCACCCGCACCGCCTCGACCTCGAGCCCTTCGTCGCGCGCGAGCCCGACCGCGGCCGCGCCTGTGCGGCCCGGCGCGAACGTGACGACGACCGCGCGCCGCCCGAGCGCCCGCGCGACGCGCGCGACGTTGATGCCCTTGCCGCCCGCCGTCACGACGGCCGAGTCGAAGCGCAGGACCTCGCCCGGGCGCAGCTCCTCGATCGCGAGCGTCCGGTCGAGCGTCAGGTTCGGCGTCGCGACGACGAGCGCGGCTGGGTCTGTCACGCGCCGTTCTTATCAACTAGCCACCCTCCTTCACCGTCGCGTACGCCGACACCGGCCCGTCCGGATACGTCGCGCCCGTGGCCCACGTCGCCGGCAGCGCCGTCAGGTCGTGGGTCGGGCTCGTCTCGCTCGGCTGCGTGCCGTCGCCGCCGCAGCACTCGTCGCGCACGAACAGCTCGCCGCCGACGCCGAGCAGCGCGATCCAGTACACCTGCCCGGCCGCGACCGCGGTGGACGGCACGGGCACCGCGTTCCAGGCGTCGACCGCGGGCGCCGCGAGCTGCCCCGTCGCGAGCAGCGTGCCCGGCGAGCCGCCCGCGTCGGAGTAGACGCCGACGACGACGCGCTTCGCCTTCGTCTTCTTCGCGACGACGACGTTGACCGCGTCGATCGTGCCGCCGACGGGCGCCTCGGCGCGGAACGCCTCGGCCATCCCCTCCTGGTTCGCGTCGACGTGCGAGCCGAGCGTCTTCGCGCCGAGCGACGGCGGCGTCACCTCGGCGGCCGCCTGCAGCCGCACATCGCGCGACGACGCGCCGACGAACACCGTGCGCGCGCCGAGCGGCAGCACCCAGCGGTGCTGCGACGGCGACCAGTACGAGAGCTGCCGCGGCCCGACGTGCAGTGCGAGATCCACAGCCTCGCCGCGGTCGAGCGCGATCCGCTCGAATGCGCCGAGCGAGCGCTCCGCGAACGCGAGCCCCTCCGGGCTTCCTGCGGGCGGCCCGACGTACACCTGCGGCACCTCGGAGCCGTCCTTGCCGCCGACGTTGCGGACGCGGAAGCTCACGTCCAGCCCGCCGTCGCTGGCCGAGTCGACGCGCAGCTTCGAGTAGTCGAACCGCGTGTACGAGAGGCCGTGGCCGAACGCGAACAGCGGCGCGACGGCGTGCCGGTCGTACCAGCGGTAGCCGACGAAGATCCCGTTCGTCGTGTAGTCGATCGTGCGGTAGTTGTGGTTCCCGCTCACAAAGCCCGGCTGCGCCTTGCCCGGGTAGAGCGGGCAGTTGCCGTTGAGCGACGGGTCGGTGCAGCCCGGGTCGTAGGTCGGGAAGCGCGTCGCGTCCGGCGGGAAGGTCACCGGCAGCTTCCCGCCCGGGTTCACGTCGCCGAGCAGCACCCGCGCGGTCGCGGTGCCGCCGCGCTGGCCCGGGTACCACAGCTCGAGGATCGACCTCACGCTCCCGGCCCACGGCATGAGCACCGGGTCGCCCGTGTTCAGCACGACGACCGTGTTCGGGTTCGCGGCTGCGACGGCCGAGACGAGCGCGTCCTGGTAGCCCGGCAGCGTGAGGCCGAGCGCCTGGTTGTTCTGGTTCGCGGCGTCGGGGCGGTCGTTGCCCTCCGTGCCGTCGTCGAACGCGAACACGACGACCTTGCGCGCGTTCGCCGCCGCCGCGGCCGCCTCGGCGATCTTCTGCGCCGGCCAGTCCGGCGGCACCCAGCGGAACTGAACGCTCAGCGGCTCGGTGCCGGTGTCGACCGCGCGCAGGTCGAGGTCGTGCGTCTCGCCGGCGGCGAACGTCGTCGTGAACGTCGCCTGCTGGAGGCGGAGGCCCGTCGTGTCATGGTTCTTGTTCGCCTGCGCGAGGCCGTCCCACGTCGGCACGGTGCTCGCGCCGAACCCGCCGACGAGCCCGAAGCCGCCGATGTTGATCCGCCGCTGCGCCGTCGCGAGCCCGTCGACGAAGAGCGACGCGCTCGACTGGTTGCGGACGAAGATCTTCAGCTGCCACGTCCCGGCGCTCGGCGCCGTGAACCGCGCCGTCCACCGCCATGCCGTGCCTGCGGGCAGCGCGTTCGAGCCCGTGTAGTCGACCGTCGGGTCGAGCTGATCCGCGGCGCACGTGCCCGTGCACGCGGCCGGCGCCTGCCCGGAGGGCACGGCCGCGGTCGAGGTCTGCTGGCGCAGCCAGCCCTGCTGCCCCGCGAAGGCCGAGCCGGCCGGCGCCGCCACGGCCGACGCGGGCATCACGGTTCCGTCGAGGTCGTAGCCCGGGACGTAGGAGAGCTTCGCGTCCGGCCCGACCTCGGCCTGCAGCTCCTCGAACGGGTTCGTGACACCCGGCGCCGGCGTCACGTGTGCCGAGCCGCCGCCGCCGACGTACGTCGCGACCGCGGTTGGCCCCATGACGACGGTGCCGCCGCCTTGGAAGTCGCGGTGGCGGAGCGGCAGCGCGTCGCCGTCGTTCTTCAGCAGCGTCGCGCTCTCCTCGGCGATCGCCTGCGCGGCGGCGAACGACGACGGCTGCAGCGCCGTCAGGTCGGGCCGCGGCGGGTCGAACGGCGCGGGCGTGCCGGTGAAGTGCGAGCCGAACTCGGTGCCCTCGAGGAGCCCGACGCTGTTCTCCGCGCGCAGGATCCGCAGCACCGCCTGGTCGAGGGCCGCCTGCCACTGCGCGGCCGTGAACGCCGGCACGGCCGGAAGGTCGTTCGTGAGCGGCACGGCCGGCGTCCCGTTCGTGACTGCGTTCGTGAGGTTCGCGCTCGAGAAGCGGTTGTTGCCCGGCTGCTCCATGTCGAGCCCGTAGATGAGGTCGCTCGTCGCGTGCGCCGCGCCGAAGTCCGTCATCACGAAGCCCGGGAAGCCGAACGTCCCGCGGAGGATCCCGTTCAGGAGGACGTCGTTCGAGCAGCCGAAGACGTCGTTGATCCGGTTGAAGGAGCACATGACGGCGCCCGCGCCGGACTGCACGCCGGACTCGAACGCCTGCAGCTCACCCTCGTGCAGCGTCCGCTCGTCGACGGCGACGCTCGTCGAGTTGCGGCCGTTCTCGAAGTCGTTCTCGGCGTAGTGCTTGAGCGTGACGATCAGGCCCTCGTCCTGCGCGGCGCGCGTCTCCTCCGCGACGAGCTTCCCCATCAGGAACGGGTCTTCGCCGAGCGTCTCGAAGTTGCGGCCGCCCGTCGGGACGACGACCTGGTTGATCATCGGCGCGAGCCACACGTCCTGGTTCGAGGCGCGGCCGTCCTTGCCGACCGTCGAGCCGAAGAGCGCGGCGGCGCCCGTGTCGAACGTGGCGGCGAGCCCGACCGGCGCCGGCATCGCCGTCTCGAAGTGGCTGAGGCGGATGCCCGCCGGGCCGTCCGTGATGCGCAGGCGCGGGATGCCGAGACGCGCGACGCCCGGCGAGTTCCACACCTGGCCGAAGCAGGTCGGCTGCGCCACGGGCGTGCAGTTCGGGTCGGTCGTGCCGTTGACCATCCCGATCTTCTCCGGGAGCGTCATCTGCGCGACGAGCGCGCGCAGTTCGTCGTCGGTCAGCGTGCCCTTCGGCGTCGCGGCCGCGGGCGCGGCCGTTGCGACCTGCGTCGCCGACGGCGCCCCTCCCGCGAGCGCGGCCGACACGGCGAGGAGGACGAGGACCGCGGCCACCCCGGCGGGGGACCGGAAACGCGCGACGACGCTCATGCACCCACCCCTTCGGGTCGATCGGCGGCCTCGGCGCCGCCGGCTTGGCGCGAGGGTCCTCGATCTTCACGCCTTTGTCAAGAAAATGTCGTAATTCGAGCGTCGCGCCGCTCGCTATACGACGAAGCCCGGCCGGAAGCCGGTTCAGCCGCCGGAGGCGACCGCGCGCGGGCGCGGCGGCAACGCCGCCGACGGCAGCCGCTCCGTGTCGCCGATCACGAGCGCGAGCGCGCCGAGCACCTCCGCGCGCTCGCCGAGCTCGCCGGCTCGGAGCTCGACCGCGGCCGCCGCGGCCGGCAGCGCGTAGCGGTCGATCGACTCGCTGTCTCTTATACACATCTGACGC
>JBKPLI010000002.1:0-4803 GCA_046731555.1 Actinomycetota bacterium | reverse complement strand
TCGTCGCGCCGCCGGTCTGCGCGTGCAGGAAGATCCCCGACCCGCGCCCGGCGACGACCGGCTTCATGTTGAAGTCGATCACCGCGAGGTGCGCGTACGCGGTCGGCTGCTGCCACATGCCCTCGCTCTTCGTCGTGAACGGCGGTCGGCTCCCGCAGGCGACGTGCTGGAAGCTGTTGTAGCCGCGCGAGGTCACGTCCTCGTTCCACCAGTCGCCGCAGACGAGGCGGCGGTAGCGGTACTTCACGCCCGGATCGGCCGAAACGCCGTACATCACCGGCGCGAACCCGAACGTGCCGGTCGGCGTCGTGCCGTCGCCCTCGCGCCGGTTGCCCGAGAGGCCGTTGCGCCCGACGCGAGCCGCCCACGGCCCGCCGGCCGCGCGCCAGCAGCCGTCGGCCGCACGGCGCCAGATGCGGAGCGTCGCGTGTGTTGTCGCGGCGCTCGTCGCCGCGACCGTGACGAGCTGCGTCGTCGCCGGCGGCGTCGTGACGTGTGCGGCAGGGCCGGGCGGGCACGTCGCAGCGAGGAGCGCGGCGGCGAGGTGCGACGCGAGCAGCACGGCCGCAGGGTACGCGCGATGATGCCCGCGTGCGTGCGGCAGTCGTCCGCGACGGTCGGATCGAGGTCGAGGAGCGTCCGGACCCCGTGCCGGGGACCGGCGAGGTGCTCGTGCGCGTGCGCGCGTCGGGGTTGAACGGCGCCGATCTCGCACAGCGCGCGGGCCGCTACCCGGCGCCGCCCGGGTCGCCGCCGGACATCCCGGGGCTCGAGCTCGCGGGCGAGGTGGCCGCCGTCGGCCCGGACGTGACGCGCGCCGGGGAGGGCGACCGCGTGATGGCGCTCGTCGGCGGCGGAGGGCACGCAGAGCTCGCGACCGTGCACGAATCACTGCTCCTGCCGGTGCCCGTGGATGTGACGTGGGAGGAGGCCGGCGGCTTCGTCGAGGTGTTCGCGACCGCCCACGACGCGCTGTTCACGCAGGCCGGGCTGGCGTTGGGCGAGCGTGTTCTCGTGCAGGGCGCTGCCGGCGGCGTCGGCGTCGCGGGTGTGCAGCTCGCGCGCGCGACGGGCGCAACGGTCGTCGGCACCGTGCGCGCGGAGACGCTGCGGCCTCGCGTCGCCGAGCTCGGGGCGGACGTGCGTGCGCCGGGCGATCTCGACGGGCTCGAGTTCGACGTCGTCCTCGAGCTCGTCGGCGGCGACAACCTCGCGGCCGATCTCGCGCTGCTCGCGACCGGCGGTCGCATGGTCGTCATCGGCGTCGGTGCAGGCGCGAGCGCGGAGCTCCCGTTCTACGAGCTCATGCGCCGACGCGGCCGGATCCTCGCGTCGACGCTGCGTGCACGGCCGCTCGAGCAGAAGGCGCTCGTCGTGCGACGCCTCGAACGCCACGTGCTGCCGCTGCTTGCCGACCGCCGTGTCGTCGTCCCCGTGCACGAGACGTTCCCGCTCGCGGAGGCGCAGTCGGCGTACGAGCGCTTCCTCGAGGGCGGGAAGCTCGGGAAGATCGTGCTGCGGATGGCCGACTGATGCGGACGCGGGTCGGCATCGTCGGCGCCGGGCCGGCCGGGCTCATGCTCGCGCACCTGCTGCACCGCGAGGGAATCGATTCGATCGTGCTCGAGGCGCGCAGCCGCGAGTACGTCGAGCAGCGCGTGCGCGCCGGCGTGCTCGAGCAGGGCAGCGTCGACCTCCTCACGGAGTCAGGCGTCGGTGAGCGCCTGCACGCGCAGGGGCTCGTGCACCACGGCATCTGGCTGCGCTTCGACGGCGAGAACCACCGCGTGCCGCTGACGGAGCTCTCCGGCGGCCGCAGCATCACCGTGTACGGGCAGCAGGAGGTCGTGAAGGACCTGATCGCGGCGCGGCTCGACGCCGGGCTGCCGCTGCTGTTCGAGGCGAGTGTCTCGGGCGTGGAACCGGTCGACACCTCGCCGCGCATCCGCTTTCGGCACGACGGCGCCGAGCACGAGCTCGAGTGCGACGTCGTCGCCGGGTGCGACGGCTTCCACGGCGTCTGCCGAGACGCCATGCCGCCCGGCGTGCTATCGACGTTCGAGCGCGAGTACCCGTTCGGCTGGCTCGGCGTGCTCGCGCGGGTCGAGCCGGCGAGCGAGGAGCTGATCTACGCGTGGAACGAGCGCGGCTTCGCGCTGCACAGCATGCGGACGCCGGAGATCTCGCGGCTGTACCTCCAAGTGCGCCACGACGAGCAGCTGGACGGATGGCCCGAGGAGCGCATCTGGTCGGAGCTGCAGCTGCGGCTCGGCCTCCCGCAGGACTTCCGCGGGCCGATCGTGGAGCAGGGCGTGACCGGCATGCGGAGCTTCGTCGTCGAGCCGATGCAGCACGGGCGGCTCTTCCTTGCCGGCGATGCGGCGCACATCGTCCCGCCGACGGGTGCGAAGGGCATGAACCTCGCGCTCGCGGACGTGCGGGTGCTGTGCGCGGCGCTCGTCGCGTGGTACCGCGACGGCGACGAGAGCGGGCTCGCGGGGTACTCGGACGCGTGCCTCCGACGCGTCTGGCGCGCGGAGCACTTCTCGTGGTGGATGACCTCGATGCTGCACAAGATCGAGGGCGGCGACCCGTTCGACGACAGGCTGCAGCTCTCGCAGCTCCGTTACGTCACGACGTCCGAAGCGGCGGCGAAGAGCCTGGCCGAGAACTACGTCGGCCTCGACTGGTCGGCCGTTTGAGCCATGTCCTTTCGGGCCGTGTCCGTACTCCGGACTGCGGGACCGTCCCGAACGGCCGTGTCCGCTGTGGAAAACGCGCGCGCCGACCGCCTGGTGCAAGCCGCCGCTCGGCCCAAACGGACACGGCCGCACTCCGGACTGCCGACATGTCCCTTTCGGACAGGGAGGTGTGACGGATGACGCACGAAGCGCGGCTCGAGGACGTCGGTTCGGGCCTCGCGCCGGTGACGCCCGGCTGGTTCGTCGTCAACGTGCGCGACGCGGCGTGGCGGACGAACCCCGCCTTCGGAATGCGCTGCGTGTTCGAGACCGACGGGCGCATCCTGCGCGACCGGCCCGGTCTCGAGCAGCAGCGGTTCGAGCAGATCGGCATCGGCCTCGCGGTGCTCGAGCCGGGCAAGCCGAGCGGGCTGTACCACGCCGAGATCAACCAGGAGGACTTCGTCGTCCTGCACGGCGAGTGCGTGCTGCTCGTCGAGGGCGAGGAGCGGCCGCTGCGTGCCTGGGACTTCGTGCACTGCCCGCCCGGCACGGCGCACGCGTTCGTCGGTGCCGGCGACGGCCCGTGCGTGCTGCTGATGCTCGGCGCGCGCACGGGTGAGTTCGGCACGCGCTACCCCGAGTCGGAGCTCGCCCGCGCGCACGGCGCCGGCGTCGAGGCCGAGACGACCTCACCGCACGAGGCGTACGCACCGTTCCCGCACTGGCAGCTCGAGCGGCCGGGCTCCTGGCGCGGCCTGCCCTGGGAGTGAGTCAGAACCCGCTCGAGATCGAGTTGTCGGACTGGCCGCTGCTCCTCATGTACGCGACGTCCGCCGACGTCACCGGCGAACGCCCGCGGCGTCGGGGCGTAGTCCCGCACGCCGAGCACAGCGTGTAGCTCTCTCCGTCCTCGACGACGCTCTTCCAGCGGTGCCGGCCGAGCCAGCATGAGAACCGCTTCATCTCTCGAGCCTCCCGTTCGGACGACCTCGGTTGACGTTAGCGCTCCATCGAGTCGGCCGGAAGGCCGCGAACCTCGTCCCTGAGGACGACGCCGAATCGTCCGCGGTGCCGATGAGGTCGCGCCCTACTCTCGGTGGAATCTGTTTGTCGACTCAACGATTTCCCGAAAGGTGTGACATTCGCGATGGTTTCTTCAGCAGGACGCAAGTGGTGGGCACTGGCGCTCCTGAGCGTCGTGCAGTTCATGGTCGTGCTGGACATCGCGATCGTGAACGTGGCACTGCCCTCGATTCAGGTCGATCTCGGGTTCTCGCAGGAGAACCTGCAGTGGGTGATCAGCGCCTACGCGCTGGTCTTCGGCGGGTTCCTCCTCCTCGGCGGCCGCGCGGCCGACCTCCTCGGTCGGCGCCGTGTCTTCGTGGTGGGACTCGTCGTGTTCACCGCCGGCTCGCTGCTCGCGGGCCTCGCGTGGAGCGAGGCGTCGCTCATCGGCGCACGCGCGGTGCAGGGCCTCGGCGCGGCGATCATCTCGCCGGCCGCGCTCTCGATCCTCACCACAACGTTCCGCGAAGGGCGCGAGCGCAATGTCGCGCTCGGCGTCTGGGGCGCCGTCGGCGGGTTCGGCGCGGCGGCAGGCGTGCTGCTCGGCGGCATCTTCACGGACGCCCTCAGCTGGGAGTGGATCTTCTTCGTGAACATCCCGGTCGGGATCACCGCGATGGCGCTGGCCCCGGTCCTGCTCGGCGAGAGCCGCGACGCGCGCGCGTCCCGGTTCGACCTTCCCGGCGCGCTGCTCGTCACCGGCGGCCTCACGACGGCGGTGTTCGGCATTACGCAGGCGAACGAGTACGGCTGGACGTCCGGCAAGACGATCGGCATCTTCGCCGCGGCGGTCGTGCTGCTCGCGTCGTTCCTCGTCGTCGAGATGCGTACGAAGGACCCGCTCATGTCGTTCTCGATCCTCCGGATCAAGACCGTCAGCGGCGCGAACGTGGCCGGCTTCATCATGGGCACCGCGATGTTCTCGATGTTCCTGATGCTGACGCTGTACATGCAGCAGGTGCTCGGGTACTCGGCGATGAAGACGGGCGTGGCGTATCTCGCGGTCGCCGGTACGGCGATCGTGTGGTCGGCGGTCGCGGCGCAGCTCGTGACG
>JBKPLI010000001.1:0-6216 GCA_046731555.1 Actinomycetota bacterium | reverse complement strand
TCCGCGAACGCGTGCCGGCGGCGCGGCTGTGGCTCGTGGGGATGCCCAGCGCGCGAGTGCGACGCCGGCTCGAGGGACGCGACGACGTCGTGCTCTTCGGCCGCCTGCCGCGCGAACGGGCGCTCGCGACCGCGACGCATTTCGACGTGGCCGTCTACCCGCGCACGCAGGACACGGGGATCCAGGCCGCGAAGGTCGCCGAGTTCATGGGCCTCGGCGTGCCGACCGTCTCCTACGACTACGAGGTGACGGAGGTGCTCGGCGAGACGGGCGCCGGCATCCTCGTCGACGGTCCGCGCGCGTTCGTCGGCGCGGTCGTGCACCTGCTGGAGGACGGCGTAGAGCGCGGACGCATCGCGGACCTCGCGCGCCGCGCGGGTGCGCAGCTCGACTGGGACGTGCTCGCGCGGCGGTTCGAGGTCGAGGTCCTCGACCGCTACCTGCCGCCGGCCTAGAACTCGACGGCGGGCTCGGCGGCGCGCCGCGTGCCGCGCAGCTGCCGGCCGAGCTGCGCGCGCTCGCCGGGGTCGAGCCCGAAGCGCCAGATCGCGAAGCCGCCGGCGAGCGCCCACGCGACACCGAGCGGCACGAGCGTGAGCAGCGTGTCCGGCGACCAGATCCGCGCGGCGCCGACGAGGACGACGAGCGCGGCCGCGAGCGCGGGGACCACGGGTCGCGCCGACGCGCGCGTCAGCTCGCCGACCGAGGTGAACGCGACGGGCGCGGTCACGCGTGTGACGAGCACGAGCGCGGCGGCGTCCGTCAGCAGCGTCGAGAGCGCAACGCCCCACAGGCCGACGGTCGCCGCGAGCACGACCGAGAGCACGAGGTTCACGGCGGTCATCGCGATCGAGATCAGCGCCGCCGGCCGCTGCCACGCGCGCGCGATGAGGAACTGCGTGAGTACGTAGATCGGCTGGTGGAGAAGCAGCACGACCGCCAGCAGCGACAGCACCGGGTACCCCTCCTCGAACCCGCCGCCCACCCAGCCGTGGATCAGCAGGTCCGGGATGAAGAGGAACGGGAGCGCGAGCAGCAGCATCAGCGCCATGCCGCCGCGCAGGCCGGCGAGCAGCAGGCTGCGCTGCCGTTCGCCCGCGCCGGCGCCCTCGAGCTCCGCGAAGGCGGGAAACATCAGCGACGTGACCGCGGTGCCGAGCCCGAACGCGAGCACGAACAGCTTCGCCGGCACGGAGTACACGCCGGCCGCGATGCTGCCGAGCACGATCCCGACGACGACGACGTCCGTCGAGAACACGATCTTGTTCGCGACGTGCACGAGGAAGTTCGAGCCGCTGAACGCGGCGAGCTCGCGGACGCGCGCACGTCTCACATAGCGCCGCGCGAGCTGCAGGCCGGGCAGCTCGGTGCGCAGCCAGAGCAGCGGCAGCAGCAGGCGGATCAGCGTCGTCAGCAGCGCGATCAGAGCGAGCGCGACGAGACCCCCTCCGCTCGTCAGCACGATCGCCACCGCCGCCATGTACGCGATGCCCGAGACGAAGTTCGCGAGGTTCTGCACGTCCCAGCGCTGCTGCGCGACGAGCAGGTTCGTGAAGAGGCCGAGCGGGAAGCGCGCGGCGATGCCGAGCACAGTGAGCAGCGTCGCCACGCGCGTCGCGGTCACGAGGTCGTCGGGTGCGTCGATCAGGACCGGCACGAGGAACGCGAGCGCGATGCCGATCGGAATCGTCACGAGGCCGATCGCCGCATAGAGCGCGAGCCCGACCGACGCGACCGCGTTCAGGTCCTCGGGCGCCCCGCGGCCGCGCGCCTCGGCGCCGTACCGGACGATCGTCGGCCCGACGCCGAGGTCGAGCACGGAGAGGTAGATCGTCACCGAGCCGATGAACGACCAGATCCCGAACGCCTCCGTGCCGAGCTGGTGGATGACGATCGGCGTGACGACGAGGCCGGAGAGGATCGCCGTCGCGTAGACCGCGTAGACGCCGATGGCGTTGCGGCGCAGGAGGCGCATCAGCCGACCGTCGCGACGACGTGCAGGTTCGGGATCAGCGATCCCGGCAGCGGGTCGCGCAGGCGCGCGGCGCGGCGATCGAGGGCGGCGCCGGCGGAGTTGAGGAGCCACACAGGCGCGCGCGCGAGGAACGTCCGGCGCAGCGAGATCTCGACGTACGTGCCGAGCAGCATCGCGAGCGCGGAGGCGGTGCCGGCCGCGGGCTCGACCGTGAGCGAGGCCCACGACGCGTTCGTCTCGAAGAGACGGCGAAGCCCCTCGTGCGTCCAGCGCCAGTAGTCGACCGGGGACGGGTGGTAGACCTGCACGCCGTGCGTCGAGGCGAGCACGCGGCCGCCTGGGGCGGTCACCCGGCGGAGCTCGCGAACCGCCTGTGCCGGGTCGTCGCAGTGCTCGAGCACCTGCGTGCAGAGCACGAGGTCGAAGCTGCCGTCGGCGACGGGCAGCGCCTCGACCGCGCCGCGCAGTTCGGCAGCAGGGTTCTCGACGACGTCGACGCCCACGTACTCGCTCGCGGCGTCGGCGAAGAAGGGGTAGTAGGGCTTGGGCCCGCAGCCGACGTCGAGGACGCGGACGCGGCCGCGCTCGCCGGCGACGGCCGCCTGCTCCTGCAGCCAGCGCGCGAGCGCCGAGCGGACGACCCACGTCGCGGACGAGCGCGACGGCGCCCGCCGCTCCGCCCCGGGCCACGTCGCGCGCCCGGTCACGCGGCTAGTGCTTGAGCCGCTGGAAGGCCGTGAACGACGGCTTCTTGCGGTTGTTGATCGTCAGCAGGCCGGACTGCCAGCCGCCGAGGCCGGCCTCGTCCTTGAGCAGGAACCACAGCATCATGTCGATGCGCTGGCTCTTGCGCGCGATGGCGAACGCCTGCGAGAGGTAGGCGGCCTGGCGCGCCCACGACACACCGAAGAGGCGGTCGGGCGGGTTCGTCTGGTAGCCGTACTCGGTGATCCAGATCCGCTTGTTGCCGTAGAGACGCGTCACCTCGCGGATCAGGTCCGAGATGTTGCCGAGCGTGACCGCGGTCGCCGGCGCGCCCTTCGCGGTCACCGGCTTCGTCGTCGGCTGGTCGGACGGGCCGGCGTAGTACGGGTGGTGCGCCCACGCGTCGAACGTCTTCAGCCCGGCCTTCTTCGAGGCGCGCAGGAACGCGAGCGGTGAGACGGACGCGCGCGCGGTGGACGGGTTGTTGTTGCCGCGCGGCGAGGTGACGCCGCAGCCGACGCGCTCGCCCGAGTTCATCGTCGCGTGCACGCCGTTGTAGATCGCGTTGCAGATCTTCGCGTATGCGGTCGCGCTCACGATCGCCCAGCCCTTGGCGGTGCGCCGGTACTGCGGCGCGAGGAACACCGGGTTGTTCGGCTCGTTCCACGCGAGCCACTCCTTCACCGCGGGGATGCCGAGCCCCTGCCTGTCGCGGAAGCGGCCGCTGTAGCGCGTCGCCGCGGCGTAGGCGAAGTTGCGCAGGTCGGTCGGGCGCGTCGGCCCGTACTTCGCCGGCTTGCCGCCGTTAGCCCAGGCCGGCGTGCCGTAGATCGAGAACATCACGTGGACGCCGGCCGCGGACGCGAGCTTCACGGTGCGGTCGTAGAGATCCCACTTGTACGCGGGGTCGTTGGGGTTCGTCGCGCTCGCCGGACGCCGGGACGCGACGCCGTACCTGCCGCCCCAGTAGAGGTTCAGCCGCACCTCCTGCACCTTCAGCTGCTTCAGGAAGGCGAACGTCCGGTCGACCGGACCGTAGAGGGTCTGCGCCTCGTCGTAGATGCCGACGCGGAGGTAGCGCGAGCTGTCCGCAGGCTGCGCGGTCGCGGCGACGAGCGCCGCGGCGAGCGTCGCAATCACCCCGAGGCGGCGCACGTTAGACGCCGACCGGCTCCCGCCCGAGCGCCCTCAACCAGCGCGACAGGCCGGCTTCGAGGTCGATCTCGGGCTCCCACCCCAGGATCTGCCGGGCGCGCGTGATGTCGGGGCGGCGCTGCTGCGGGTCGTCGACCGGCAGCGCCTCGAACACGATGTCGCTCGACGAGCCCGTGACGCGGATGCACGTCTGCGCGAGCTCGAGCATCGTCACCTCGTGCTCCGGGTTGCCGAGGTTCACCGGCAGGTGCTCCTCGCTCGTCGCGAGCGCGTAGAGGCCGCGGATCAGGTCGTCGACGTAGCACATGGAGCGGGTCTGCGACCCGTCGCCGTAGACCGTGAGCGGCTTGCCCTCCATCGCCTGCATGAGGAAGTTCGACGACGCGCGGCCGTCGTTCTTCCGCATCCGCGGCCCGTAGGTGTTGAAGATCCGGGCGATGGCGGTGTCCACGCCCTGCTGGTTGTGGTACGCCATCGTGAGCGCCTCGGCGTACCGCTTGGCCTCGTCGTAGACGCCGCGGGGGCCGATCGGGTTCACGTTGCCCCAGTAGGTCTCGGGCTGCGGGTGGATCTGAGGGTCGCCGTAGACCTCGCTCGTCGAGCTGATGAGGAACCGGGCGCGCTTCCACTTCGCGAGGCCGAGGGCGTGGTGGGTGCCGTACGACCCGACCTTCAGCGAATGGAGCGGCAGCCGCATGTAGTCGACGGGGCTCGCGAGGGCGGCGAGGTGGAAGACGAAGTCGACGTCCTCGTCGATCCAGATCGGCTCGGAGACGTCGTGGTAGAGGAAGTGGAACGTGCCCGGGTCGGCGGCGTGCTCGATGTTCTCGAGCGAGCCCGTCTCCAGGTTGTCCACGCAGATGACCCGGTGGCCCTGCTTCAGGAGGTGGTCGCAGAGATGCGACCCGAGGAAGCCGGCTCCGCCGGTGACGACCGAGGTGGGCACCGCGCAATCGTACTGACGTCGCCCGCCGGAAACCCGCTTCCTAACGGAGTCTTTGCATCCTGAAGCGCACCGGAGGCGACGGATCGTCCATACGCAATTCCTCCGGAAACGCCGACGGCCTTCCTCCTCGCGGGCCCGACGATTGATCCATCTGAACTAAGCGAGATCGGATCTCGCGGGACAAACGGAGGAAAACGATGTCGAAGGCAACCATCAAGAAGGCACTGAAGCGGAAGCCGATCCTCGCCCTCGTCGTGGGCGCGGTGGTCTTCTCGTCGGCGTTCGGCTTCGCGGCCACGCTCAACGTCACCGGCCAGACCCTCGGCGCCGGCAACGCGGCGGTCACGTCGTGCGCAACGGGCGTCAACGCGGCCTACAACGTCGCGTACGACAGCACCATCCCCGGCTACAAGGTCAGCGGCATCACGGTCACGGGCACGTTCACCAGCTGCTCCGGCAAGAGCATGGTGGTCGACCTGGTCAACGGCTCGAACGCGAGCATCGGCCAGATCACGCACACGATCACGGCGGGCGAGGCGACCGGCGGCTCGGTCTCGCTCACCCCCTCCGGCACGGTCAACGCGGCCAGCGTCGCGAACGTCCACGCCGTCATCTCCGGCTAGTAGCGAAAGGGAGGCCCGTCAGTTTTCCTCCGGCAAGAGAGGGGCCCCACCCGGGGCCCTTCTCGCCAAAAGGACACGGACACGCCATGAAGTTCTCGTACGTCATCGTCCTCGTCGCGGCCTTCGCGGTCGGCGCGGCCAGCTTCGCCGCCGCCGCGACGATGAACGTCACGTCCCGGTCGCTCGGCAGCGGCACGGCCGTCGTCGCGGCCTGCGACACGGACGGCGTCACGTACCCGGCCCGTGCGATCGACGCGACGGCCAACCACAACGTGACGTCCCTCACGGTCGGTTCGATCAACGCGGCCTGCGCCGGCGAGACGCTGACGGTGACGCTTGCCAACACCTCGAACGCAGCCCTCCTCACGAGCTCCGTGACCCTTCCGAGCACGGGGTTCACCGGCTCCGCGACGGTGACCTTCTCAGGGAGCGCGCCCGCGGCGTCGATCGGGAGCTACCGGGTCGCGATCGTCGGGCCCTGACGGATGCGGATGCTCGGGGCCTTCAAGACAGTCTTCGCCGTCGCCGGCACGCTCGCCGCGACGGCAGCGGGCGCCTACGCAGGCGCCCTGCTCACGCCGTTCGGCGCCTCGAGCGCATCCTCCGGCGGGAGCTCCGATCCCGGGGCGGTCTGCGACGGCTCGGTAAGCGTCGGCTACGACGTGGCCTTCAGCGGCGCGAGCGGCGCCTATGTCGTGCGGGGCGTGAACGTCTCGGACGTCTCGGCGGGCTGCGCCGGGAACGACGTCGTGGTCGCGCTCGGGACGCCGGCGGGCGCGCCGCTCGCGGGCGGCGTCGCGGCGGGCCGGCTC